>NZ_JBQEMS010000001.1:0-359865 GCF_052044265.1 Sinorhizobium sp. 22678 | reverse complement strand
CGCTCCTCACATCTAGCGATCCAGCTCCGGGTAGACCCTGTCGAGAAAACCGGGCCGCAGCTTCTCGCCTATCATGCAGTCTGCCGCGGCTTCGCCGGCTGCAAGGCGGAGCGCCGGCGCGGGAGTGAGGTCGCTTACTTCCAGGATAAGCTTCTGGCGGATTGCGATCGCGAAATCCTCGGGCTCATGGACGGGCAGGACGAAGGAGCCGGGGCCGCCGATGACGCATTCGGCGTAATACTGGTCGAGCGGCCCGGTCGAGACCGACGGGCGGATGAGGATCGCAAGCCCGTTGATGATGATTCCGCGCGATACGGCATCGTTGCGGGCAGGCGTGACCGGCGGCCCGGTATTGTTCGGTCCGTCACCGGAGATGTCGAGGACCCGTCGCGCACCCGAAAAGGCGTTCGAATCGATGAGGCTCGTGCCGAAAAGGATCGCGTTGGAGATCGAGGTGCCGCGCCGCGTCCCGATCGGCCGCGCCTCCAGCTTGACGGCGAAGGCTTCGGCATCGGCAGCATTTTCGATCACCTGCCAGTTTACGACGGAGGCCTCGTTTACCAGCCCTGCCCATTCGAAATAGCCGATTGCGATCCGCCCGAGGAGCCCGCCCTGGACCGCATTGATGAAATCCGGGTGTCGCAGCGCCTGCAGATAGCCGGAGCGCTGCACGCGCGCCTCCTCCATGTCCATCGAACCCGACATGTCGACAGCCAGCAACAGCTCCACGTCCACGTCGGCGGCCATGGCTGCCGACTGTATCGGGCTCCCGCTCAGAGCCAGGATCAATGCTATCGTGCCTAACATCGCATCAGCCAATCATCGTGGATCACGCGTCGGGCGTTCTGCCCCTCTATCCCGGGCACCGCGATTTGCCGTAAAACCGGCCTCGGCCTCCGGGCCGATGTAATTCGATGAATGTACCACAGGATTGGAAATCCGCGACGGCTGGCGCGACGCGAGCCTACAATATTCGGTGATCGCGGCAAGGGCTGCGCCACCCGCCGCAATGTCACCAACCTCATCGAACAATAGGCCACCATGTTTCACTCGAGCTGGAACTCGGATATCGCATGCGTCGACCGGCTGCAGCGCGCGGCGTTCGGCTACTTTCTTCGTCATTCCGATCCGGCAACCGGTCTGGTGGCCGACACCTCGCGCGAGGGTTCTCCGTCGAGCATCGCCGCCACCGGCTTCGGACTGGCAGCCTATCCGGTCGCGGTCGAGCGCGGCTGGATCGGGCGGGCGGAGGCAGCCCGGCGTGTGTTGGCCACCCTCGCATTCTTCGCGGCGAGCCGGCAGGAGAGCGACGTACGGGCAAGCGGCTATCGCGGCTTCTATTATCATTTCCTCGATATGCGGTCGGGAGAGCGTGCCTGGCGCAGCGAACTCTCCACGATCGACACCGCGTTGCTCCTTGCCGGTGCCCTGGCCGCAGCGGCCTATTTTTCCGGCTCGGGCGGGCAGGAGAGGGAGATCAGGAGCCTCACGGCGTTTCTCTATGAACGGGCCGATTGGAACTGGGCGCTCAATGGCGGCGATACCGTCACAATGGGCTGGCGGCCGCCGGGGCGCTTCCTGAAACACCGCTGGCGGGGCTACAGCGAGGCGCTGCTCCTTTATGTCCTGGCACTGGGATCGCCGACACGACCGATCATGCCGCAGAACTACGACGCCTACACCGCGGCGCATGAATGGCTCACGCTCGACGGGGTGGCGCATCTTCACGCCGGCGCGCTCTTCGTGCACCTGTTTCCGCAGGCCTGGATCGATTTTCGCGGCCTTCGCGACCGGGGGATGCGTGAAAGGGATAGCGACTATTTCGAAAACTCCCGGCGGGCCATCAGGCTGCAGCGCGCCCACGCCGAAGAAAATCCCCATGGCTTCGCGGGTTACTGCAGCCATCTATGGGGCTTCAGCGCCTGCCACGCGCCGAAAGGCTGGCTGCGGCTTCGCGGCGGGCGGCGGCAGAGATTGCTCGGCTACGAGGCACGCGGCGCACCATTCGGCGCCGATGACGGTACGCTTGTTCCATGGGCGTCGCTCGCCGGCCTGCCGTTCGAGCCGGACGCGTGTCTCGGCAGCCTTTCCCACCTGGTGTCGCATTATCCCGCGCTCGTTAAGGAGGGTTGCCTTCCCGGCGGCTTCAATCCCAGCCTGCCTGGGGACGGCCCCGAGGGTTGGGTGGACGACAGAATCGTCGGGCTTGACCAGGGGCTCGTGGTCATGATGATCGAGAACTGGAGAAGCGGCCTGATTTGGGAACTGACGCGCAGCATTCCGGCATTCAGCCATGGGTTGAGAAGGGCCGGCTTTGCGGGCGGCTGGCTTTCGTCGACGCTGCCTCGAGTCTGAAACGAGGGAAGCGGCCCGAAGCGGCTTCGTTCCCGTCTGGAGTGCCGCGATGGTTGCCCTTGTTCCTGCGCTGGCTTTTGCCGCCGCTATCGGATCCGGTCTGATGGCCGGGCTCTTCTTCGTCTTCTCGGTCTGCATCATGCAGGCGCTGTCGCGGCTCCCGCCTGATCAGGGGGTCGCCGCGATGAACGCCATCAACGTGGTCATTCAGAACCCGCTGTTTCTCTCCGCCTTCATGGGTACGGCGCTGCTTGGCCTGATCCTCCTCGTCATGGCCTTCATCTGGGGCGGGCAGGGGAGTTATCTGCTGGCAGCCGGCGGTCTCGTCTACCTTGTAGGCACGCTCGCGGTGACGGTCGCGATCAATGTTCCGCTGAACGACGCGCTTGCGGCCGCCCCTGCCGGCCAGGCAGCCGCCGAGCTCTGGCAGCAGCGATACCTGACCGACTGGGTCCGCTGGAACCACGTGCGCACCTTCGCTTCGACAGGCGCGCTCGCCCTTTTCGTGCTCGGCTTCGCGCGAATTTAGAACACTCCTGGAAAAGTGACGAACGGTTCTCCGTGCGGAACCGGGTCGTTTTGAAGAACCGGATCAGCGCCCGGCATAGCGTGGCTCTCGCCGCTCTCTCCAGGCGGCAAGCCCTTCCTTGAGATCATGGCTCGGAACCAATCGTGCGAATTGCTCGCTTTCGCAAAGCAGACCTTCTCCGATGGCCATGTTGAGACCACGCGTCACGGCCGTGATGATGGCGGCGGTGGCAAGAGGGGAATGGCGGATGATGCGATCGGCAAGCGCTCGGGCCGAGGCGATCAGCTGATCATGCGGCACGACGGCATTGACGAGCCCTATGTCCAGCGCGCGTTGGGGCGAGAATGCGTCCCCGGTCAGGAGCAGCTCGAGCGCACGCTTTCGCCCTGCAAGGCGAGGCAGTCTCTGCGTACCCCCGAATGTCGGCGGCATGGCAAGCTTGATTTCCGGTTTGGCAAAGCGAGCCCGCTCGCTGGCTATCGCGAGATGCACCGCTTCGGTCATCTCGCAGCCGCCACCATAGGCGAGACCGTTAACAGCAGCGATCACAGGCTTCGAAAAAGCCTCCAGGCGATGCGTCAGCTGTTGCCCCCGCCGGACAAAATCGCGGCCGGCGGCGTTCACGCCTTTGGCCACGCTGCCGGCGAATTCGTGAATGTCGCCGCCTGCGGAAAAGGCGCGATCGCCGGCGCCGGTGAGGATGACTGCCTGCACCGTCTCGTCGATTTCGACACGGTCGAGAAGGGCTAAAAGTCGATCGATCAGTTCGTAGTTGAGGGCATTCAGCTTTTCGGGCCGGTTGAGGGTAAGCAGGGCGATGCCGGCCGAAATTTCGATAAGAACCGTATCGGACATGAATTGTCTCCCATCAAGTATTGACGAGTGGAGGCTAAGTCGGCGACAAAGGAATGTATATTCACTAGTCGGTATACATAGCCCATGACGACGGCACCGAACACACGCGAACGCATCGTTTCCGCCGCTTCCAAGCTGTTCTATGCCGAAGGGATCCGCGCCGTCGGCGTGGACGCAGTCGCCGAAGCGGCCGGCGTGACGAAGCGAACGCTCTATTATCACTTCAAAAGCAAGGACGACCTGATTGCCGCCTATCTCGAGGGGCGCGATCAGCCGAACCTCAAGCACTTCCGGAAATGGTTCAGCGAAACCGAAGGCGAGGTGGCATCGAAAGTCGAGGGCATCTTCCTCAATCTTGCCCGCGTCGCCCGACAGCCGAAATGGAAGGGCTGCGGCTTCCTGCGCACCTCCGCCGAACTCGCCGGCATGCCGGGGCACCCGGCGATCCGTATCGGCGCCGCGCACAAGAAAAAATTCGAGGACTGGCTCCGGCAGGTGTTCGAGGCAGAAGGGATCCTAGAGGCGGAAGCGCTCGCGCGGCAGGTCCTGTTGCTCCTCGACGGCAGCTTCGCCGTCGTTCTGCTTCACCGTGATCCGAGCTATATGGAGACGGCGGGGACGGCCGCGGCCTCGCTCGTCAAGCTGGCGCTATCGGAGCGGACAATCGGGAGGGTCGAATGACAGTACGACGCATCGTTCCTAATCTTCAGGTGTCCGATCCGCTTCAGGCGCAGCGGTTCTATGCGGACCTGCTCGGCCTGGAGGTGGTGATGGATCACGGCTGGATCGTTACATTTGCGGCGGTTGGCCGCTCCGCCATGCCGCAGGTGAGTTTCGCCACCGAAGGCGGGTCCGGAACGCCGGTCCCGGCGCTCTCGATCGAGGTGGATGACGTGAACGAAACCTATCACCGCGCTACGGCCGCCGGTGCGGAGATCGTCTACGATATCACCGACGAAAGCTGGGGCGTGCGCCGGTTCTTTCTGCGCGATCCGTTCGGCAATATCGTCAACGTCCTTTCGCATCGGGCGAGGGCTTGACCCCGATCTTCCCCTAAAATCGAATGCCGCGGCGCTCGCGCCGGCCCACATCATCGGCCGCCGCATGGTGCGGGAGGATTTCGAGCGGCTGACCGCCGTCAACGACAACAGGCCCGACATTTCCAGCAGCAGCCTAGATCATCGTCAGCGCGTTTGCGACGTCGGCGACGAGATCGTCCGGGTGCTCGATGCCGATCGACAGGCGGATCGTGGATTCGAGCACGCCGATCCGGGCGCGGACCTCGATCGGCACGCCGGAATGCGTCATTGCCGCCGGGTGGCTCGCGAGCGATTCCGTACCGCCGAGGCTGACGGCGAGCTTGAAGATCTGCAGTGCGTTGAGGAAGCGGAATGCCGCCTCCTGGCCGCCGGCGATGTCGAAGGAGAAGGTCGATCCCGCGCCGGTGCATTGCGTGGCGAATACACGGCCGACCGGCGTGTCCGCGTCGTGGAACGGCAGATAATGGATCCGCTCGACCTTGGGATGGTCACGCAGGAATTCGGCGACGATGCGGGCGTTGTCGTTTGCCTTTTCCATACGCACCGACAGGGTTTCGAGCGATCGGCCGATCATCCAGCAGGAATGCGGATCGAGCTGTGTGCCGATCGAGCCGCGCAGGGCCTTCACCTGCCTGATCAGCGCCTTGGAGCCGAGAACGGCGCCGGCGATCAGGTCGGAATGGCCGCCGACATATTTGGTCAGGGAATAAAGGGAAAGATCCGCCCCATGTTCGATCGGGTGTTGAAAGACAGGGCCGAGCAGGGTGTTGTCGCAGGCGACGATCGGCCGATGCGCCTGTCTTTCTCCGATTCTTTCGGCAATGCGCCGGATCAACGCGACGTCGACGAGGCTGTTGGTGGGATTGGCCGGCGTCTCTATCAGGATCGCGGAGACCCGCCCCTTGCTCATCGCTTCTTCAGCCGCGGCATTGACGGCCGCCTCGTCCGTACCATCGCCAAAGCCGACCGCGGAGACACCCAGATTGAGAAAGGTCTTGGCGAGCAGCGTTTCGGTGCCGCCGTAAAGCGGCTGCGAATGCAGGATGGAGTCTCCCGGCCGCACGAAAGCGAGAAGCGTCGTGGCGATCGCCGACATGCCGGAGGAAAAGAGCGCGCCGGCTTCCGCTCGTTCGAAAATGGCGAGCCGGTCTTCGACGATCTCGCTGTTCGGGTGATTGAAGCGGGAATAGACGAGCCCTGCACCCACACCGGCGGGCGGTTCGCGCCGACCGGAGACGAAGTCGAAGAAGTCACGGCCCTCCTCGGCGGAGTGGAAGACGAAAGTCGAGGTGAGAAAGATCGGCGGCTTGACGGCACCCTCCGAGAGCTCGGGGTCGTAACCATAATTCAGCATCAGCGTTTCGGGATGCAGTTTGTGGTTGCCGATATGGGTCTTGGAGGGGTGCGGCGCGGTCATGGGTTTTTCTCCTTGGCGCAGGCAGACTCTACTACCGGCTTAAATATACCAAACGTCTGCCTCCGATCCTTGCTATTTGCGATCACTTCGTTTTGATGCCCGCATCTCTTGCCGGTGCAAAATCCTCGACAGTGCCTCTGCACGTTTTTGTCCTTTGCAGCAGGCCAGCGGGAATTGACTACACGCCGGCGGAAAGCGACATTGCCGCCAGCGCGCGAAGTGGAGTCCGCCATGGAACACGTTCAGCAGACGGACCTGCAGAGACCGGTGCACCGTCACATCTCCACCTTCCTGCGTTCGTTTTCCACAAGCGGCCTCCTCGTCGGCATTCTGTTCTTTGCGGTTTCGTTGACTCCGAGTCTGATACCCAGGCCCTATCTGATTCAGGCCGTGATCTCCGGATTTTCCCTTGCAGCCGGCTACGCGATCGGCGTGTTTCTGCGCTGGCTCTGGTCCTTCTTCGAACTCCCCGAGCCCACGGTGCGGCGCGCGCGAACTTTGAAAATCGCCGCTGCGATCGTTTCGATAGCGGCCGCGGCCGTATTCCTGTGGCAGGCGGCGCATTGGCAAAACACAGTACGGCACATCATGGGCCTCGAGCCCATCGAGAGCGCCGAGCCGCTCCAGCTCGGCCTGACAGCCGTGCTCATGTTCATCGTCCTGGTCCTCCTGGCGCGGCTGTTCCGGCTGACCTTTCGCGTTCTTTCCCGATGGCTGCAATATTTCCTCACGCGGCCGATCGCCAATGCTCTCGGCGGGCTGGTGGCGCTCGCCCTGTTCTGGTCGGCTGCGAACGGCGTGATCTTCAAGTTCGCGCTTCGTGCCGCAGACAGTTCTTTCCAGCAACTCGATGCACTTATGGATCCCGAGATCGCACCGCCTGCCGATCCCGCCAGGACGGGGAGCGGTGCGTCGCTCGTGCACTGGGACGAGCTCGGGCGGCAGGGACGGCAGTTCATCGCGTCCGGCCCGACCGGCGCCGACATCGGGGCGTTCTTCGGGGCTGCAGCTCCCGATCCCGTGCGTGTCTATGTCGGGCTTAATTCCGCCGAGACCGCGCGGGAGCGGGCGAAGCTGGCACTGGAGGAGCTGAAGCGTGCCGGAGGCTTCGAGCGCAAGTCGCTGATCGTCGTCGTGCCGACCGGCACCGGCTGGATCGACCCCGCGGCGCTCGATACGCTCGAATATCTGCTTCACGGCGACGTCGCGAGCGTGGCCGTGCAATATTCCTATCTCACCAGCTGGCTCTCCCTGCTGGTCGAGCCGGGCTATGGTGCCGAAGCGGCCGACGCTCTCTTCGACGCGGTCTATGGCTACTGGACGACGCTGCCCAGGGATCGTCGGCCCAAGCTCTATCTGCACGGGCTCAGCCTTGGCGCGATGAATTCGCAAGGATCGGTCGATCTCTTCGATGTCATCAGCGACCCCTTCCAGGGCGCGCTCTGGAGCGGACCGCCGTTTCCGAGCGCGCTCTGGCGTTCGGTGACGGCCGACCGCGTCGCCGGCTCGACCGCCTGGCTGCCGCGCTATCGCGACAGCTCCGCCATCCGCTTCACCAGTCAGGAGAATGCGCTTGACATTCCCGGTGCGCGCTGGGGCGCGATGCGGATCGTCTATCTGCAATATGCCAGCGATCCGGTGACCTTTTTCGATCCCCATTCCTTCTACCGGGAGCCGGACTGGATGAAGCCCCCGCGGGGGCCGGACGTTTCGCCGGCGCTGAGCTGGTTTCCCGTGGTCACCGGACTGCAGCTGCTTGCCGACATGGCGCTGGCGACGACCTCGCCGATGGGCTACGGCCATGTCTACGCACCGGAACACTACATCGACGCCTGGATGGCGGTTACCGATCCGCAAGGGATTACGGCCCAGGATATCACGCGATTGAAGGCGCAATTCAGCAAGCGGTGAGCTGCCTTCATCGCTCCGACCGCAGAGAGAGGCCGGGACGCCGCAAGCTTCCGATACGTCTAGGTCACGAACCCCGACAGCAGCCCCTCCATTGCGCCGATGATCTTGCGATGCTGATGGGCATGGCGGGTGCGGAGACTCGTTGCCGCATAGACGGTCTGCGGGATGACCGGCGCGTCGGCCACGACGGCAACGCGGTCGGCGAGCCGATCGGCAGTCGCCTGCGTCACGTAAGCTGCGCCGCCGAGCGTGCGCAACAGGTCCGTGACGGCCATGTTCTGGCCGGCGGCGAGCGAAGCTCCCGAAAGATGCGGAAGCGCCAGGCGGTGCGCCCGGTCGAAGGCCGGCGAGTAACTCGAACGGATATAGGTTTCAGGCTTCACACCGGCCATCTCGGAAGCATCGGTGCTGACCAGCACGTAATGCAGTTCGCCGATCCGTTCATAGTGAAGGTCGGGCAGGAAATGCGGTGTGTAGAGGATCGCGAGATCCAGCTCCCCGGCGGCAAGATCGCGGTTCATCTGGTTCGAATAATCCGCCTCCATATAGATCTCGGTTGTCGGCAGGTCGCGGCGGATCGCAGCGACCCAGCGGCCGGCAATGGTCTCGGCCAGGTCGTGCTGGATTCCGAGCCGCATCGAACGTTCCAGAGCGCCTGCACTCGCGACTGCACGGGTGGCCTCATGCCACTGGTTTTGCAAGGCTTTCGCATAATCGAGAAAGCGCAGTCCGGCGGCGGTCGGAAGGGTTCCGCCCTTGTTGCGGGTGAAGAGCTTGCGGTTGAACTGCGTCTCCAGGGCCTTCACCCGATGAGAAACCGTGGATTGCGTGATGTTGAGGCGCTCGGCGGTCCGGTTGAAGCTGCGCGTTTCCATCAGGTCAAGAAAGGTCTCGATCAGGTCAACCTGCATTTGTGTCGCTCCTTGCTCCTCCCGCCAATCTAATCGAATTCTTCGATCAATAAAGCTGAATCGCCGCGCTTGATGGCATCAGGCTTCCCCGTCAAAGATCGCCGTAACAGAGGGAGCCAGCATGTCCAATTTGCCGTCTCACGCACGTGTCGTGATCATTGGTGGGGGAGCCGTCGGCGCCTCCTCGCTCTACCATCTTGCCAAGGCCGGTTGGACCGACTGCGTGCTTGTTGAAAAGAACGAGCTCACGGCCGGCTCCACCTGGCATGCGGCCGGCAACGTGCCGACCTTCTCCTCATCCTGGTCGATCATGAACATGCAGCGCTATTCGGCTTCGCTCTATCGCGACCTGGGAGCGCTCGTCGATTACCCGATGAATTATCATGTGACGGGATCCATCCGCCTCGGCCATTCGAAGGAGCGGCTGCAGGAGTTCAAGCGCGTCGTCGGCATGGGCCGCTACCAGGGCATGGACCTCGATATATTGACGCCCGAGGAAATGCGCAGCCGCTATCCCTTCCTCGAAACGCATGACTTGACCGGCGCGCTTTACGATCCCTATGACGGCGACATCGATCCGGCGCAGCTGACTCAGGCGCTCGCCAAGGGCGCGCGCGACATGGGCGCGAAGATCATCCGCTTCTGTCCCGTGACCGGTGCCCGGCGCGAAAGGGATGAATGGGTGGTCGAGACGGCGCAGGGCGAAATCCGCTGCGAATACGTCGTCAACGCCGCCGGATATTATGCCCGCGAGGTCGGGAAGATGTTCGGCCGCGACGTGCCGATGATGGTGATGAGCCATCAGTACGTCCTTTTCGACGAGATCCCGGAACTTGCCGCCTGGTCGAAGGAAGCCGGGCACAAGCTGCCGCTCCTTCGCGACGTCGACTCCTCCTATTATCTCCGCCAGGAGAAATATGGCATGAATCTCGGGCCTTACGAGAAGAACTGCCGCGCTCATTGGGTGAGGCCTGATGACCCGATGCCGGAGGATTTTTCCTTCCAGCTCTTCCCGGACGACCTCGAAAGACTGGAATGGTATCTGAACGATGCGGTCGAGCGCGTGCCGATCCTGGGGACGGCAGGTCTTTCGCGCGTCATCAACGGACCGATTCCCTATGCGCCGGACGGCAATCCGCTGATCGGGCCGATGCCCGGCGTGCCGAACGCCTTCGAGGCCTGCGTCTTCACCTTCGGCATCTGCCAGGCGGGCGGGGCCGGCAAGGTGCTCGCCGAATGGGTGACCGAAGGCCGGACCGAATGGGACATGTGGTCCTGCGACCCGCGCCGTTACACGGACTATACCGACCAGGACTATTGCATCGCCAAGGGGATGGAGATCTACGGCCACGAATATGCGATGCATTTCCCGAAGCACTACTGGCCGGCCGGGCGCGGCAGGAAGCTCTCGCCGATCCATGATCGCGTTGCGGCGCTTGGCGCGCAGTTCAAGCCCTATAACGGCTGGGAACGCGCCATGTGGTACGCTAAACCCGGCGACGACACGTCAGAGGCTGCGACGCAGACCTGGGGAAGGGAAGGTCCCTGGGCGAAGCGGATCGAGGAGGAGTGCCTGGCCGTGCGCGATGCCGCCGGCATTCTCGACCTGCCGGGCTTCTCGCGCTTCCGGCTGAAGGGGGAGGGCGCGCGCGACTGGCTCTCCGGCCTCATCACCGGCCGCGTACCGAAGCCCGGCCGCATCGGGCTGGCCTATTTCGCCGACGACAAGGGCCGCATCCTCACCGAAATGTCCGTCATGGCGATCGAGGAGGATTTCTTCTTCCTGATCACCGCGGCGACGGCGCAGTGGCATGATTTCGAGTGGCTGCAGAAGCATCGCCCGGCGGACGCCGCCTTCACGCTGGATGACGTGACGGTGAAATTCGCCTGCCAGATCCTGACGGGGCCGAAATCGCGCGCGATCCTGGCCGAGGTCTCGGACGCTGACCTTGCGAAGGGGTGGCTGACGCATCAAACGGCGCAGATCGCCGGCCGCTATTGCCAGCTCGTGCGGGTCTCCTTCGCCGGCGAACTCGGCTGGGAGATCCACACGAAAGTGGAGGATACCGCCCCGGTCTTCGATGCCGTTTGGGAAGCCGGGCAGAAGCACGGCCTCAAGCCCTTCGGAATGGAAGCGCTCGACAGTCTGCGCATCGAGAAGGGTTACCGCGCCTGGAAGGGCGATCTCTCCACCGATTACACGGTTTTGCAGGGCGGGCTCGAACGCTTCGTCGACTGGTCGAAGCCGGATTTCAGGGGCAAGGCCGCCCTGGAGCGTGAGAAGCAGCAGGGCGNCGCTTCGTGACGCTGACGGTAGAGCCCGGCGATTGCGACGCGCCCTATATGTCGACGCTCTGGTCGGGCGGCGAGGTCGTCGGCGAGACCACGTCCGGAAACTGGGGCTACCGCACCGGCAAGTCGATCGCACTCGGCATGCTGCGCGCCGATCTGGCCGTTCCCGGCCAGGAGGTCGAGGTAGAGATTTTCGGCGACCGCTTCAAGGCCGTCGTCCAGCCGGACCAGCCGCTCTGGGATCCCTCGAATGAAAGACTGAAGGCATGACGAAGCCCATTCCCGCAAAAGCGCGTGTGGTCATCATCGGCGGTGGCGTTTCCGGCTGCTCGGTCGCCTATCATCTGGCGAAGCTCGGCTGGACCGATGTGGTTCTGCTCGAGCGCAAGCAGTTGACCTGTGGCACGACCTGGCATGCGGCCGGTTTGATTGGCCAGCTGCGCGCTTCGCAGAACATGACACGGCTCGCGAAATACTCGGCCGATCTTTACGTGAAGCTCGAGGCGGAAACCGGCATCGCTACCGGCATGCGCCAGAACGGCTCGATCACCGTGGCGCTGACGGAAGAGCGCAAGGAAGAGATCTACCGGCAGGCCTCGCTGGCGCGCGCCTTCAACGTCGACGTACGCGAGATCACGCCCGACGAGGTCAAGGAGCTTTACCCCCACCTCAACGTTGCCGACGTGAAGGCGGCGGTCCACCTGCCGCTCGACGGCCAGTGTGATCCGGCCAACATCGCCATGGCGCTTGCCAAGGGTGCGCGGCAGAACGGTGCGACAATCGTCGAGGGCGTGAAAGTCACCTCGGTGCTGAAGAAGGACGGCCGAATAACCGGCGTCACCTGCGAGCAGAACGGCGAGAGCTTCACGATCGAGACGGAGAATGTCGTCAACTGCGCCGGCATGTGGGGCAGGGAGCTTGCCCGGCAATCCGGCGTCACCGTGCCGCTGCACGCCTGCGAGCACTTCTATATCGTCACCGAGGCGATACCTCACCTCAGCCGCCTGCCGGTGCTGCGCGTGCCGGACGAGTGCACCTACTACAAGGAAGATGCCGGCAAGATGCTGATCGGCGCCTTCGAGCTCAAGGCGAAGCCCTGGGGCATGGAAGGCATCCGCGAGGATTTCTGTTTCGACCAGCTGCCGGAGGACTTCGACCATTTCGCCCCGATCCTCGAAATGGCCGTCAACCGCATGCCGATGCTTGAAACGGCGGGCATCCACACCTTCTTCAACGGCCCGGAAAGCTTCACGCCAGACGACCGCTACTATCTCGGCGAGGCGCCGGAGCTCAAGGGCTACTGGGTGGCAGCCGGTTACAATTCGATCGGGATCGTCTCCTCGGGAGGCGCCGGCATGGCGCTGGCGCAGTGGATGAACGACGGCGAGCCGCCCTTCGATCTCTGGGAGGTCGATATCCGCCGGGCGCAGCCCTTCCAGAAGAACCGTTCCTACCTCAAGGAACGTGTCAGCGAGACGCTGGGTCTGCTTTACGCCGATCATTTCCCCTATCGCCAGATGGCGACCGCCCGCGGCGTTCGCCGCTCGCCCATCCACGAACATCTGAAGGCGCGCGGTGCCGTCTTCGGCGAAGTGGCGGGATGGGAGCGGCCAAACTGGTTCGCAAGGGACGACCAGGAGCGCGAATACCGCTATTCGTGGAAACGGCAGAACTGGTTCGAAAACCAGCGGGAGGAGCATCTCGCCGTCCGCAATGGGGTCGGCCTTTTCGACATGACCTCCTTCGGCAAGATCCGCGTCGAGGGCCGCGATGCGCTCGCTTTCCTGCAGCGGCTTTGCGCCAACGAGATGAATGTCGAGCCCGGCCGTGTCGTCTACACCCAGATGCTGAACGCCCGCGGCGGCATCGAAAGCGACCTGACCGTCACGCGGCTTTCGCAGACCACCTTCTTCCTCGTCGTGCCGGGGGCCACGCTGCAGCGCGATCTTGCCTGGCTGCGAAAACATGTCCGCGACGAGTTCGTGGTGATCACCGACGTCACCGCTGCCGAAAGCGTGCTCTGCGTCATGGGGCCAAGGGCACGCGAGCTCATGCAGAGGGTGAGCCCGAATGATTTTTCCAACGAGGCGCACCCCTTCGCCACCGCCCGCGAGATAGAGATCGGGATGGGCCTCGCCCGCGCCCACCGTGTCACCTATGTCGGCGAACTCGGATGGGAGCTCTACGTCTCCACCGACCAGGCGGCGCATGTGTTCGAGACACTGGAACTGGAGGGGGCCGATGTCGGGCTGAAGCTCTGTGGCCTTCATACGCTCGATAGCTGCCGGATCGAGAAAGCCTTCCGGCATTTCGGCCACGATATCACCGACGAGGATCATGTGCTCGAAGCGGGGCTCGGCTTTGCGGTGAAGCCCAGAAAAGGCGAGTTCATCGGCCGCGAGGCGGTGCTCACCAAGCGCGACGAGGGTCTTTCGCGCCGGCTGGTGCAGTTCCGGCTTTCAGATCCGGAGCCGTTGCTCTTCCACAACGAAGCGATCGTGCGCGACGGAGAGATCGTCGGCACGATCACGTCGGGCAATTACGGCCACCATCTCGGGGGTGCGATCGGGCTCGGCTATGTGGCCTGCCAGGGTGAAAGCGAGGCCGATGTGCTGGCTTCCGCTTACGAGATCGAAATCGCCGGAACGCGGGTCAGGGCCGAGGCTTCGCTGAAGCCGATGTACGACCCGAAGGCGGAGCGGGTGCGGGCCTGAAAAGACTGCCCCCATACGCCTGCCGGCACTTCTCCCCGTTTTGACGGGGAGAAGTGAGATGCCGTGCAGCCCACCCCCGGGTGCGAAAACCGAGGGAGAGGGGCAAAGAACAGACGACGACAGCGCCATTGGGAGATGAATGATGGCTGAGGAATGCGCAGTTGCGGCTTCGAGACGGTCCGGCGGACGGGCGGCGCGCGTTGCGCTTCGTTCGTCGCCGCTCGCCGAAAACATCCGCCCCGTTCGTCCGGGCCTTTCCGGCGGACAGTACAAGCCGCTGACGGAGGCCAACGTCAGACGGATTCACGAGGCGGCGCTCGATGCGCTGGAACAGATCGGCCTTGCCAACGCGCCGCGATCCGGCGTCGAGATCATGACCGGCGCCGGGGCTATCCTCGGCGAGGATGGACGACTCCGCTTCCCGCGTGCACTGGTCGAGGACATGCTGGCCATCGCCGCGCGCGACATCACCCTTTACGCGCGCGATCCGAAACAGGACCTCGAACTCAGCGGCACGCGCGTCTATTACGGTACAGCGGGCGCGGCGGTTCACGTGGTCGACGTCGAGAAGCGCGAATACCGCGAATCGACCGCCAAGGATCTCCTGAACGCGGCGCAGCTCGTCCATCACCTGGACAATGTCCATTTCTTCCAGCGAGCCATGGTCTGCCGGGACGTTTCAGACAATTTCCTGATGGACATCAACACGCTCTACGCCTGCTGCGCCGGGACGACGAAGCATGTCGGCACGAGCTTCTCCGATCCGTCGCATGTGGAGGGTTGCTTCGACCTCATTCACATGATCGCAGGCGGCGAGGACAAGTGGCGGGAGCGGCCCTTCGTTTCGAACTCGAACTGCTTTGTCGTACCGCCGATGAAATTCGCCGAGGAAAGCTGCATCACCATGGAGAAGTGCATCCGTGGCGGCATGCCGGTCCTGCTGCTATCCGCCGGACAGGCGGGGGCGACTGCCCCGGCGCCGCTCGCGACCGCCATCGTGCAGGCGGTTGCCGAGTGCCTTGCCGGCGTCGTCTACGTCAACGCGCTTTCGCCCGGCCATCCGGCCGTCTTCGGCACCTGGCCGTTCGTCTCCGATCTGAGGACGGGCGCCATGTCCGGCGGCTCCGGCGAACAGGCTCTGCTGACCGCAGGCTGCGCGCAGATGCACCAGTTCTATCGCCTGCCCGGCGGCGCCGCCGCCGGCATCGCGGATGCGAAGCTTCCCGACATGCAGGCCGGCTGGGAACAGGCGATCTCCAACGTGATGGCGGGGCTTTCGGGGCTCAACATGGTCTACGAGGCGGTCGGCATGCATGCATCGCTCCTCGGCTTCTGCCTGGAGTCGCTGGTGCTCGGAGACGACATGCTGGGCCAGGTGCAGCGCTGCATCCGCGGCATCGACGTAACGGAGGATTCGGTTTCGCTCGAGACCATGCGTTCGGTCTGCCTCGACGGCCCCGGCCACTATCTTGGCCATCCGCAGACACTCGGGCTGATGCAGACGGAATATATCTATCCGGCCGTCGCCGACCGCACGAGCCCGAAGGAATGGGTCGAGATCGGCCGGCCGGATCTCGTCGCCCGCGCCATCGAGAGGAAGAACCGCATCCTGGCAGACGCTGCCCCGTCGCTGATCTCGGCGGAGGCCGACCGGGCGATACGGGAGCGGTTCGGCATCTTTTGTTGACGTGTCGATTCGCCGTTAGCGTCGACCGGCACCTCTGACCTCGCTTACCCTATAGGTCCATTTCGGCGCAGTCGGCGCTTCATCCGGCCTGTAGGGGAAGGTCAGGAACGTCTCGAATGGGCGGTTCTGGCCGCCCGGCACCCGGAGCAGGATGAGAGCCGTATCCTCGCCGATACGTTTGCAGGCGTCCTGCGGGCAGTCCTCGAGCGTCACCGTGAGACGAAAATATTCGAGCGTGACGTCCGACGCATTGGCTGCGGTGCCACGGACCCGAAAGGTGCGCTCGGTTTCGTTCGGTTCGAACGCCATGTCCCGCAGGGTGATGTCGGCGACGGTCAGCCCGGCGGCGGGCCGGCTCGGGGCCGGCTCCGGGGCTTTGTCCGGAGCAGCTTCGTTCAGCCAGACGAGAAAAGCGACGCTGAGCCCCAGCGCAACCGCAATGGACAGGACCGGCTCGATCCAGCTGCGGAAGCGACCGTAACGGGCCGCGAGATACACGATCGCCAAGCCCAACGGTAACGCAATCAGCCACGCCATGAAGTTCCTCCTGCGAGAACCTTATATAGGGCGAGGCGGCGCTGGCAATCTTTGGGGTACGCCCGGCCGACACCCTTCTGCCAATCCGGGGCAGGTTCAGCCGGCGGTCATTTCTTCAAACTGATCCAGTAGGTGCCCTCGAAGGGAACTGCAGCGAAGCGCCGGTCGATTTCGGCAAGCGTCGCCGCGGGATCGACGTCGGGGAAGAGGTCGGGGCGAAGCCAGGAGGCAAAGGCTTCCGCTGCGACGATGTTCAGCGGAACGGCGTTGAAGAAATTCCAGAGGCCGTGCACCCGCCCGTTGCGGACGGCCGCGATGCTCTCCATCACCGGTTTGTCCACGGCCTGCGCCAGGGTCCGCTCCGCCTCTTCGGCCTTGACGCCGGGCCCGATCGAAAAGCCGCTATATTTGCCGCCCGGCGACGAGGTGGCGATATAGACGTCCGGGTTCTCGGCCATGACGGCCTCCGCGTTCATCATGCCGCCCGGGCGCGGCAGCGCGCCCTCGGCGATGTTGCGGCTGCCGGTGACGGCGATGAATTCGCCCAATCCGCCGACGCCGTAGGCCCAGCAGCAACGGTCTGGCGCGGGAAACGCTTCCATGAGGACTTTAGGGCCGGGCTCGGAACTCTTGGCGACGCGGTCGCGGATGCGGGCAAGACGTTCCTCATAGAAGCGGGCGAACTCCTCCGCCTGTTCTTCTCTCTCGAAGACCCTGCCGAGGAGACGTATGTTGGCAGGCGTGTTTTTGAGTGCTTCGTTGTTGAAGTCCACGACGATGACGGGCACGCCGGTGCTCTCGAGGTATTCCATCGCACGCTGGCCCGCTTCCGTATCCGCCTGCCAATTGGCAAGAACCGCAAGATCGGCCTTCAGCGTCAGGATCGTTTCGAAGGAAAGGCCCGGTCCGCTGCCGTCGTCGATCAGCGGCACGTCTGCGAGCTTCGGAAACTTGCGAACGAAGCTCTCATAGATTTCCGGATTGTCGCCTTTCATGTCGCCGGACCAGCCGGCGAGCAGACTTACCGGGTCCGGATGGATGACCGAGAGGGCGACGAGATTGAAGCCGCTGCCGAGAAGCACCGCCTTGGGGGGCGCGGGGATCGTTACCTGTCTTCCGACTGCGTCCGTGACCGTGATCGGCCATTGTGCCTGCGCCAGCGCGGCGAACGGGAAGAAGAGGATCGACAGGAGGGCAATGGCCTGAAGGAAGAGGCCGCGGCGGCGTGGGAATCGACGAGACAAGCTATTGTTTCCTTTGGCTTGGAAGGGCGCAGAGGCTGCCGCAGCTCGGAATGCCGGGGAGGAGATATCTCAGACAGCAGATCTTGCGCCGACAGACGCGCGTCCCGTCCTCTTCCTCCTGACGCAGACAGTCGAAGAAAGGATTGGGAGCGCCGTTGGGCATCAGACGGCAGCCGACCATGGCATCGGCCTGGTCGCTCATGGGGTCGGTCCCCGCGGTTCGAAGCGCATAATCGATGTAAACGGCGGCATTGTTCCAGGCGAGCCTCGGCGATATGCCGCCGGCTGCCTTGAGATGCGGGACCACCTTGGCAAGATGCTCGTCCATGAGCGAGCCGATCAAGGCGAAGATGTCACGCCCGTCATCGTCGCGCCACTGACCTGCCGTCGCGACCCCGAAGGCGCGGGGCAGCCCGTCGTCCGAGAGCGCCACCGTCATTTGGTCGAAATCCGCCGGCAGCGCCTGGTGGTCCAGCACCCGGGCGACGACATAGGGGATGGTCAGGGCCGAGAAATAGTAGAGCGACCACATGGAGGCGACGGCGCGGCGGTCGGTGCCGCCGGAGGCCTCGGCATAGTGCGAGAGCGTCCGGTCGAAGGCGCCGGAAGCGAAAAATTCCGGCAGCGAAATGCCGTCGGAAAGATTAGCCGACAGCATCATCTTCTCGTTGCACCAGGCATGCGGGCCGGCAAAGGCCGCCGACAGACCTTTCGGCTCGTCGATTACCGCCACGCTTCCATGCCCGGCTGTTGTCATGAGCTCACCAGTTGTAACGCAGCGAGCCGATGACCATGCGGCCCTGATCGCGATGGCAGTAGCCGGCAGTGCACACGGCCTCGCGGCGGTCGAAGAGATTGGTGGCATTCACCTGCAGATGCAGACCGTCATATTTCTGGTCGATCGCTGCGAAATCGTAGCCGACAGAAGCATCGAAGAGAACGCGCGAACTATTCTTGAAGGTGTTTTCGTCATTACCGTAACTCGATCCCACGAAACGCGCGCCTCCACCCAGGCTGAACCCGTAAAACGGGCTATCTTCCGGCAATGTATAATGGGCCCAGATCGACGCCATATGCTGTGGTGCGGAAGATACATAGTTGCCGATCGTGCCTTCGGGGCCTTGAATGATCTTGACGTCGGTATAGGCGTAAGAAGCGATAAGCGAAAGGCCGTTGTCAAGGCTGGTGTTCGCTTCGATTTCGAAACCGCGCGAACGCAGTTTGCCGCGCTGGACCTGTATGTTGGTGACGCCGTCGGCCTCGAAATAAAGGCCATTCTTCTGATCGATGTTGAAGAGAGCGGCGGTGATCAGCGTATTGCTGTTCGGCAGGAGGTACTTGACGCCGACCTCCTGTTGTTCGCTCTCGGTCGGTTTGAACGGCTGGTGCGTTTCCTGGTTGGTGCCAGCATTGGGTGTGAAGGCCGTCGAGTAGCTTATATAGGGCGCCAGTCCGAAGTCGGTCTGGTAGGTGAGCCCTATGCGGCCGGAGAACTCCTTGTCCTTCTGCGAAACCGACGTCAGCGAATCGCTGGCAAGGTCGGTGGTGTCCGTATCGGTCGATACCCAGTCGTAGCGTCCGCCCACCGTCAACGTCCAGGCGTCGTAGCGGATCTGGTCTTGCAGATATGTGCCGAGCTGCCACTGGTCCTGGACCGTACGGGTGTTGAAGTCTATCGGGTCGACCGGACGCCCCTGCGTCGGATTGTCGGTATCGAGCGGCGGCGACACGCCGCGTCCGTCGAGCGCACGGAAACGCAGTTTCGTATAGTCGATCCCCGCAAGCAGCGTATGCTCCAGAGCGCCGGTGTCGAATTTTGCTTCGAGCTGGTTGTCGATGACGAACGCGGTCAGCCGCTCGTCATAGGTGCCGGCGGCGCTGTCGAGCAAAGTCGGGTCGTCAGCGTTCGGGGCGTAGGCGAAGTCCCAGTCGGCGTCGATGTTCAGCGTGGATACACGCGCATTCTGGCGGAAGACGAAGGTGTCGTTGAGCCGGTGCTCGAATTCGTAGCCGATGCGTCCCTGCTTCTGTATCGAAGCGTTGAAGTCAGGGTTGCCGGCAAATATGTCGGTCACTTCGCCGGTCAGCGGGTCGTTGTAATAGGTCGCGGTGCCTCCGGTCTTGGTGCGCGAATACTCGCCGAGAACCGTCAGCTTCGTGTCTTCGTCCGGCTTCCAGGTGAATGCCGGTGCGATATAGGCGCGGTCGTCCGCAAGGCCGACCTGCTCGGTGTCGGCATCGCGCAGCAGGCCGGTCAGGCGATAATAGACCGGGTCGGTCTCGTTCACCGGGCCCGAGAAGTCGAACTGGCCCTGATAGCGGTCGTGACTGCCGTATTGGACCTGCACCTCTCTCAGCGCATCTTCCGTCGGCCGCTTGGTGATGAGGTTGTAAAGACCGCCGGCGCCTGTTGCGCCGTAGAGGGCCGAGGAGGGTCCGCGCAGGATCGAAACGCCTTCGAGCCCGTAGGGTTCGTTCTTGAAGACCGAGTCGACAGCCGCCGGCTGGCGGAGATTGTCGCGGAAGATGCCGGTAAAGGTTACGTCGAAACCGCGGACGAAGAATGCGTCGAAGCGAGGATCGAAACCATAGGCGCCGACGCGCGTGCCCGGCGTATAGGCGAGCGTCTCCAGCAGCGTCTGCGGGTTGCGGTCCTTCAATTGCTGTTCGGTCACCGTGGAAATCGATTGTGGAGTCTCGAGGAACGGCGTGTCGACTTTGGCGCCCGTGGCGCTGCTGATGCCGACATAGCCTTCGGCCGTGATCACGCCGCCACTGCCGTTGACCACCAGCGTTTCGAGCTCGGTCGAATTGCCGCCGGAAGCGGCTTCCTGTTCTGCTTGCTGCGCCTGGGCCGTGGCGACAAGGGCGAGGGCGGACGTTCCGGCGAGGGCAGCGCGAATGAGGGGCAGGAGGAAGGCGGATTTCGAGGGCATGCAACGCAACCTTATAGAGATATAAGTTATGTTCTATAAGATGAGCTATTCACTCATGATTGTTGCGGGCGCAAGCTCTTTTCATGACTTTTTCAGTCATGTTCCGGAAGTATGTGTGAAAAGTGCAACATCGGCGAATGCGCGGGCAGGGGAGCGGACGGCCCGTGAGGGTTTGGATGGGCAAGTGGAGTGCGACGCGGCATGCCCCCCAGAGCATTTCAATGTTTCATGGAAACCTTGAAATGCTCTAACCGATTGATCCAACGCACTTCCGGACGGAGAACCGTTACACTTTCCTGGAAGCGCTCTCACCTCTCTCGAGGAAGCGAGGGACCGCGGCGAGGCTGCCGCGGGCCGCCTCGCCGGACCGGCGGCAGAAGGTCGCCGGCAGGGGCGCGTAAAATTCAGCCGTGATTGATCATGATGTGACGGACGGCGGTGTAGTCCTCCAGCGCATAGACCGACATGTCCTTGCCATAGCCCGACTGCTTGATGCCGCCATGCGGCATTTCGTTGGTCAGCATGAAATGGGTGTTGATCCAGGTGCAGCCATATTGCAGGCGGGATGCCGCTCGCATCGCCTTGCTGATGTCCTTCGTCCAGACCGAGGAGGCGAGGCCATAATCGCTGTCGTTCGCCCAGGCCACGGCATCGTCCTTTCCGGTGAAGCGCGTGACGGAGACGACCGGGCCGAAGACTTCGCGGCGGACGATCTCGTCCTCCTGAGTGGCGCCCGCGACGACCGTCGGTTGGAAGAAGAAGCCTTGCTCGCTGCCCGTGCCGCCGCCGGTGGTGATCTCGATGTGCTTCTGATCGGCGGCCCTTTCGACGAAGCTTGCCACGCGGTCGCGCTGGCGCCTGGAGATCAGCGGACCGATCTCGTTTTCCGTGTCGTCGTCGAGATTGTAGCGGATGGTCGAGACGGCCGATGTGAGGTCGGCGACGAGTTTCTCGTAGATTCCGGCTTCGGCATAGATGCGGCAGGCGGCGGTGCAGTCCTGTCCGGCATTGTAGTAGCCGAAGGTGCGGATGCCGTTGACCACCGCCTCGAGGTCGGCGTCGTCATAGACGATGACCGGCGCCTTGCCGCCGAGCTCGAGATGGGTGCGCTTCACCGTCTTGGCGGCGGCCGCGAGCACCTTCTTGCCGGTGGCGATGTCGCCGGTGATCGATACCATGCCGACCTTCGGATGGTTGATCAGCGCATTGCCGACGGTTTCGCCGCGGCCGGTGATGACGTTGACGACGCCTTCGGGGAGAATGTCGGCGAGGAGCCGCGCGAGCTTCAGCGCCGTCAGCGGCGTCTGCTCGGATGGCTTGAAGACGACGGTGTTGCCGCCGCCGATTGCCGGCGCCAGCTTCCAGGCCATCATCATCAGGGGATAGTTCCACGGCGCGATCGAGCCGACGACCCCGATCGGGTCGCGGCGGATCATCGACGTATGGCCCGGCAGATACTCGCCCGCCGTCGGCGCATGCAGATTGCGCACCGCGCCGGCGAAGAAGCGCCAGCAGTCGATGATTGCGGGCAACTCGTCGTTCTTCACCGCATTGATCGGCTTGCCGCAGTTCAGCGCCTCCAGCGCGGCGAATTCGTCGGCTTCTTTCTCGATGGCATCGGCGACCTTCAAGAGGGCGTTGGAGCGTTCGGCCGGCGTCGTCTGCGACCAGCCGACGAAGGCGCGCTCGGCAGCGTCGACGGCGGCGTCGATCTGCGCGTGGGAGGCCTCGGCGAGGTCGATGATCCCGGCGCCCGTCCTCGGATTGAGAATGTGTTCCTCGGCCTCGGTTCCGGCTTCGAAGCGCGATCCGATCAAGAGCTGGGTGTCCATGTCTGTTCTCCCTTCAAGTGCGAAATGTCATTTGCCGGCGCCGGCGATCTGGTCGCCGTCGCGGGTCAGGTAATACGCGCCGAGGATCGGCAGGAAGGTGGCCATCACGACGACCATGGCGACGACGTTGGTCACCGGGCGCTGACGCGGGCGGATCAGCTCTTCGAGCATCCAGATCGGCAGGGTCGATTGCTGCCCGGCCGTGAAGGTCGTCACGATCACCTCGTCGAAGGAAAGCGCGAAGGCGAGCATGCCGCCGGCGAGCAGGGCCGTGCCGATGTTCGGCAGGATCACGTAGCGGAAGGTCTGGAAACCGTCGGCGCCGAGATCCATGGAAGCCTCGATCAGCGAGCCGGAAATCCGGCGGAAACGGGCGACCGCATTGTTGTAGACGACGACGATGCAGAAGGTCGCGTGGCCGAGCACGATGGTCCAGAAGGAGAAGGGAATGTCGGCCATGGAGAAGGCCGAACGCAGCGCAATGCCGGTGATGATGCCGGGAAGCGCGATCGGCAGGATAACGAGGAGCGAGATCGTCTCGCGGCCGAAGAAGCGGGTCTGGCTGACGGCCGCGGCGCAGAGGGTGCCGAGGACGAGGGCGACCGCCGTCGCGATCGAGGCGACCTTGACGGAGAGCGTCAGCGCCGCCCAGACATCCGGCCGGTTCCAGGCGACGGCGAACCATTGCGTGGTGAGCCCCGGCGGCGGAAACTGGTAGCTCTTTTCCTCGGTGGTGAAAGCGTAGAGAAAAATCAGCAGGATCGGCAGATGCAGGAAGGCGAGCCCGGCGGCGGCAGCGATCTTCAGACCCAATGGAGCGGAGTTCGCCTTCTCAGAGCGCATCGAAGGCCCCCATGCGTTTGGCCATCCAGAGATAGGCGCCCATGATGACGATCGGCACGACCGTGAAGGCGGCCGCGAGCGGAATGTTTCCGGCGGTGCCCTGCTGCGCGTAGACGGCCTGACCGATGAAGAGCCGCGACGAGCCGACGATCTGCGGAATGATGTAGTCGCCGAGCGTCAGCGAGAAGGTGAAGATCGATCCGGCGACGATGCCCGGCAGCGCGAGCGGAAAGAGCACATGGCGGAAGGTCTGGGCGGGCGTTCCGCCGAGGTCCGACGAGGCTTCGACCAGATTGGCCGGCACGCGCTCGAGCGCCGCCTGGATAGGCAGGATCATGAACGGCATCCAGACATAGACGAAGACGATGAAGGTGCCCGTATAGCTGACCGACAGCGAGTTGCCGCCGACCACCGGAAGAGATAACCAGGCATCGATCAGCCAGAGAAGGTTCAGCTTTGCGAAGAACCAGGTCAGGATGCCTTCCTTGGCGAGGATCAGCTTCCAGGCATAGATCTTGACGAGATAGCTCGACCAGAGCGGCAGCATGACGGCGAGATAGAAGAGCGCCTTCCATTTCCCGCGCGCGTAGCGGGCGGCGTAATAGGCGATCGGAAAGGCAATGAGCGCCGAAACGAGCGTCACCAGAGCGGCCATCGAGACGGTGCGGATGATGATGTCGAGATTGGCTTCGCTCAAGAGCTGACGATAGGTCGCAAGCGTGAACTCGTAATTTATGAGCCCGGAGAAGTCGTCGATAGAGAAGAAGCTCTGCAGGAGCAGCGCGAAGAGCGAACCGAGATAGACGATCCCGAGCCACAGAAGCGGCGGTGCGAGAAAGATCGCCAGCAGCACATGCGGGTGCCGCCAGAAAAAATCCGAAAGGCGGCCGGCCGGGCTGGGGCGCTGCGGAAGAATGATGCTTTCGGCGACGATTGTCATGCGTCCTCCATCGGGTGGAGGTCGTGCGCGGCGAAGCTGATCGTGACCGGACTGCCGACGGCGGGAACGCGACGCGCCGCCGGGCTCGCCACGGCGATGCGGGCACCTTCGACGTCGATCACGATGCGGTTGGTGGCGCCGAGGAAGCTCTGCGAAGCGACGGTGCCGGAAAGGCTCAGCGCTCCGTCGCTCGGCGGCGCGATGGCAACGGCCTCCGGGCGGAGGCTCGCGAAGGAAGCCTTCAGTCCCAATCTGCGGCAGAGGTCCTCGGAAAGCACGTTGGAGGAGCCGACGAAATCGGCGACGAAACGGGTCTGCGGGCGATTGTAGACTTCTTCCGGGCTTCCGAGCTGCTGAATACGGCCCTCGTTGAACACGGCGATCCGGTCGGCCATCGACAGGGCTTCGCCCTGATCATGGGTGACGAAGACGAAGGTGATGCCGAGGGACTTCTGCAGCGTCTTCAATTCCTCCTGCATCTGTTCGCGAAGCTTCAGATCGAGCGCGCCCAACGGCTCGTCGAGAAGCAGAACCTTGGGCTTGTTGACGAGCGCGCGGGCGAGCGCCACGCGCTGGCGCTGGCCGCCGGAAAGCTGTCCGGGCCGGCGCGTGCCGTAGCCCGGAAGCTTCACCATGGCGAGCGCATCCTCGGCCGCCCTGCGGCGCTCCTCACGTCCGACGCCCTTGACCATCAGGCCATAGGCGACGTTGTCGAGAATGGAGAGATGCGGGAAGAGGGCGTAGTCCTGGAAGACGGTATTGACGCTTCGCCGGTACGGCGGCACGCCTTCGGTAGTCTCGCCGAAGATCTCGATATGGCCTCCGGTCGGCTGCTCGAAGCCTGCCATCAGCCTCAGGCAGGTGGTTTTGCCAGAGCCCGACGGACCGAGCATCGCGAAGAACTCGCCCTCGGCGATCGCAAGGTTCACGCGATCGACGGCACGGACGGCGCCGAAATAGCGGGAAACATTGTCGAAGAGGACGGCGGTCATAGGAATGCTCCAGGTAATTGTTGCCCCTCATCCGCCTGCTGGCACCTTCTCCCCGCTTGCGGGGAGAAGGGACTCGCGGCCGGTGCCTCGCCTGTATTTCGGGGCGAGGGCTTTGCGGAGGCGTTCCCTCTTCCCGCGAGCGGGAGACGGCCAGGATGAGGGGCGACGCTTGCGACGCTGTTGAGACCGGCTTACCGCCCGCCGATGACGCCGATATAGTCGGAGACCCAGCGATGATAGGGCACGCATTCGCCCTGGCTTTCACATTTCGTCACGGGCGTCTTCCAGAACTTGACCTTCTCGAAGTCGTCATAGCCGTTGGTCTTGCAACCCTCGTCGGTCAGAAGATCGTTGCCCTTGCAGGCGGCACCGACCGAGGGATTGGCGCCGAACCAGGCGGATACATCGCCCTGGACCTTCGGCGAGAGCGAATGCTCCATCCACATATAGGCACAGTTCGGATGCTCGCTGTCGGCATGCAGCATGGTCGTATCGGCCCAGCCCGTCACGCCTTCTTCCGGGATGACGGAAGCGATCGGCTGCTTCTCCGCTTGCATCAGGTTGACCTGGAAGGGCCAGGAGCCGGAGGCGACGACGCCCTCGTTCTTGAAGTCGTCGATCTGGATCATCGCGTCGTGCCAGTAGCGGCCGACGAGGGTGCGCTGGGTGCGCAACAGATCGAGTGCGGCCTTGTACTGATCTTCGTTGAGCTCGTAAGGATCCTTGATGCCGAGATCGGGCTTGTGCGCCATCAGGTAGTTGGCGGCGTCCGCGACATGGATCGGGCCGTCATAGGCCTGGACGCGGCCCTTGTTGGACTTGCCGTCGGGCAGCGTCATCTCCTCGAAGACGACTTTCCAGCTCTTCGGCGGCTGATCCTTGAAGGCTTCGGTGTTGTACATCAGCACGTTCGGGCCCCAGACATAGGGGGTGCCGTAATGGACGCCGTTGGCGGTGTGCCACGGGGCGTTCTGCATGCGTTCGTCGATCGTTTTCCAGCTGGGGATGAGATCTGTATTGATCGGCTGGACGCGCTTTCCAGCCACGAGGCGCAGCGATGCGTCTCCGGAGGCTGTCACCAGGTCGAAACCGCCTTCGTTCATCAGCGCGACCATTTCGTCGGAGGTCGCCGCCGTCTTGACGCTGACCTTGCAACCCGTCTTCTTCTCGAAATCGGTGACCCAGTCGTAGTTCTTGTCGGTCTCGCCGCGCTCGATATAGCCCGCCCAGGCGACGATCGAGAGCGCACCTTCGCCCTGACCGAGCTCTTTCAGCGGCTCCTGCGCCAGCGCGGGGGCGGCGAGGCCCAGCGACAGGGTAAGTGCCGTGCAGGATTTCAGGATCTGCTTCATCGGAAGTCTCCCCAGTTTCATGCCGTTAGCGGCTTTGTTCCCGGATCGAAGCGTGCCTTGGTTTCTCCGTATTCGCAAATTCATTAATCAGAACGCCGATATCGGGATTTCCGATATCGCGGTTCATCGCGGGCGGGCGCTGCGCAGCGCTTCGGCCACGCCGACGAAATCGCGCGCGGACTGGGGCAGGCTCGAACCCTTGCGCCAGACCATGCCGACCTGCACGACCGGCAGCGCCCCGGAAACGTCGCGGCTTTCGATCCGGTCGCCTTCGAGCGACCACGGTCGGTAGACGAGATCAGGCAAAAGCGCGATGCCGGCACCGGTCGCGACCAGGCTTCTGACCGCCTCCACGGAGCGGGTGCGGAAGGCGACATGCGGACGCGCGCCGAGCGCCGTCAGGAGTTTGCCGGTATTCTCCTCGATCTCGTCCACCGTCAACATGATCAGCGGTTCTCTTGCGATATCCTCGACCGAGATGATGTCGGCGCTGACGAGCGGGTGGCCGATCGGCAGCCACAGTCGGTAAGGGGAGGTTTCCAGGATTTCCGCCTGCAGCGCCATGCGGTCGCGCAGGTTCGAAATGACCATCACGGCGACGTCGAGCTCGCCGCCGATCAGGAGGTGCTCGAGATAGGAGCCGTTGTCCTCGATGGCGCTCACCTCGATGCCGGGGCAGGCGCGGCGGTAGCGGGCAAGCAGGTCGGAGAGCACGTAGCCGGCGACGAGGGACGTGACCCCGAGATTGAGCTTGCCGCCGCGTTCCTCGCGGCTGTCGGAGAAGCTGCGCCGCGCATCGGAGACATCGGCGAGGATCTTGGTCGCGTGGCGCAGAAACTGATGCCCGTTATGGGTGATCGCAAGGCCGCGGGGGTGCCGGTCGAAGAGCTCGACCCCGAGATCGGTTTCGAGCTCCTTGATTGCCTCGGTGATCGATGATTGAGAGATGGAGAGGTTCTGCGCCGCGCGGGTGACCGAGCCCTGCTCGGCGACGGCGACGAAATATTGCAACTGCCGGAGTGTGAATGCCATGTGCGAATTAACACCGTGCGCCGCAGGGAACGCAAGCACGGCGTGAACTGCGGCAGGGGTGACGCATTTCGTCGTGCACGCCGGAGCGACGCTGTTAAGGTGCGGTGAGGGGGTAACGGGATGGATTCGAAAACGACAAAGCCGATGCCGACAGAAGCGGGGATTCGCGCCTTTCACCAACGTTGCGAGGCGTTCTATCCCGCCGACGCGGTCAATGCCTCCGTCGAGCAGCAACGGCAATGGTACGATGCACTCTGCGCCGAATTCGACGCGCCGTCTCCCGAAGGGCTGACCCGGCGGGACGAGCGGCTGGCGGGACGAATTCCGGTGCGGTACTACCGTCCAGCGGAGGTCGCGAGCGAGACGCGCGTTCTCTATATCCATGGCGGCGGCTTCGTTGTCGGCTCGCTTGAGAGCCATGATGCGATCTGCGCCGAGCTTGCCCATGGTGCACGGGTCGAGCTGGTGTCGGTAGACTATCGCCTTGCCCCCGAACATCTATGGCCCGCAGCCCTCGAAGACTGCTATGACGTGCTCGAAGCGCTTCTTGCCGATGGGCGTCCGCTCGTCGTCGCCGGCGACAGCGCCGGCGGCAACCTGTCAGCCGGAATCGTACTGAAAGCGAAGGCTGAGGGGCTCGCCGGCATCGTCGGCCAGGTTCTGATCTATCCCGGCCTCGGCGGCGATCTGACGCGCGGCTCCTATATCGAGATGGCCGAGGCGCCGCTGCTTTCCACCGCCGACGTCGACTATTACCGCGAGGTGCTGAAAGCGCCGGCGGATGAGCCGTTTGCGCACCCGCTGAAGGCCGCGGACCTGTCCGGGCTTCCCCCCGCCTATATCACTGGAGCGCATTTCGATCCGCTGCGGGATGATGCGCGCGCCTATGCAGCCCGGCTCGCCCAGGCCGGCGTGGACGTCACCTACCAGGAAGAGCCGCAGATGGTGCATTCCTGGCTTCGAGCGCGCCACATGAGCCCCGGTGCGCGGGACGGCTTCGTCCGTCTCGTGCAAGCTGTGGCACGATTGACCGGCACGGCTTGAGTCGGCGATGAGCGGCGAGACCGATCTCCAGCGGCTGCTGGCAGAAATGGAGCCGGTGCTACATGACGGCGAATATGTCTATTGCACGGTTGAAAGTCGTGCTGCGGCCTGGTTCGCGCTTGAGCCGATCGGAACCTTTCGCGAAAATGAGGGGATGACGCTCATCCTCGAGCAGGCTCGTGCCGAGACGGCGGGACTTTCCTATGGGCCGGTTTTGCGGCTGATTACGCTGGGCGTCCATTCCGCACTCGAAGCCGTAGGGCTGACGGCGGCGGTTTCCGGCGCACTGACGCAGGCGGGCATCAGCGCCAATGTGGTGGCGGCCTATTACCACGACCACATTTTCGTGCCCGCGGCAGACGCAGAAAGAGCCGTCCAAGTGTTGCGGGCGCTCAGCCACGGAAACGCGAGCACCCGATGAAATTGTCCCGGCCCCGCCCGACAGGTCGCGAGTAGCGGGACGAGGGGCAGTCGCGCCGAGCCTCACATGAAATCCCGCCGGATCCGCTTCTCGAAGCTCTTCTCGAAGATCTTCGTCTCTCCCTCGAAAGCCTCGACCCTGGCGGAGGTGATCCACTCGCTTTCCGTACAGCCGAGGCGGGAGGTCGAGACGGTCTTCAGCGATTGCTGCCCACGCCGCGCAATACACGTCCAGGTCGAAGCGCCCGTCATCGAGTGTGGATCGTCCGGCGCGATCGTCCAGGTTTCTTCGCGGATGTCCTGCGTCGCATTGCCCGTGCCGGGATGCTCGACGAGGCCGGTATTCTCGTAGATCCGATAATGCGTCAGGCCCTTGGTCATGTCGCGTTCGACGGTGCGGCGCGTTTCGGACGGCGAATGCTCAATATAGTGCGGCAACGGGTCGGGATTGGCCGGCTGCGGCACGACGATCTCGCGGTGGTTGCCGAGAAGCGGCAGGGAAAGCGAGACGCTGGCCGTATCGATCGTGACGCCCGGATCGGTCGGCGACGGCAGGATGATCGGCCAATAGGAGGTCGACAGCGACAGGCGTATGCGGTGACCGGCGCGGAAGCGATAGCCGCAGGCATCGAGCACCAGCGTGACGCGCGTCTTGCGGTTCTTCTCCATTGGCACCGGCTGCGCATTGCCGTTGCGGTGCGCCAGGTTGAGGACGCCGAAGGCGACGCGGGTTGCCGTTCCGTCCGGATGGACATCGACGATACGCGCGACGAGATTGGCCGTTTCGGCACTGCAGGAAAGCTCGAGGTCGAGCACCGGCTGGCCGAGATAGTCCTCCGCCTCGAGCAGCGGGCGCGTGTCGAAAGTGAGCGAGCCCGCATCGTCGATGCGCTGGTCGCCGGGCATCTCGGCGTCGGGCTTGAGCGTGAAATACTCACCGGCAGCGGTGCCGGTATCGAGCGGCGAACGCAGGTAAACATCGCCGATCCCGCGCCTGGACGGGGAACCGGCCGCCAGGCCTCCCTCGCTCGAAACCGCGAAGGTCCGCATTTCCGGCGTGCTCCAGACATCCTTGGCGATCCAGCGGCCCGGGTCTTCATTTCGCCTGACCGCAGGCCTCGGGCCGTCGAGGATATAGGCGCGCATCTGCGGCAATTGCTCGGCATCGTTCTTTTCGTCGCGAAGCCAGCGGTTCCACCAGCGGATCGCCTCTCCGAGGAAGTCTGCCCGCGGCTTCGGCCAGGCGAAATGCGGATATTTGTGGACCCAGGGGCCGATGAGCGCCTTGGCCTTGCCGCCGAGCCCCTCGACCGCCTTGATGGGCGTGTTGCGGTAGCCGTCCGCCCATCCGGCGATCACCAGCGCCGGGATCGGAAAGCCGTCGAAATTCTCCGAGATCGAGCCATGCCGCCAGAAATCGTCGCGGCGCTGGTGCTCCAGCCATTCCTCCAGGAAGAATGGCTCGTTCTCGAGGCGCTCCAGCCACATCTCCCGCCAGCGCTCGCCGACGAGTTCCGGATCGGGCGATCGAGACTGGTAGGCGAGCATGGTTGCCGCCCAGGAGAGTTGAGCCGAGAGATGGCAGCCGTTCTTGTAGTGGATGTCGTCATTGTAGCGGTCGACGGTCGAGGCGATCGAGATCACCGCCTTGAGAGCCGGGGGCTTGAGTGCCGCCACCTGCAGACAGTTGAAGCCGCCCCAGGAGATGCCCATCATCCCGACCTTGCCGTTCGACCAGGGCTGTGCCGCAATCCATTCGATGATCTCGCAGCCGTCGGAGAGTTCACGCGGCGTATATTCGCCGTCGATCACGCCCTCGGACTCGCCCGAGCCGCGGATGTCGACGCGAACGCCGGCAATCCCGGCGGCCGCGAAGGCAGGGTAGGTGGATTCGTCGCGTGCACAGGTTCCGTCGCGCTTGCGGTAGGGCAGGTATTCCAGGACGGCCGGCACCGGCTTCTGCTCGGTGCCCTCGGGCATCCAGATGCGCGCGGCGAGCCGGATCCCGTCCTTCAGGGTTATCCATTCGTTTTCGATCACGGTGAAATTGCGCTCGACCATGTTGGCTGCCTCCGATCGGTGCGTGACTGTTGAGACGCGAGGCGCAGGCGGAAAACCACCTGCGCCTGCTCATTGCACTTTAGCTGTCGAACCAGACGCGGCTTCCGACGTAGCCGTTGGAAAGGTCGTTGCCGATGTCGTGCACGAAGCCTTTCAGCGAAGTGGAGGCGGCGTTCACATAATCATTGAAGACGGGCAGGATGAGACCGCCTTCGTCCCGGACCATGAGGGCCATGGTGTGGTAGAGCTCCTTGCGCTTGGCTTCGTCAAGTTCGGAGCGCGCCTGCAGGAGCAGCTTGTCGAAGTCCTGCCGCTTGAACCGCGTGTCGTTCCATTCCGCACTCGACAGATAGGACGTGGAATAGCGGGAATCCTGCGTCGGGCGGCCGCCCCAGTAGGAAGCGCAGAACGGCTGGACGTTCCAGACATTGGTCCAGTAGCCGTCTTCCGGCTCCCGGCGTACTTCGATTTCGATCCCGGCCTTGCGGGCGCTTTCCTGGAAGAGGACGGAAGCATCGACCGCACCCGGGAAGGCGGCATCGGAGGTGCGCAGCAGGATCGGCCGGTCGTGGCCGGACTTCTTGTAATGGAAGGCGGCCTTGTCGGGGTCGTAGGCGCGCTGCTCGATGCCTTCAGGTGCCAGCGCGTAGTTTTCGTTGACCGGATAATCGTTGCCGAGCGTGCCGTAGCCGCCGAGCACACGGTCGAGAATAGCCTGCCGATCTATGGCATATTTCAGCGCGAGCCTCAGGTCGTTGTTGTCGAAGGGGGCCGTGTCGCAATGCATGAGGAAGCTGTAGAAGCCCTTGCCCGAGGTCTGCAGGATCTCGACGCGGGGCGCACGCTTCAGCAGCGGCACGGTCTTCGGATCGACGCCGTTGATGAAATGCACCTGCCCGGATGAAAGCGCCGCAATGCGGGCCGTGTTGTCGTTCATGACGATGATCTCGACGCTGTCGACATAGCCGCGGTCCGAACGCCAGTCGGCGGTGTTCTTCTCGAAGGTTGCCCGAATGCCGGCCTCGTAGCTTGCCAGCTTGTAGGGGCCGGTGCCGATCGGCGAGGCGGGGTTGTCGACGCCGCCGCCGGGCTGGATGATGAGATGATAGTCGGTCAACAGGAGGGGCAGGTCCGCATTGCCTTCCGTCAGCGTCAGGACGAGGTCGCCGGCTTTTTCCTCGATCGTCTTGACGGACCGCATCAGCCCGAGCGCTCCCGACTTGGAGCCTTCGTCGGAATGCCGCTTCAACGTTGCGATCACGTCTGCGACGGTGAGTTTCTTGCCGTCGTGGAAAGCGATGTCGTTCCGAATCTTGAACGTCCAGACCGAAGCATCCGCCGACGACTCCCAGGAGGAGGCGATCGCAGGCAGCGGAGCGCCGGTCTCGGGATGGGACTCGACCAGCGTGTCGCCCCAGAGATGGCCGATCACGAAAGATACCGAACCGCTATAGGTTGCCGGATCGAGCGAATCGGTCGTCGCTCCACCGTCGAGGCCGAGCTTCAGGTGGCCGCCGCGTTTGGGCTCCTGCGCCCGTGCCTCGCCCAAGCCGATGGAGCTCCCGATGCCGGCGGCGAGGCCGAGCGCTGCCGTGCCTGCGAGGAAGCCGCGCCGGTTGATGCCGGCCGGTACGATGAGGCCGTCGGGACGCTTCGTGAAGTCGGTCATTTCCAGTTCCCCTTGTGTGTTTTGTTCGAGAGAAACCTAACGCCTGCCGGGCTCCAGACAATTTCGCGACTTGACGCGATTTTTCGCTAGTTTACGCTGACTGAAATTCGAGGGGTGGAGCACTTGCAGCCGGACGACACATTCGTAACAAACCTGCGTTTTGCCTGTGCAACGCGGCGATCGATCTCCCAGATCTGCCGCGAGATCGGCATCAACCGGCAACAGTTCAACCGCTACATCAACGGCGAGGCGCACCCCTCGGCGCACAACGTGCAACGGATTGCCGCGTTCTTCGGACTTGCGGCCGAGGATTTTTCGCTCTCACCCAAGCTGTTCGAGGCGCGCATGACCCGCCCCGAGCGGCACCGGCTGGAAGCGGGGCAACTTCTCGAAGGGTTCCCGGGCGATGCCGCAGCCCTTCGCCACCATTTCGGCTACTACCAGACCTATCACCTTTCGCTCTCCTGGCCCGGCTTCGTGGTCTGTTCCTGCGCGCATATCTATGAGGAAGGCGGCTCGATCCGGGTGAAATCGATCGAGCGCATTCGCGATAAGGCGAACGAAATCGAACAGTTCTCGAAATATGTCGGCCTTGTCACCTTCTGGCGAAACCGCATCTTCATAGCCGAGCGCACCGTGGGGCAGGCGTCGATGCTGGCGCAGACGATCCTGATGCCCTTCGAGGTGCACCAGCGAGTCTATCTGCGCGGCACCACGATGGGGGTCTCGTGGCGCAAGGAGAACCTGCCCTACGCCTCGCGGATGATCTGGCGGCATATAGGGCTGGATCCGGACAAACGCCAGATGCTTTCGCGCTGCGGGCTGCTTCCTTTCGGGTCGCGGCATCTGCCTTCTGCGGTCCGGCGCTTCCTGGAGACGCCGGAGGCCGAAGTGCTGACCATTCCCGCAGAATACTGACGAGTGCGCGTGGCGGCCGCCACGCGCATTCAATTGCCGGCGCTCTCCATCCGTCGCGTCTGCAGGACCTTTTCCAGCCAGCCGATTTCCATTTCGGGAACCGACTTCAAAAGCAGATCGGTATAGTCGTCGAAGGGCGGCGAAAGGACCTTAGACTTCGGACCGAAGCGCACCAGCCGGCCGCGATGCATTACGGCGACGCTATCGGCGATTGCCCGGACGATCGCGATGTCATGGGTGATGAAGACGTAGGAAACGGCGGTTTCCTCCTGCAGCTTCAGAAGCAGGTTCAGAATGCCCTCCGCCACCAGCGGATCGAGCGCCGAGGTCGGCTCGTCGCAAAGGATGAGTTCCGGTTGGGCGGCAAGCGCCCGGGCGATCGCGACGCGCTGCTTCTGTCCGCCGGAAAGCTCGGCCGGATAACGATCGAGGAAGCGCGTCCCCATTTCGATCTGGTCGAGCAATTCCTTCACCCGCTCGGTCTTCTTGGCGCCATGCATTCCGAAGTAGAAGGAGAGCGGCCGGCCGACGATGTCGCGCACCGTCTGGCGCGGATTCATCGCCGTATCGGCCATCTGATAGATCATTTGGATCCGCCGAAGCTCGTCGTTAGTTCGCCCCTTCAAGGCTTTCGGCAGTTCCTTTCCTTCGAAGGTGATGCGCCCTTCGCTCGGCGGCAGCAGGCCGGTGATGACGCGTGCGAGCGTCGACTTGCCCGATCCGGACTCCCCGACGACTGCAAGCGTCTGTCCCTTAGGCAGATGCATCGAGACGTCGTGCAGCACCTTGAAGCCGTTGGCATAGCCGGCATGCACATGTTCGATCTTGAGAAGCGCGCCGGTCTGGTCCGGGGCCTCGACGCGTTTTTCCTGGCGGACGCTGACGAGGGCGCGGGTGTATTCTTCCCTCGGGGCCTCGATCACCTGCTTCGTGGTACCGTATTCCACGGTCTTGCCGTGACGCAGCACCATGATGTCGTCGGAGATCTGGGCGACGACTGCAAGATCGTGGGTGATGTAGAGGGCCGCCGTGTCGGTCTCTTCGATCGCGTGCTTGATGGCCGCGAGCACGTCGATCTGGGTCGTCACGTCGAGCGCCGTGGTCGGCTCGTCGAAGACGATCAGTTCCGGATTGGGGCAGAGTGCCATGGCGGTCATGGCGCGTTGCAACTGCCCGCCCGACACCTGGTGGGGATAGCGGTCGCCGAAGGTCTCCGGATTGGGAAGGCCGAGGACCTCGAAAAGATAGAGCGCGCGCCTGTTCGCCTCTTCACGGCTCATGACGCCGTGACGGACCGACGCCTCGATCACCTGATCGCCGAGCTTGTGCGCCGGGTTGAAGGCGGCTGCGGCGGACTGCGCGACGTAGCAGACATTGCGCCCGCGAACCGCGTTGATGCCGCTGCGGCCGAGCTTCAGGATGTCGCGGCCGTTGAGCAGCACCTCACCGCCGGTGATTCTCACGCCGCCGCGGCCATAGGCGAGCGCCGAAAGGCCGATGGTCGACTTGCCGGCACCGGACTCGCCGATGAGACCGAGCACCTTGCCTTTTTCGAGATCGAAGGAAACGCCCTCGACCAGCGTCACCACCTTCGGCGGTTCGCCCGGCGGATAGCTCGTCGCTTCGATCTTCAGGTTCTTGACGGAAAGCAGCTCAGGCATCGCCGCGGCCTCCTTTCAGGCTCGAGGTGCGCTTCATCAGCCAGTCGACGACGAGATTGACGCAGATGGCGAGGGCGGCGATCGCTCCGCCCGGGATGAGCGCGGCCGATATGCCGAAGATGATGCCATCCTTGTTGTCCTTGACCATGCCGCCCCAGTCGGCCGCCGGCGGCTGGATGCCAAGGCCGAGGAAGGAGAGGGTGGAGAGGAACAGGATCGAGAAGGCGAAGCGCAGACCGAACTCGGCGAGCAGCGGCGACAGCGTGTTCGGCAGGATTTCCCGGAAGATGATCCAGACATTGCCTTCGCCGCGTAACCGCGCAGCCTCGACGAATTCCATCACCGCGACATCGAGGGCGACGGCCCGGCCGATGCGGAAGACGCGCGTCGAGTCGAGCACGGCCATGACGAGGACCAGGATCCACAGATGCTGCGGCAGCACCGCGAGAACGACGAGTGCGAAGATCAGCGTCGGCACCGCCATCATCAGATCGTTGAAGCGGGAGAAGAACTGATCGACGAAGCCGCCGGTGACGGCTGCGGTGAAGCTCAGGATCATGCCGAGAGCGAAGGAGAGCACGGTTGCCGCCAACGCCACGAAGATGGTCGTGCGGGCACCGTAGATCAGGCGCGAGAGCAGGTCGCGGCCAAGATTGTCCGTGCCGAGCAGGAAATCGCCGCCGGCCGGGAGCCAGATCTCGCCGACCACTTCCCGCTCGCCGAAGGGCGCGAGAACGGGCGCGAAGAGAGCGCACAGAAGCGCGATCGCGATGCCGATGATGCCTACCCAGGCACTGAGTGGAATGGATTTCAGGTTCATCGCGGGTGCCTCAGTCTCGGATTGGCGAGAATGGCGAGAATGTCGGCCGCCATGTTGAGGAAGATGTAGAAGGCCGCAAAGATCAGCCCGCACGCCTGCACGACGGGCATGTCGCGCACCGTCACGGCATCCACCATATATTGCCCCATGCCGGGATAAACGAAGACGACCTCGACCACGACGACGCCGACGACCAGATAGGCAAGGTTCAGCGCTATGACGTTGATCACTGGGGCCACGGCATTGGGGGCGGCGTGCCGCGCGATGATGCGGAACGTGCCGAGCCCCTTGAGTTCGGCGGTTTCCACGTAGGCGGACGACATGACGTTGAGGATGGCCGCGCGCGTCATGCGCATCATATGGGCGAGGACCACGAGCACGAGGGTCGCGACCGGAAGTGCGATCGCCGAAAGGCGGTCCATGAAGCCCATGCTGGCGTAGACGGTGGCCGGGAAGGTGGCGACCCCCCATTTGACGGCGAAGAACATGATCAGCAGATAGCCGATGAAGAACTCCGGCAGCGAGATCGCCGCAAGCGATATCACGTTGATGATCTTGTCAGGCAGGCGGTTGCGGAATTGCACCGCGAGCATCCCTAGCCCCACGGCCAGCGGTACGGAGACGAGCGCCGCGAAGAAAGCGAGGAAGAGCGAGTTGCCGAGGCGGTTGCCGATCTGCTCGCTGACGGAATTCCTGCTCGCCCAGGACGTGCCGAAATCACCCTGCACGGCGCCGCCGAGCCAGCTGAGATAGCGTTCGCTCCAGGGACGGTCGAGCCCGAGATCCTTGCGGATGTTCTCGACGGCCTGCGGCGTCGCCGACTGGCCGAGATAGGTGGTGGCGAAATCGCCGGGCAACGCCTCGATGCCGCCGAAGATCATCAGCGACACGGCGAAGAGCAGGCCGACGCTCAGTCCCAGGCGCTGAAGGATCAGCGCCGCGAGAGGACGGCGAAAGGCGAAGCGCCGCCAGAACGTGCCGCCGAGCTCGTCGGCGGCCGGGTCGGGTTTGGCTGGGACACCGGAAAGATCGGGGGACCGCAGGGCTGTCTCGCCTGCGGTCGCATCCGTCACGACCGGACCCGTGATCGGTCCGCTTTCCATCATCAGGCGTCCAGCCATACCCTGGTCGCGACATAGCCGTTCGACATGTCGTTGCCGATGTCGTGGACGTAGCCCTTCACCGTTTTGCCGGCCGCGTTCACGAAGTCGTTGAACATCGGCAGGATCAGGCCGCCTTCGTCGCGCACCATCATCGCCATGGTGCGGTACATGTCCTTGCGCTTCGCTTCGTCCAGCTCGGAACGTGCTTCGAGCAGGATCTTGTCGAAATCCGGACGCTTGAAGCGGGTATCGTTCCAGTCGGCTGTCGAGAGATAGGCGGTGGAGTACATCTGATCCTGGGTCGGACGCCCGCCCCAATAGGATGTCGAGAAGGGTTGGACGTTCCAGACGTTGGACCAATAGCCGTCGCCCGGCTCGCGCTTGACCTCGATCTCGATGCCCGCCTTCTTGGCGCTCGCCTGGTAGAGGACGGCGGCATCGACCGCGCCCGGGAAAGCGACGTCCGAGGTGCGCAGCAGCACCGGACCACTATGGCCGGACTTCTTGTAGTGGAATGCCGCCTTGTCCGGATCGTAGGCGCGTTGCTCGATACCTTCGGGGAAGAGCGCATAGGTGTCGTTGATCGGGAAGTCGTTGCCGACCTTGCCGTAGCCGCCAAGAATGCGCTGTACCAGCGTCTCGCGGTCCATCGCGTATTTCAGCGCCATGCGAAGGTCGTTGTTGTCGAACGGCGCCGTGTTGCAATGCATGATGAAGACGTAATGTCCTCGGCCCGACGTGTTGAGGATTTCGACGGTCGGCGCCTTCTTCAACAGGTTGACCGTCTTCGGGTCGACGCGGTTGATGAAGTGGACCTGGCCCGAGGACAGCGCCGCAATGCGCGCCGTCGCGTCGTTCATCGCGATCAGTTCGACGGAATCGACGTAGCCGCGGTCGGTGCGCCAGTCGTCGGCGTTCCTTTCGAATGTGGCCCGCACGCCCGGCTCGAAGCTTGCGACCTTATAGGGGCCGGTCCCGATCATCGCGTCGGGATTGTCCGTGCCGCCGTTCGGCTGGATGATGAGGTGATAATCGGTCAGCAGCAGCGGCAGGTCCGCATTGCCCTCCGTCAGCGTCAAGACGAGCTTGTCGCCGTCGGCCTTGATTTCCTTGATTGATTTCATCACGCCGAGCGCGCCGGACTCGGACTTTTCGTCCGTGTGTCGCTGCAGGGTCTTGATGACGTCGTCGATCGTCAGTTCCTTGCCGTCGTGGAATTTGACGCCCTTGCGGATCGTGAAGGTCCAGGTGGCGGCGTCGGCGGAGGGTTCCCAGGATTCTGCAAGCGCCGGCACCGGTTCGCCGGTCGTCGGGTGGCTCTCGACGAGCATGTCGCCCCAGTTCCGGCCGACCACGAACATGAATTGCGACAGCGCCTTTGCGGGATCCCGCGAATCGGTGGCGGCTGCCCCTTCGAGGCCGAGCTTCAGGTGACCGCCGCGCTTCGGCTCCTGCGCCGCGGCGCTGGACGCGAAGAGCGTATTCGCCGTAGACACGGCAATGCCGAGGGCGGCAGCGCGTCCGAGAAATTCACGCCGGTTCATTTTGCCGAGCATGACCTGACGTGCCAAATAGTCTTTGTAATCGCTCATTCCCCTGTTCCCTTCTTCAGCCGGCATTCGCCGTTCGTTGTGATTGGTAGAGTGTTCGCGTATTTGCCATCGGTCGAGATGGCCGGAGGTGGTTTGCAGTCCACCGGGATCGTCTCTATCCTGACCTCCTTGTCGTCTCTTTGCGCGTTATCCGCGTTGTTCATCCATAAGGCTAAACGCTTGGACGTGGCTTGTAACGTCCTAAATTATAAATCTTTTCCATAAGCATGTCTTATGGAAAGACTGCTCAGCCGCACGCGCCGGTGCTCGCGGCGCGTCACGCTGAAGGCCGGCATCCTCCGGCTTCCACTCTGTCCGCGGCCGAAGAGGCCGCTTATCTCAGCGTCCCTTCCAGACCGGGTCGCGCTTCTCCGCAAAGGCGCGGGCGCCCTCGAGCTGGTCCTCGCTCGAATAGAGGACATCGACTGTCCTGAACTGGCGACGGGTGACCTTGTTCATGGTCGTCTGGAAGTCCCGGCCCTCGGCATCGCGGACCACTTCCTTGATTGCGGCATAGACGAGCGGCGGGCCGCTTTCAAGCAGGCGCGCCAGTTCCCAGGCCCGATCCATCAGCCGTCCGGCCGGCAGGATCTCGTTGACGAAGCCCCAGCGGTTCGCTTCGACCACGTCGAGCCAGCGGCCGGTGAGCAGCATGTCCATGGCGATATGGTAGGGGATTCGCTTCGGCAGCTTGATCGAAGCGGCATCGGCGAGCGTGCCCGAGCGGATTTCGGGGAGTGCGAAACTCGCATGTTCGGCTGCGAGGATGATGTCGGTCGAAAGCGCGATCTCCAGGCCGCCACCGCAACAAATGCCGTTGACGGCCGCGATGACGGGCTTGTTGAGGTCGCGCAGTTCCTGCATCCCGCCGAAACCGCCGACGCCGTAGTCTCCATCGACTGGATCGCCTTCCGCGGCCGCCTTCAGATCCCAGCCGGGGCAGAAGAATTTCTCGCCGGCGCCGGTGACGATCGCGACCCTGAGCTCCGGGTCGTCCCGGAAATCGCGGAAGATTTCGCCCATGACGCGGCTGGTCTTCAGGTCGATGGCGTTGGCCTTCGGCCGGTCGATCGTGACTTCGAGAATGCCGCCTTCGCGGCGCGTAAGGATCGGTCCGGTCATGGGCGTCATTTCCTCCGGCGGATCAGGGCGTCGGCGGCAACGGCTCCGTGGCCGTCCGGCAGCACCATTATAGGATTGATATCGAGTTCTTCGAGTTTGGAAGCGTTTGCAACGACATAGGATGCCGCGGCAGCGACAGTTCCTGTCAAGGCGGCGATATCGCCCTTGGGATTGCCGCGATAGCCGTCGAGCAGCTTGGCGATCTTCAGGCCCGCAATCGCATCGCGGATCATCTCTTTGGTGACCGGCAGCGTGAGGATCGCGGAATCCTCCAGCAATTCGACGAGAATTCCGCCCGCGCCGATCGTCAGCACCGGACCTGCGACCGCGTCGCGCATCGCCCCGACGATCAGCTCCGCCACAGGCCTGGCGATCATCTTCTCGACGAGGTAACCGGAGGCGACCGCAGCCATGCCTCGCGCCGCCGTGATGACCTCCTGACGGCTTGTCAGATTGACCTTGACCGCACCGGCTTCGGTCTTGTGCGCCACGCCCAGGCCCTTGAGGACCACGGGGAAGCCGAGGGCCTGGGCCGCCGCTGCGGCTTCCTCGACTGTCGCGGCGCTCCTGCCACCGGGAACGATGACGCCCGCTGCCGCGAGCTCAGCCTTCGCTTCGGCTTCGCTCAGGGTGACGATCTCGCCTCCCTCAGTACGCGAGCGGAGGAGGGGAGGTGCTGCGGGCTTTGACCATATCGCTCCGATCGCAGCGGCGGTCTCGATGGCGGCGAGCGCCTCGTCGATGCCGAAGAAGGGCACGACGCCCGCCGACACCAGCGAGAGAGCGGTTTCCTCGGGCATGTTCTCGCCGAGGCTCGCAACGATACCGGCGACCGCGCCGGTAGCCTTCGTCGCATCGATGATCGCCTCACAGGTCGTGACCCAGTCGGCCGCGTCGCATCGGTCGAGCCGCGGGAAATCGAGCACGATCAGGTTGAGGGCATAGCCGCCGCGCATCATCGCCGTGAAGGCGGCCGTCTGCTTCTCGCGATTTCCCCAGACGAAGGTGTGGTAGTCGAGCGGATTGGCGATCGTCACCATTTCGCCGAGGCTTTCGCGCAGCGGCTGGCGCTGTTCCTCCCTGAGTGCCCGGAAATTGACTTTGCGCCGGACGCCGGCATCCGCCATCAGCGATGCCTCGCCGCCCGAACAGCTCATCGAGGAGATATCGGCGCTGGGCAGCGGCCCATGAAGATGCAGCAGCTTCAGGGTTTCGAGCAACTCGGGCAGCGTATCGACGCGGCCGATGCCGAGGCGGGCGAGCAGGGCCGAGGAGACCCGGTCGTTGCCGGCTAGCGAGGCGGTATGGGAGACGGTTGCAAGCTGGGCTGCTTCCGATTTCCCGACCTTCAGCGTGACCACGGGTTTGCCCAGCTCGCGTGCGCGGGCGGCAAGCCTTTCCAAAGCCTCGATGCTGTCGAAGCCTTCGATATGGAGACCGACGGCGGTGACGCGCGGATCCTCGAGCACGGCGCAGGCGATGTCGGAAAGGCCCGTCTGCGCCTGGTTGCCGGCCGTCATGACATAGGCCAGCGGCAGCCCGCGCTTCTGCATGGAGATGTTGCAGGCGATGTTGGAAGATTGCGTGAGGATCGCGACGCCGCGTTCGACCCGAAGCATGCCGTGCTGGTCGGGCCAGAGCAGCGCGCCGTCCAGCATGTTGATGAAGCCGTAGCAGTTGGGCCCGACGATCGGCATGTCGCCGGCCGCCGCGACGAGCGCCTCCTGCAGGTCGTTGCCGTCGGCAAGCTCGTTTGCCGCCTCGCGGAAACCGGAGGCGTAGCAGACGGCACCCCCGGCGCCGCGCGCGGCGAGATCGCGGATGATCTCGATCGTGAGCGCGCGGTTGACCCCGACGAAGGAGGCATCCGGCGCCCCCGGCAGTTCGGACACCGAGCGGTAGCAGCGGCGGCCGAGGATTTCTTCTTCGCGCGGGTGGACCGGCCAGATGTCGCCGGCAAAGCCCATCTTGTCGCATTGTTCGATGACGCGGCGCGCCTCCTTGCCGCCGAAGACGGCGATGGAGCGTGGGCGGATGAGACGGTCGAGGGAGCGGGGAGTGGGGGTCATGCCGCGCCCCCGTGGAGTGCGCCGGGGAGATGCCCGGCAGGGCAGAGGGGGGTAATTTGCGGAAGCTCGCCCATCGCTCAAGCCCCCAGCGGCCGGAGCAGATCGCGGCTGATGATGTGTCGCTGGATCTCGGACGTCCCATCCCAGATACGCTCGACGCGGGCGTCGCGCCAGAAGCGGGCGAGCGGCAGGTCGTCCATGAGTCCCATGCCGCCATAGATCTGGATCGCCTCGTCTGTGACGCGGGCGAGCATTTCGGTGGCATAGACCTTGGCCGAAGCGATCTCGCGGTTGGACGGCAGGCCCTGGTCGAGCCGCCAGGCGGCCGAGAGTGTCAGAAGGTCGGCCGCGTCGATTTCGGTGATCATGTCGGCAAGCTTGAAGGAGACTCCCTGGTTGGCGCCGATCGGCTTGCCGAACTGCTTGCGCTCGGCCGCGTAGGAGAGTGCGTAATCGAAGGCGCGACGGGCGCGGCCGACGGAGGTGGCCGCCACGGTCAGGCGCGTGGCGTAGAGCCAGTCGTTGGCAATATCGAAGCCCTTATGGGCCTCGCCGAGGATCTGGGCGGAAGGCAGCCGGCAGTCGTCGAAAGTGAGGATGCAGTTCTTGTAGCCGCGATGCGAGACGGAATTGTAGCCTTCGCGGATTTCGAAGCCGGGGGTGCCGCGATCGACCAGGAAACAGGTGATCTTCTTCTTCGGTCCGCGCGGCGTCTGCTCCTCGCCGGTGGCGACGAAGACGATGACGAAATCGGCAATGTCGGCATGGCTGATGAAGTGCTTCGTCCCGTTGACGATCCAGTCGTCGCCGTCCTGCCGTGCGAAGCATTTCATGCCGCGCACGTCCGAGCCGGCATCCGGTTCGGTCATGGCGAGCGCGTCGAACTTGTCGCCGCGGACGGCTGGGAGCAGGTATCGCTCTCGCTGATCCTCGTTGCAGGCCATCAGGATGCCGGACGGCCGCCCGAAAAAGACGGTGAGGCCCATGGACCCGCGGCCGAGCTCGCGCTCGACCAGAGTGAAGGTCAGATGGTCGAGGCCGGCGCCGCCGACCTCTTCCGGGAAGTTGCAGGCGAAGAAGCCGAGTTCCTTGCATTTGCGGGCGATTTCCAGCCCGAGTTCGCGCGGCACCACTCCGGTCCGCTCGACCTCGTTCTCATGCGGATAGATCTCGGTCTCGACGAAGGTGCGGACCGTGTCGACGATCATCTGCTGTTCTTCGGTCAGTGCGAAATTCATTGTTCTCCCTCGTCAATTCTGGTCCGCGCGGCAGATCGCTCCTCAACGATCTGCTACGGGCTCTCGGGCGGTGCCCCTCTCCTCGGGTTAATCCGAGGACTATCCCTCTCCCCGTCGGGACGTCCTTGGGACGGGGAGAGGTGCCGGCAGGCGGATGAGGGGCTCTCATCCCGCCAGCATCGCCATCACCGTCTCTGCCCCACATGCCGTCCCGCGCCCCCGGGCGCGTCCAGCTTCGCATGACCTTCCGCGATCGGCTTCAGCTTGGCCATCACCTCCGCCGGTGCCGGCACGGACTTGCCGGCCTTGGCGTCGACATGCAGCATCATCTGTTCGGCGGTGGCGATGACGTCGCCCGACGCCGCATCGTGAATGCGCGTGAAGAAGTGAATGCGCTTCCCGTCCGACGAAAGAAGCTGCAGGGTCGTATAGAGCGCCTGTCCGAGCTTGGCTTCGCCGAGATGGCGGATGTGGGTCTCAACCGTGTAATAGCTGTGGCCGGCCTCGACATAGGCGAAGTCGACGCCGATCAACTTGAGCAGTGCGTCCGAGGTGTCGCCGAAGAGCTGTAAGTATCGATGCTCTGTCATGTGGCCGTTGTAGTCGACCCAGGCGGCGTTGACCCTGGTATCGACCAGACGCAGCGGCCCGGACGCGTCCACGCTCTTCGACGGACTGCCGCCCTTTTCCCAAAGCCGCTTCTCGAAATCGGCGAGCAGCTTGCCGGCACCCCAGCCTTTGCCGCCGTCGCCGGCCTTCAAGGCATGCATGATGCCGACGAGGTTTTCGTCGCGGATGCGTTCGAGTTCGCGGATGGAGCGACCGGCTGCCTGCGCGTCCGATTGTGCCCCGATCTTCTCGACAAGCGCGTCGTCGAGATCGACCACGTCGGTGAATTTCGTCCAGGGCCATTTGAGGCAGGGGCCGAACTGGGCGAGGAAATGGCGCATGCCCGCTTCGCCGCCGGCGATGCGGTAAGTCTCGAAGAGACCCATCTGTGCCCAGCGCATGCCGAAGGAATAGCGCATGACGTCGTCGAGCGTCTCGGTATCGCAGATGTCGTCCTGGATCAGCCAGAGTGCTTCGCGCCAGAGCGCCTCGAGCAGGCGGTCGCCGACGAAGGCCTCTATCTCCTTGGCGATGACGACGCCCTTCATGCCGATCTCGGCGACCGCTTCCTCGGCGCGCCCGATCGTTTCCGGCGAAGTCTTCTTGCCGCCGACGAGCTCCACCAGCGGCAGCAGGTAGACCGGGTTATAGGGATGGGCCACGAACATGCGTTCGGGGTGTTTCATCTCGGCCTGCAGGTCGGACGGGAGCAGACCCGAAGTGGAGGAGCCGATGAGGGCGTCGGGCCGCGCGGCCGCATCGATCTCGTTGATGACGCCGCGCTTCAACGGCAACCGTTCGGGCACGCTTTCCTGAATCCAGTCAACGTCCTCGACTGCTTCCTGAACGCTCTTGCAGAAGGTGAATTTGCCGCGCGGCGGAAGCGGCGCCATGGTCAGCATGCCATAGGCGCGTTCCGCGTTGGCCATGACCTCGCCGATGATGCGCTCGGCTTCCGGATGCGGGTCGAAGATGTTGACGTCTATTCCTGCAAGCGCAAAACGCGCAGCCCAGGCCCCGCCGATGACGCCGCCGCCGATACAGGCGGCCCTGGTGATTGTGGTCATTCCCCTCTCCATTCAAAATGTCGTAAGAGCCGCTCCCGATCCCTTCGGGACCGACCTCCCCACAAAGGGGAGGGACAGGTGGCGCCTGCCGCGGCAGGTTAAGTCCTCCCCTTGTGGGGAGGGTTGGGAGGGGTCTTGTTACCGCTTCGTCAGCTTCAGCTTCCTGCGGACCTCCTCCGGACCGATGATCTTCGCGCCCATGCTCTCGACGACGGAAACCGCTTTCTCCACGAGCTGGGCATTGGTCGCCAGCTGGCCCTTGCCGACATAGAGATTGTCTTCCAGGCCGACGCGGACGTTGCCGCCGGCAAGGATTGCGGCAGCGGGATAGGCCATGGCGTTGCGGCCGATCGAGAAGGCGGAAAAGGTCCAGTTCGAGGGAACGTTGTTGACCATGGCCATGAAGGTGTTGAGATCGTCCGGCGCGCCCCACGGAATGCCCATGCAGAGCTGGATCAGCACCGGATCCTCGATCAGGCCTTCTTCGGCGAGTTGCTTGGCGAACCACAAATGCCCGGTATCGAAAGCCTCGATCTCCGGACGCACGCCGAGTGCGGTCATCTGCCGTGCCATCTCGCGCAGCATCGACGGCGTATTGGTCATGACGTAATCGCCGAGCGAGAAATTCATGGTGCCGCAGTCGAGCGTGCAGATTTCCGGCAGGCATTCGGCGACATGCGCGACGCGTTCGGTGGCGCCGGCCATGTCCGTGCCCTTCTCGTTGACGGGGAAGGGGCTCTCGACGTTACCGAAGACGAGGTCTCCGCCCATGCCGGCGGTCAGATTGAGCACCACGTCGATGTCGGCGGAGCGGATGCGGTCGGTCACCTCCCTGTAGAGGTCGAGCCGCCGCGCAGGCGCGCCGGTGTCGGGATCGCGGACGTGACAGTGGACGACCGCGGCACCCGCCTTGGCGGCCTCGATCGCCGATTCGGCGATCTGTTTCGGCGTGACCGGAACGTGGCTGGATTTCGAGACGGTGTCTCCGGCGCCGGTGACGGCGCATGTGATGAACACCTCGCGGTTCATGCTGAGCGGCATTGATGTCCTCCCTTTCGTTGCCCGTATTACGGGCCAGAAAGTGCCGCGTTGCTTTGCATTAAGAGAAGCATCCTATACATTATCGGAATTCTCTGGAGGAAGTTTTGCCGTGGACAGCAGCATCGCGCAGGCGCAGCATATCGACCTTCTGATCTTGCCGGAGACCAATCTCATCCTTGTCGCATCGGTTGTCGAACCGTTGCGCGCCGCCAATCGCATCGCCGGGCGCACGCTTTACAGCTGGAGCCTGTTCAGTCCGGACGGGAGGGCGATCGAGACGAAGAGCGGCATTCCCGTCCCGGTGGCCGGCGCCTTCCGCCCGCAGCGCGAGACGGCGCCGCTCTTCGTGCTTTCCAGCTACCACTGGCAGCGCAGCACCACCTCGCAGCTCAAGATGCTCCTGTCGCAGACGGCGCGGCACCGGGAGATGATGGCCGGAATCGAATCCGGCTCCTGGCTGCTGGCGGAGACGAGCCTCCTCGACAATTTCTCGGCCACCACCCATTGGGAGGATTTCGAGGATTTCGCCGCCGCCTATCCGCAGGTGACGATGGTGCGCGAGCGTTTCGTCATCGACCGAAAACGCATCACCACCGGCGGCTCGCTGCCGACGCTGGACCTGATGCTGGAACTGATCCGCCGCGCGCACGGCTATTCGCTGGCGCTCGAAGTGTCGCGCCTCTTCATCTACGAGCAGGAACGCACCCGCGGCGACCTCCTGCAGGTACCCGCGATCGGCAACATGCGCATTCTCGAGACTCGCGTCGGCGCCGCGGTCAAGCTGATGGAAGAAACGGTCGAGGCTCCGCTGACGCTCGCGCGGCTGGCGCGCCGCGTGGGGGTCAGCGCCCGGCACCTTCAGGATCTCTTCAAGGAGACCATGGGCGTCGCGCCGCACGAACACTATCTGGCGCTGCGGCTGAACGCAGCGCGGCGCAAGGTGATCGAAACGCGGATGGAGTTCGCCGACATTGCGGCGATTTCCGGCTTCAACTCGTCATCTTCATTTTCGCGCAGCTATCGCGCGCATTATCGCGAAAGCCCCAGCGAGACGCGCCGGCGGCTCAAGCTGAAGAACTGATTCAAGGGCTTCAGGCGGAAGATGAGCGAAGGTGAGTTTTGCGAGTCGAATCAGAGGTCTGCGGCCAATCCATCGAGAGATGATTCAGCGATCAGACCACCGTCTCGCCCCCGTCCACCACGAGGATCTGTCCGGTCATGTAGGAGGAACGGTCGGAAACAAGGAAGAGGATCGACTCGGCGATCTCGTCGACGCTCGCCCAGCGGCCGAGCGGAACCCTCTCGCGGATATAGGCTTCGATGGCCTCGCGCCCGCCCATCTGGTCGATGAAGGGTTCGTTGAAGGGCGTGTCGACCCAGCCGGGGCAGAGAGCGTTCACCCTGACACCGTATTTCGCATAGTCGCCCGCCATCTGCCGGGTCATGGCGATGACCGCGTGTTTCGTCGTCGTATAGGCGATCATCTCACGATCGTAGAGGACGCCGGACGAAGACGACGTGTTCACGATCACGCCGCGACCGGCCGCCTTCATCGAGGGCATGACGAGGCGGGCGGCCATGAAATGGGCGCGGACGTTGAGGTTCCAGGACCGGTCGAAACCCGCCACCTCGACCATTTCCAGGTCGCCGGCGACCTGCACTCCGGCGTGATTGTGCAGGATGTCGATCCGTCCGTGCCGATAGAGGACATCGGCAATGCCGTCCGCAAGCGCTTCGTCGTCGGTGACGTCGAGCGCGAGCGCTTCAGCGCTGCCGCCCCCGGTGGCGATCGCCGCCACGGTTTCGCCCGCGGCTTCCACGCTGCGGTCGACGACGACCACATGGGCGCCTTCGCGGGCCATGATGGCGGCACCCGCCCGGCCGATTCCGGAGCCCGCTCCGGTCACGATCGCGATCCGGTCATTCAGGATCATGGTTTCACTCCCCGGATTTGCTTTTCTTTTCGCGCATGAGCACGCGGGCGGTCAGGATAAGGAACAGCGAGGCGACCAGGACCAGGGTCGCGATCGCGTTGATTTCGGGCGTCACCCCGCGGCGGATCGAGGCGAAGACATAGATCGGCAGGGTCGTCTTCGAGCCGGCGACGAAAAAGGCGATGATGAAGTCGTCGAAGGAGAAGGTGAAGGCGAGGAGAAAGCCCGCGAGGATCGACGGCAGGATCTGCGGCAGCACGATCAGCCGGAAAGTGGTGAGCGGCGTCGCATAGAGGTCGCCCGACGCCTCGACGATGTCGCGGCCGAGGCTCGCGATGCGCGCCTTCACGATCATGGTGACGAGCGCCATCGAGAAGAGCCCGTGGGCGGCGATGATGGAGCCGTAACCGAGTCCCAGTTGCGGCGGCTGATCGCCCGGCCAGAGGGCTGCGATCGTCGGGTTGACGAAGGAGAAGACAGCGACGAGTGCGACCAGCGTCGCGATGCCGATGACGACGCCCGGGACGACGATCGCCGCGGCGAAGAGAGCATCGAAGAGAGCGCGCATGCGGGAGCCAAGCCGCTCCATGCCGAGCGCTGCCATGGTGCCGAAGACGGCGGCAAGCGTGGCGCTGGTGAAGGCGATGATCAGGCTGTTCTGCAGCGCCGAGACGAGAAAGGTGTTGCCGAGCGCCTTGCCGTACCAGGCGAGCGAAAAGCCCGTGAACTCGCTCGCATTGCGGCCGGCATTGAACGAGAAGAGCACGACCAGGGCGATCGGCGCATAAAGGAAGAGATAGACGGAGGAGATGAAGGCGCGCATCAGACGAGATCCACCTGTCTTGTTCCGGCGACCTTCCAGGCGATTCGCATCGCCACCATGAGCACGACGACGACGACGGCGACGAGTGTCACGGCGATCGCCGATCCGAAGGGCCAGTTCCGAGACTGCAGGAAGAGATCGACCAGCGCATTGCCGATGAAGAAGACCTTGCCGCCGCCGAGCAGCTGCGGGATCAGATACTCGCCGAGAAGCAGGATGGTGACGAGCGCGACGCCCGTCATGACGCCCGGCAGCGACAGCGGCAGAGTGACGCCCAGAAAGGTGGAGACGGGCTTGCCGCCGAGATCGGCGGAAGCCTCCAGCAGGCGGCGGTCGAGCTTTTCCAGGCTCACATAGATCGGCATGATCATCAGCGGCAGATAGCCGTAGACGATGCCGAGCAGCACGGCGCCGGGCGTATTCAGCATGCGGACGTCCTCGATGCCGATCATCGACAGGAGATTGGGAATGCCGCGCGAGCCGAGGATGTACATCCAGGCATAGGTACGCACGAGCAGGCTCGTCCAGAAAGGAACGACGACGAGCGAGACGAGTATGAGGCGGTAGCGCGGATTTGCCTTGACGGCGAGGTAATAGGCGACCGGATAGGCGACGATGAGGCAGAGCAGGGCGCCGGCCGGGGCGAGCATCAGCGTGTTCCAGAAGGCGGCCGCGCGAGTCGGCAGATTGGCGAACTGCGCAAAGGTGAAGGCCGGCTGGTATCCGCCTTCAGGCGCCCGCTCGCCAAAGGCGAAGACGAGCATGGCGATGAATGGGAGAACCAGGAAGACGGTGAGCCACGCGGCCGCCGGCGCAATCAGCGCCGCCGTAACCAGTTTCCTCTTCGTGTTCGTTGCTGCCTGCATGATTTGTCCGTGAACTGGAATGAAACTGCCCCTCACCCTAACCTCTCCCCGCAGGCGGGGAGAGGTTAGGGACGTCGCGGCTTGTGTCCTTCTCCCCGTTAAACGGGGAGAAGGACGCGGCAGCGGGATGAGGGGCATCTTGCCCGTATGTTCAAGCCGATTTGAAGCGCGCCATCAACTCGGCGCGGCCGGGATCCGTCAGCGTCACGGCAGCGCCGAATTCGAGCGGGGTGAGGGCCGCTTCGTCCGGATAGACGATCTTGTTCGAGGTGACATCGGCCGGGAGCAGCTTCATGACGCGGCTGTCGGTCGTCGGCGCGCCGTTGGCGATGTGTTCTTTAACGGCATTTTCAGGGGTCATCAGGAAATCGAGCAACGCGTAGCCCGCGGGCTTGTTCGCTGCACTCTTCGGGATCGCATAGAAGTCCGACCAGATCTCGCCGCCGTCCTTGCCGAGCACGAACTTGATCTCCGGCATGTCGCGATTGAGTTGGGCCCCGTCATTGGTCCAGCACATGGTCATCCACGCATCGGTCGCGCGCATCGAGGGCTGATAGTCGCTGTTGATGGCATAGAGATGCGGCTTGACCTTGATCAGCAACTCTTCGGCCTTGGCGAGCTCTTCGGGCTGGACCGAATTGAAGGAAAAGCCGAGCGAGACCAGCGCGTTGCCGATGGTGGTGAGCTGATAGTCGTGCACCATGGCGCGGCCGTCGGCTTCCGTCATCGCGACCTCGAAGAAGTCCTTCCAGCTCGCAACCGGCGCCTTGATCTTATCGGAATTCACCGCGATCCCGGTGGTTCCCCAGTTCTTCGGCACGGCATAGGTCTTTCCGTCGACGATGCCTTCATTGGTGAAGCGCTCATTTTCCGTAGAGGCGTCGTAGTTGGGCAGCTTGGAAAGATCGAGCTCGTCGATCAGGCCGAGCTTCACATAGGTCGAGATCGTGTAGTTCGTGGGGACGAAGAGGTCCCAGCCGGTGCCGCCCGCCTGCAGCTTCGCCAGCATTTCCTCGTTGGAACCGAAGACGTTGACTTCGACCGCAACGCCGGTCGCCGCGGTAAAGGCTTCGAAGGTGGCGGGATCGTGATAGTTCGGCCAGGTGGCGATCGACATCTGCGTGCCGAGGTCGCCGGCGGCGTAAGCGGCGGAGTTGAAGAGGCCGGGCTGGCGCGCCAATACGGCCGTCGCGAGGCCGAGGCCGGTGACGCCGAGGAAGTGACGACGCGAAACGGAGCCGCGCTTCAGGCGCATCAGCTCGTCGGCAAGCTTGTCCGCGGTGATCGGGGCATTCTCTCTGTACCACTTGGTCATGATGCTGTTCCCTTATCGTTGACGTCAATTGATTGCGGCAGATCGGGCCCTTCAGGCCGGAAAGACATGCATTGCATTCGGGTCGAAGCTTAGCCCGATCCTTTCGCCCGGCTCGGCGAGATCGCTGTCGTTCAGGCTGCGGCGGTCTGCGGTAACGAGAAAATCTCCTAGGCCCTCGACCTCGACCGAATATTCGACGGACGAGCCCAGGAAGATACGGTGGGTCACCGTGCCGCGCAGCGCAGCGCTGCCGTCGCGCACCAGGCTTATCGCCTCCGGGCGCAGCGCAACCATGACCGGGCCTGCCGTGCCGTTGGCGCGGGCGGGCTTGGCAAGTCCGACGCCATTGGCGAGGAGGACCGCGCCGGCGCCGGGTTCGATCGACCCGGCGATGCGGTTGGCCTTGCCGACGAAGTCGGCGACGAAGAGACTTGCCGGGCGGTCGTAGATTTCCTGCGGCGGTCCGAGCTGCACGATGCGGCCGGTGCTCATGACGCAGACGAAGTCGCTCATCGAGAGCGCCTCTTCCTGATCGTGCGTGACGAGCACGAAGGTGATGCCGAGCTCGCGCTGCAGGCTCTGCAGCTCGATCTGCATGGCGGTGCGCAGCTTCTTATCGAGCGCTGCGAGCGGCTCGTCGAGGAGCAGCACCTTCGGCTTGTTGACGATGGCGCGGGCGAGCGCCACGCGCTGCTGCTGTCCGCCGGACATTTCGTGGATCCGGCGCTTGCCGAAGCCGCCGAGGCGGACCATCTCCAGCGCCTCCTGAGCACGCCGGGTGATCTCGGCGGCCGGGATGCGGGGACGCATTTGCCTCAAGCCATAGGCGACGTTCTGCTCGACATCGAGATGCGGGAAAAGCGCATATTGCTGGAACACCATGTTGACCGGCCGGCGATAGGCAGGCACGCCGTTCATCGGTTGGCCGCCGATATAGACCATGCCTTCGCTCGGCTGCTCGAAGCCGCCGATCATGCGCAGGCATGTGGTCTTGCCGCAGCCGGATGGGCCGAGCAGCGCAACGAAGGCGCCCTTCGGCACCGCCAGGTTGATGTCCGATACGGCCGTTACGCTGCCATAGCGTTTGGCGACCGAACGGAATTCGATGTCGTTCGTCGAAGCGGATGTCACGTCTGTTCCCTGCGGTCGTTCTTGGAATTGCTCGCGGTTCATGCACCGCCGCTTCCACCGTCATTATCGGATAGCCTAGTCAAAAGCGCCCGGGCCGGTATATACCCCAAGAGAGGTATTTCAACCCAAAACGCCCTGTGGGAGGAGTATACCCCAGAGCGGCGGAGCGACCCGGGAGAACCGTTTGGGCATCGACCTCGACAGACTTTTTCAGGCGATGGCGCCGCTGGTGAACGGCGCCCCGATGGAAGACGAGGCTGTCGGCTGCACATTCCGGGGACTGATGTCCACCCTGATGACGTTCGATTACGTCGTCGTCTTCGCCTATCGGGGAAAAGAACGGCCGCTCGACCTTTACAGTACGTTCGACGCCGAGGATCACGTGCTCTTCGTGAGCCTCTATCAGGCTGGACCTTATCTGCTCGATCCGTTCTATCACGCCGCTCGTGCCCCCAAGCCCGGCGTGTGGCGCATGCGCGAACTGGCGCCCGACCGCTTTTTCTCGAGCGAGTACTACCGGACCTACTACGTCCAGACGGGGCTTGCCGAGGAGGTCGGCTTCTTCGTGCCGGTCAGCGAACAGGTCACCGTCGTCCTCTCCTTGATGCGGCGGGAGGCGACGGGGGTCTTCAGCGCGACGGAATTCGCTTTGCTGAAGAAGGCGGAGCTGCTGGTGGCGGCCCTCGTGCGCCATCATTGGGCGGAACTCGACCGTCGCTTCGATATGGCGCTCGCGAAAAAGGGCCGGGGCCGCCGGAAGGCGGCACATCCTCCGGCTGACGGGGTCTGGCGGCACCTCAATCTTACCGAGCGGGAAGCGGCGATCATCGAACTCGTGCTCCAGGGCCATTCTTCCGAATCGATCGGATTGAAGCTCGGCATTTCGACGGGCACGGTCAAAGTCCACCGCCGCAACGTCTATCGGAAGCTCGGCATTTCCTCGCAAACCCAGCTCCTGTCTCTCTACATCAAGAATCTCGGCCATTAGAGAGGCGGGCTTCCGCTTCTGCCGATCACCTGACGCCGCCGGCTTTCGAAAACTCCGCGGGACGCATCGCCGATGTGCCCGCGTTTTTTCGGCATGCGACCAACTGAGACTTGACAATTTTTTCAACCCGTGAAAATTATTTCATATCGAGATAAAAATATCATGCGCTGCAAAATTTATCATGCAGCGCAGCATCGGGTGGGAGGATATGGCGAGCATCGGTGGAATGGCTGTCCGCGAGGACGAGGCGAGCATGGCGACCCGCGCCGCCTGGCTGCATTACGCCGGCGGGCTGACCCAGGCCGAGGTCGCCAAGCGCCTGGGGCTCACGTCGCTCAAAGCACACCGGCTGATCATGAAGGCCAACCAGGAAGGGTTGGTGAAAGTCTATATCGACGGGGACGTCTCCGAATGCGTCGAGCTGGAGCAGAAGCTTTCCAGCCGTTACGGCCTGGACTATTGCGAGGTGGTCCCGGACTTCGACAGCGACGACCTGCCGCTGAAGGCGCTCGGCATCTCCGGGGCGCAGTTTCTCAGACGCGAGATCGAGCGCGGAGAGACGGCGCTGATCGGCGTCGGCCACGGACGCACGCTCGCAGCCAGCATCGAGTACATGCCGCGCACGGCGAGCAACAACACGCGCTTCGTTTCTCTGCTCGGCGGGCTCACGCGAAAATTCTCCGCCAATCCGCATGACGTTATCCACCGCCTGGCAGAGCGCACGGGCGCGGAAGCCTATGTGATGCCGGTGCCGTTCTTCGCCAATACGGTCGAGGACCGCGATGTCCTTTTCAGCCAGCGCGGCGTGCGGGAGGTCTTCGATCTCGCGAAGTCGGCCGACCTTCTGATGGTCGGAATCGGTACGGCCGAGCGCGAGGCTTCACTTGTGGCGACCGGGATGATCGAGATGCGCGAAATAGCGGAGATCCAGAAAGCGGGCGGCGTGGGCGAACTGCTCGGCCACTTCTTCGACGAGAAGGGCAGGCCGATAGAGACCGCGCTTTCGAACCGCACCTTCACGCTTGGCCGGCAGGACCTGAAGAACCGCCGCACCGTGGCGATTGCCGGGGGCAGGGTCAAGACGCGCCCGATTCGCGCGGTCCTGGAGAGCGGGTTCCTGAGCGGACTCATCACCGACGAGCGCACTGCGCAGACGCTCGCCGCTTGAGAAAACACGGGACCGAGGAGCGACGAAAATCGGCGCTGCGGTCCAGGGAGGCAATACCGGTTGGGTAGCCGGCAGCTCAGTCGAGCAGTTTTACCCGTAGTGGAGGAGAAAACAGATGTACGACAAGGAGAAAGACCTCATTGGCGCATTCCTGCGCGGAGAGGTGGACCGTCGCGGCCTGTTGAAGGGCCTTGGCGCGGCAGGCCTGACGGCGGGCACCGCCGGCACCCTGTTCAACATGATGTCGACCCAGGCGCTTGCCGCCGACTTCGACTGGAAGGCACATTCCGGCAAGTCGCTGAAGCTGCTCCTGAACAAGCATCCTTATGCGGATGCGATGATCGCCAATCTTCAGGCGTTCAAGGACCTGACCGGCATCGAAGTGACCTATGACGTCTTCCCGGAGGACGTCTATTTCGACAAGGTGACGGCGGCGCTCTCTTCCGGCTCGTCGGAATACGACGCCTTCATGACCGGCGCCTACATGACCTGGACCTACGGTCCGGCCGGCTGGATCACGGACCTCAACGAGTGGATCAAGGATCCGGCGAAGACAAATCCGCAATATGGCTGGGACGACTTCCTGCCGGGCGTCAAGGCTTCCTGCGCATGGAACGGCCAGCCGGGGGGTGCGCTCGGTTCGGAAGATGCCAAGCAATGGTGCATTCCGTGGGGCTACGAGCAGAACAACCTCTCCTATAATCAGGAGATGTTCGAAAAGGTCGGCGCAAGCGTTCCGAAGAACCTCGATGAACTCGTCGCTACCGCGGCAAAGCTCAACAAGGACGTGGGCGGCGGCGTCTACGGCATCGGCGTGCGCGGGTCCCGTTCCTGGGCGACCATCCATCCGGGCTTCCTTTCCGGCTACGCCAATTTCGGCCAGAAGGATCTGAACGTTTCGGAGGACGGCAAGCTTTCGGCCGCGATGAATACGCCTGAATCCAAGGCCTTCCACGCAAAATGGGTGCAGATGATCCAGGAGAGCGGCCCGAAGGACTGGTCGACCTATACCTGGTACCAGGTCGGCACGGACCTCGGCGCCGGCGCCTCCGCCATGATCTACGACGCCGACATTCTCGGCTACTTCATGAATGGCGGCGATAACAAGATGGCCGGCAAGCTCGCCTACGCGCCGTTTGCCGCCAACCCGGAAGCAAAGGCTCCGACGCCGAACATCTGGATCTGGTCGTTGGCCATGTCCAACTTCGCGAAGGACAAGGATGCGACCTGGTACTTCCTGCAATGGGCATCCGGTCTCGAGCACGCGATCTTCGGCGCGACCAAGATGGACTTCGTCAACCCGGTCCGGGCATCGGTCTGGAAGGACGAGATCTTCCGCGAGCGGTTGAACAAGAGCTATCCCGGTTATGTGGAGATGCACGACGTTTCGGCGCCGGGCGCGAAGATCCACTTCACCCCCCAGCCGCTTTTCTTCGACCTCACCACCGAATGGGCGGCGACGCTGCAGAAGATGGTGGCGAAGGAAGTGCCCGTCGACGAGGGTCTCGACAGGCTTGTCGAGAGCATCGACCGGCAGCTCGCGGAAGCCGGGCTCGGCTGATCGCACCTCCGGCTTGGAGCGGAGGCGGGCGGACATCATCGAACGTTCGCATCCATCCCGCTCCAGGCCAGCCCGCCGCCGGCGGGCCGCCGTTTCGGCACGAAAAGCAAATGGAAGAGGGGGTCTGGCTGCGCCGGCCGCGGCCGACCCCTTATGTCATAGACACAGGCATTTAGACGGAGCTGGCCATGGCTTCAGTAACGCACTCCAGCCCAAGGGGCAGCAGGTTCGGAATCAGCAAGAGGGCCTTGCCCTATGTGCTCTCCCTGCCGGCGCTTCTCGTGTGCATCGGTATCCTGATCCCGTTCTTCACGGCGGTGATCTATTCCTTCCAGCGCTACCGGCTTAGCCAGCCCTGGGCACGCCAGTTCAACTGGGGTGAGAACTATCTGAACTTCTTCACCGATCCGGGTTTCTGGAACACGCTGAAGATCTCGCTGCTCTATGCCGGCGTCACCGTGACCCTGGAGCTGCTGCTCGGTCTCGGCATCGCGCTGCTCCTGCAGCGCCGCTCCACGGTCAACAACTTTATCTCGATCATGCTGCTCCTGCCGCTGATGACGGCCCCGGCGCTCGCCGCGCTGATGTGGAAGCTGATGACCAATCCCGGCTTCGGAATCCTGAGCTATCTCGCAAGCCTCGTAGGCCTTGAGAATTTCCGCTGGGCCTCGTCGCCGGACACGGCTCTGCTGACCGTCGTGCTCGTCGACATCTGGGTCTATACGCCCTTCATCATGATCCTGCTGCTCGCGGGCCTCCGCTCGCTGCCGACGCAGCCTTTCGAAGCGGCGGCGCTCGACGGCGTGCCGCGCAGTTTCGTCTTCTTCCGCATCACCTTGCCGATGCTGACGCCCTATATTCTGACGGCGACGCTCTTCCGGCTGCTCGATTCGATCCAGCAGTTCGACATCATCTACGCGATGACGCAGGGCGGACCCGGGGACACGCTGACGGTCTTCCAGGTCGAGGCCTACCTCAACTTCTTCCAGTCGACCAATGTCGGGCGTTCAGCGGCGCTGCTGATCATCCTGTGGGCGATCACCTACGCCCTGTCGAACATCTTCATCAAGAACTGGCTCCGGCTGCGCGAACGCGCCCGCGGCGAAGCGTAAGGAGGCCGAAAATGGAAACCACCTCTCCGGTCGAAAGGCTCCTGCGCGGCGTCGCGCTCACCCTGGTCGTCGTCTTCTTCATGTTTCCGATCGTCTGGATCTTCCTCATGTCGTTCCAGACGAACGAGACGATCCTCAGAATACCCCCATCGGTGGTCTTCACGCCGACGCTCGAGAATTATGCGGCGCTGATCACCGGCAAACTCCAGACGGCTTCCGGCACGCTCGATATCGCCTTCATGCGCAATCTCGGCAATTCGGTCCTGCTGTCGGTCGCTTCCGTAGCTCTGGCGCTGGTCCTCGGCGTGCCGGCGGCCTATGCCTTCGCGCGGCACAAGTTCAGAGGGTCGGAGGACATCGCCTTCACGCTGCTCTCCTTCCGCTTTGCGCCGCCGCTGCTCGTGCTGCTGCCCCTGACGCAGTATTTTCAGTGGCTCGGCCTCTCGAACACCTATTTCGGTCTCATCTGGATCTACCAGCTGATCTGCCTGCCGCTCATCCTCTGGATCGTGCGCGGCTACTTCGAGGACATCTCGGCCGATGTCGAATATGCCTATCGCATCGCCGGCCACTCCTGGTTCTCGACGTTCCGCAAGATCGCCCTGCCGCTGGCAGGTCCCGGGATCGCAGCGGCCGGTCTGCTCGCCTTCATCTTCGCGTGGAACAATTTCGTGTTCGCCCTGGTGCTGGCGTCTGCGGACAAGCAGCCGGTGACAGTCGGCGCGCTGGCTTTCGTCACGGCCTCGGGCATCCAGTACGGCCAGATCGCCGCCGCGATCGTGCTCTCGATCACGCCGACGCTCGCACTCGCACTCTACGCCCAGCGCTACCTCGTCGAAGGCCTGTCGCTCGGTGCGGTGAAGGGATAATCGAATGACAACACTGCAACTGAAAAACATCGTCAAGCGCTACAAGAGCCAGGCGGTTCTGGACGATCTCTCGCTCGACGTGGCCAATGGCGAGCGACTGGTGCTCTTCGGCCCGTCCGGTTCCGGCAAGACCGTTCTGCTCCGGCTGATCGCCGGCGTCATCGAACCGGATGGTGGTCGGGTCCTGATCGGCGGCGAAGACATGACCGACGTGGACGCGGAGCATCGCGGGCTCGGCATGGCGTTCCAGAACTTTGCACTGTTCCCGCATATGAGCGCCTTCGACAACATCGCCAGCGCGCTGACCTCGCGGAAATCGTCCCGGGACACGATCGCCGCCGGCGTGCACAAGGTCGCAAAGCTCCTGAAGATCGATCATGTGCTGAGCCATCATCCGAAGGCGCTCTCCAACGGCCAGAAGCAGCGCACGGCACTTGCCCGCGCCCTCGTGGGCTCGCCGCCGCTGCTGCTTCTCGACGATCCGCTTCGCAACGTCGACGCGAAGCTGCGCTTCGAAATGAGGTTGGAACTGCCGCGCCTGCTCGCCGCTCAAGGGGCAACCGTCATCTACGTCACGCAGGACTATAAGGAGGCAATGGCGCTCGGCGACCGCATCGCGGTCATGGCGCATGGGCGTATCCGCCAGATCGGCACGCCGGCGGAAATCTACAACGCGCCCGCCGATATAGAGATCGCCCGGCTCTTCGGCGATCCGACCATCAACCTGCTCGATGTCGTGCCGCAGCGCGGACCGGACGGCGCGTTCGTCGAACTCTCCGACATGCGGCTGCGCCTACCGGGCTTCGGCGCGCAAATTGTCGAAAAGCAATGCGTTCTCGGCCTGCGCCCGGAGACGATCGCTTTTACCGAAGCCGCCGCGCAGGGCGCGATCCCCGTGACGGTCGAGGCGGAAACGCCGCTCAACGAGAAGACCGTGACGCTGGCGCTGACCGCCCGCGGCCGCGAGATCTTGGTGTCCCGTCCTGCCGGTACCCCCGGCCCGGTCGCCGGACCGGCGCATATCGCAGTCGACGGTCGGGCGGCCTTTCTGTTCGACAAGGCGACGGGCCAGCGCATCCTTCCTTCCGAACTGGCATCCAAGCGCGATGGAGAAGCGGCATGAACGCTACCGCTCTTTTGATCGACAATGTCGACAAGTTCTATGGCCCGGTCGACTACGGCGTTCACGCCGTGAAGCAGCTGAACATGGAGGTGAAGAAGGGTGAGATCATCGCGCTTCTGGGCTCCTCCGGCTGCGGCAAGACCTCTACCCTTCGCATGATCGCCGGCTTCGAACCGGTATCGCGCGGCACGATTTCGGTCGCCGGCCGGCAGGTGCATATGCTTGCGCCGGTCCGCCGCAACGTCGCCATGGCCTTCGAAGGCTATTCGCTCTATCCGCCGCTGACGGTACGCGAAAACATAGCTTTTGCGCTCAAGGCGTCGAAGCTCTCTCAAAGCGTCGTCGAAGAGAAGGTAGCGAGCATCGCCAAACTGCTCGAGATCGAGGATATTCTCGGCCGTTATCCGAGTTCGATTTCCGGCGGTCAGCAGCAGAGGGCGTCCCTCGGACGCGCGCTTATCCGCGACGCCGACCTGCATCTCCTCGACGAACCGATGGGCCAGCTCGAGCCGCAATTGCGCGCCGTGCTGCGCGGCCGTATCAAGCACTACATCAAGGAACGCGGGCTCACCGCCATTCTCGTCACCCACGATCAGACCGAAGCGAACGCGCTCGCCGACCGGATCGCCGTCATGGAAGGCGGCGTGCTGCAGCAGTTCGATACGCCGCAGAAGATCAAGGAGCGGCCGGCGAATCTCTTCACCGGAACCTTCGTCGGCGAGCCGCCGATGAACGTCTTCGAGGCAAGCGTCAGCGGCACGGACGCCCGCGTGACCTTCGGCCTCAAGGACGGGGTCCGGCTCGAATACCAGGCCGCCGATTTCTCCCATGCCGTCCGCAATGCGCTGATGAAGCGCCAGAATGTGGTTCTCGGCATCCGGCCCTATTCCGTCCGGCGCAGTGCAGACGGGGTGACGGGGCGTGTTGCCGTCAATCAATGGCTCGGCGACCAGACCCATATCGCGGCCGATTTCGCCGGCGGCACCATGGTGCTCGTCGAACACGACCGTACCAGCCTGGAGATCGGTCAGCCGATCGGCATCCGGCTCGACCCTGCAAGCCTGCACGTCTTCGACAGCGAGAGCGGTATGGCGATTTCGCACGGCGAGGAGCTCGCCTGATGCGCGACATCCTCATCGGCATCGATGCCGGAACGTCCGTCATCAAGTCCGTCGCCTTCGATCTCGGCGGCCGGCAGCTGGCGATGACGGCGGTTCCGAACAGCTATGAGGCGGTGGGCCGCACCGGCAGCGTTCAGGAGTTGCGGCGTACCTGGACGGACACGGTCAAAACCCTGGTCGAGCTCTCGGCCAGGATCGAGAACCTCCCTGGCCGTGTTGCCGCCATCGCGGTGACCGGTCAGGGGGACGGCACCTGGATGATCGACAGAGAGGGCGAGCCGGTGGGCAAGGGCTGGCTCTGGCTTGATGCGCGCGCGAGCGCAATCGTCGAACGCCTGCGGGCCGAAAGCGGCGATGCGGAGCGTTTCTCGCGCACCGGCTCCGGACTTGCCGCCTGCCAGCAGGGCCCGCAGTTGCGCTGGATGAAGGATCATGCACCGGAGATGCTGAAAGGTGCTGCGACCGCATTCCATTGCAAGGACTGGCTCTATTTCAATCTCACGGACAGGCGCGCGACCGATCCCTCGGAAGCGAATTTCACCTTCGGCGATTTCCGCAAGCGCCAGTATTCCGACGACGTGATCGACTTTCTCGGTCTCAACGAACTCAAACACCTGCTGCCGGAAATCATCGACGGGGCGAGCACGCATCACCCTCTCTCGGCTGCCGCCGCAGCCGCCACGGGCCTGCCGGCGGGGACGCCGGTGGTGCTTGGCTATGTCGACGTCGTCTGCACGGCGCTCGGCGCTGGCCTCTACGATCCCGGAACCGACACGGGCTGCTCGATCATAGGCTCGACAGGCATGCACATGCGTCTGGCCGCCGGCGCCGACGATGTTCGGCTCAACCAGGATCACACCGGCTACACCATGTGCATGCCGATTCCGGGCACCTATGCGCAGATGCAGTCGAATATGGCTGCGACGCTCAATATCGACTGGATCCTGCAGTTTGCGGGAGGTCTCCTCAAGGGCATGGGGATCGAGAAATCGAAGAACGATCTGCTCACCCATGTGGATGGCTGGCTTTCCGAGGCGAACGAGACTCCGCTTCTCTTCCAGCCCTACATTTCGGAGGCCGGTGAGCGCGGCCCCTTTGTCGATGCTTCGGCCCGCGCCTCCTTCGTCGGGCTTTCGATCAATCACGGCTTCGGCGACATGGTGCGTGCGGTCTTCGACGGTCTCGCCTTTGCCTCGCGGGATTGTTACGCCGCGATGGGGCCGCTGCCGGCCTGCGTTCGTCTGTCGGGCGGCGCTGCGCGCAGCGCCTCGCTGCGCCGCATTCTCGGCGGGGCTCTCGGCGCCAGCATCCAGACGAGCGAACGCGAGGAGGCGGGTGCCGCCGGTGCGGCGATGATCGCCGCCGTCTCTCTCGGCATTTATCCCTCGATGGCCGACTGCGTCCGCGAATGGGTGCGGCCCCACCATCGGCCGGCAGAACCCGCGGATGAAGAGCTTGCGCGCCGCTATGATGCGCTTTTCCCCGCCTACAAGCAGTCGCGCCTTGCGCTTCAACCCGTCTGGCATGCGCTCTCCCACGCAGCCGGAACGGGAAACCAACAGGAAAGACCGCAATGAAGAAGATAGCCATTATCGGCGACCGGTTCATGCTGCCGGATGTTTTTCGCGACAAGATCGTCGAGGCATGCGGCGACGGGCATGAGATCAGCATGCTCGAACTGCCCTGGCCGGACGTGCCGATGGAGCACGGCTATGCCGTGGAGGGCATGGACGGCCTCAAGGAATATCTCGGCAAGCCCGGCGAAATCGTCGACTTCGTCGGCGATGCCGAAATTCTCGTGACGCAGCTTGCGCCCCTGTCGCGAACGATGCTGGCTGACCTGCCGGGATTGAAGCTCGTCGCCGTGTCGCGCGGCGGTCCGGTCAATATCGACATGAAAGCCGCTCGCGAGGCGGGCGTCCTCGTCGTCAACACGCCCGGCCGCAATGCGAGTGCCGTCGCCGAATTCACGATCGGCGCCATCCTCGCGGAGACGCGCCTTATCCGCGTGGGGCACGAAGCGCTGAGGCGGAGCGAATGGCGGGGCGATCTCTACCGTGCCGACCGCACCGGCCGCGAGCTTTCCGAAATGACGGTCGGCGTCATCGGCTACGGCAATATCGGCACCAAGGTGGTCCGCTTGCTTCGTGCTTTCGGCACCAAGGTGCTCGTCCACGATCCCTATGTTCAGCTCAGCGCCGAAGACAGGAATGCCGGCGTCGAGCACGTCTCGCTCGACGAACTGCTTGCCCGCGCCGACCTGGTGACGCTGCATCCGCGCGTCAGCGAAGAGACGAAGAACATGATGAATGCGGAGACCTTCGCGAAGATGAAGCCGGGGGCGATCTTCGTGAACACGGCCCGCGGACCGCTCTGCGACTATGACGCGCTTTACGAGAATCTCGTCAGCGGCCATCTCGCAAGCGCGATGCTGGAGACGTTTGCCGTCGAGCCCGTGCCGGAAGGCTGGCCGCTGTTGAATCTTCCCAATGTGACGCTGACGCCGCATATCGCGGGCGCGTCGGTACGCACCGTGACCTATGCGGCCGAAATGGCTGCCGAGGAAGTGCGCCGCTACATCGCCGGCCTGCCGCCGGTCAATCCGTGCTGAGGTGGGACGATGAACGAACTTCAACTGCGCCAGTCGATCATCGACCATTGCCGCCACATGAATGCGATTGGCCTCAACCAGGGCACTTCGGGCAATATCAGCCTGAGCCATAACGGCACGATGCTGATCACCCCGTCTGCGATCCCCTATGCCCAGATGACGCCTGACATGATCGTCGCCATGCCGATCGACGGCGAGTATGGCGCCTGGGCAGGCCCCAAGAGGCCGTCGGTCGAATGGCCCTTCCACCTCGACATTCTGCGGGCGCGGCCGGATGTCGGCGCCGTCGTTCATACCCACGCGACCTTCTCGACGATCCTCGCGATCGCGGGCAAGCCGATTCCCGCCTGCCACTACATGATCGCCGCCTTCGGCGGTTCCGACGTGCGCGTCGCCGATTACGCCCGCTACGGCACGAAGGCGCTGTCGGAGAACGTGTTGAAGGCGATGGAGGGGCGTTCCGCCTGCCTCATGGCCAATCACGGCATGATCGCGACCGGTTCGAGCCTGGAAAAGGCGATGTGGGCGGCGATCGAGCTCGAGACGATCGCCAAGCAATATTACCACGCGCTCCTGATCGGCGGCCCGGTGGTCCTGCCTGAGGAGGAAATCGCCGGCGTCATCGAGGGATTCGCCACTTACGGCCATCAGGACAAACCCAACGGCGAGGCCGCCTGACCGCATGACGACGACAGGAGACAAGCACGTGAGTTCCGAAACCGGTACATACGACCTTTTCGTCATCGGCGGCGGCATAAACGGGGCGGGCATTGCCCGCGACGCGGCAGGGCGGGGGCTCTCCGTCCTGCTCTGCGAGAAGGACGATCTGGCGCAGGGCACGAGTTCCCGCTCCGGCAAGCTCGTTCATGGCGGCTTACGCTACCTCGAATATTACGAGTTCCGCCTGGTGCGCGAAGCCCTGATAGAGCGCGAGGTTCTGCTGGAATCCGCACCTCACATCATCTGGCCGATGCGTTTCGTGCTGCCGCACAATCCGGCCGACAGGCCGGCCTGGCTCGTACGGCTCGGCCTCTTCCTCTACGATCACCTGGGCGGCCGCAAGCGCCTCCCCGGCACGCGGGTGCTCAACCTGCGTACGGCCCCGGAAGGCGCTGCGATCAAGCCGGCCTATCGCAAGGCCTTCGAATATTCCGACTGTTGGGTGGACGACGCCCGCCTCGTCGTGCTCAACGCGCTCGACGCGAAAAAGAAAGGCGCCCGGATACTGACCCGCACCGCCTGCACCGGTATTCGCCGGCGAGGCGACCTCTGGCATGTCGAGATGACCGATGCCGCGACCGGAGCGAAGACGGAGGCCAAGGCGCGCTGCGTGGTCAATACCGCCGGGCCCTGGGTCAACGACGTGATCGGCCGCGTTGCGGGGCTGAATTCGAGCCGCAGCGTCCGCCTCGTCAAGGGCAGCCACATCGTCGTGCCGAAGTTCTGGGAGGGGCGGCAGGCCTATCTCGTCCAGAACCCCGACAAGCGCGTGATCTTCATCAATCCCTATCAGAACGACCTGGCGCTGATCGGCACCACGGATATTCCCTATGACGGGCGGCCTGAGGACGTCGCGGCGGACGAAAACGAGGTCGCCTATCTCCTGAAATCGGTGAACCGCTATTTCAAGCAGCAACTGGCGCCGGGCGACATCCTTCACAGCTTCTCGGGTGTGCGTCCGCTTTACGACGACAATGCCGAAAATCCGTCGGCAGTGACGCGCGACTATATTTTCGAGCTCGACGCCGCCGGGAAGGACGCGCCGCTGCTCTCGGTGTTCGGCGGCAAGATCACGACCTTCCGCAAGCTTTCCGAGCACGCGCTCGAACGGTTGAAGCCTTTCTTTCCGAAGATGGGCCCGGCCTGGACGGCGCGTGCGCATCTGCCGGGCGGCGACATGGCGGATGCGGATTTCGACCAGTTTCTCGGCGACCTGCGCGCGCGCTACCGGTGGCTGCCGTCGGACCTCGCCAAGCACTACGCCCGGCTTTACGGCACGCGGGCGCATGATCTGATCGGCAGCGCCACCTGCCTCGACGAGCTCGGGACGGCGTTCACGCAGCTCTTCCGGGAGCGGGAAGCCCGCTTCCTCATAGAGAATGAATGGGCGCGAACGGCGGAAGACCTGATGGAACGGCGCACGAAACACGGCCTGCATATGAGCGACGCCGAGAAGCGGGCCTTCAGCGGCTGGTTCGAGGGCCAGCAGGCTGCGGCGTGAGAAGGAAGAATTGATGTTGCGAAGCTCCGAATTCGAAGCGCTTCTCGATCTGTCGGCGCGTGTCGGCGCCGATCCGGATCTCGTTCAGGGCGCGGGCGGCAATACCTCGATCAAGGAAGGCGGAACCCTCTGGATCAAGGCTTCCGGCCTGTGGCTTGCCCATGCCCGTCGGCGCGACGTGATGGTCGCGGTCGCGCTCGACCCGTTGCTCGACGCATTGGAGCGGGACGACCCGGCGACGGAGAAGGCGCAGGATTTCGTCGTCGAGGATCTGAACCCCTCGGGCCTCAGGCCGTCGATCGAAACCACGGTCCACGCGCTGATGCCGCAGAAGGTGGTGGTTCATGTCCATTGCGTCGAGACGATCGCGACCGCCGTTCACGCCGACGCGGCCGCGATTGCCGAAGAGAAGCTTCAGGGCATTCCCTACGCCTTCGTTCCCTATGCCAGGCCGGGGTTGCCGCTCGCCAAGGCAATTGCCGAGCGGATTCGGGATGATACCTCGGTCCTGGTACTCGGAAATCACGGGCTCGCCGTCGCCGCCGAGACGGTCGCGGACGCCGCGCGTCTTCTCGCAGAGGTATCCCAGCGCTTCGCCGTGCCCGTGCGGCGGGCGCCTTCCGCCGACCTTGAGGCGCTGTCGCGCCTTGCGGTCAACAGCGCCTATCGGCTGCCCGACGACGGGCGGATCCACGATGCCGCGACCGATCTCGAAAGCTGCAGAATTGCTGCGGGAGGCAGCCTCTATCCGGACCACGTGATCTTTCTCGGCAAGGGATCGGTTGTCGCCGCTCCGGGAGAGAACGCGCTCTCTCTCGAAGAGGGATTCCGTCGCGCGGGAGAGAGCCTGCCGCCGGTCCTTCTCTTTCCCGGCAAGGGCGCCTTGGTGCTCAAGGATATCTCTGCCGGCGCGCTCGCCATGGCGCGCTGCCTTTCGGACGTGACGGCGCGAATCCCGGAGGGTGCAAGGCTGCGCTATCTCACCGATGCGGAAAACGCGGAACTTCTCGGCTGGGACGCGGAAAAATACCGCCAGCAGCTGAACCGTGCAGGGCAGGTGCTGCAATGAGCGGCCAGGGCAAGCTCGTTCTCGGCATCGACCTCGGCACGTCCGGTGCACGTGCCGTGGCGATGACCGCTGCGGGCGAGATCGTCGCGTCGGGCGCAGCCAGGCTTGCCGCCTTTTCCGATGACCATCGCGATCCGCTTGGCTGGTGGAAGGCTGTCCAGGCCGCGCTTGCGCAGGCACTCGAAGCCGTCGACGGCTCGCATATATGTGCGCTCGGCATCGACGGCACGTCGGGCACCATGCTCCCGGTCGCTGTCGACGGAGCGCCGCTCGCGACGCCGCTCATGTATAACGACCCGGTCGGCGATCCCGCCGTTCTGGAGCGTATCGCCGTTCATGCACCCAAGGAGAGTGCGGCACATGGCGCGACATCGGGCCTGGCCAAGCTGCTGACCTTCCAGTCGCTCCCGGACGTCTTCCGTGTCATCCACCAGGCCGACTGGATTGCCGGCCATTTCACCGGGCTTTATGACATCAGCGACGAAAACAACGCGCTGAAGACCGGCTACGATCCCGTTGCCCGCAGCTGGCCGGAATGGCTTGCGCGGACCGGCGCGCGTATCGATCTTCTGCCCGATGTTCTGCCGGCGGGGGCGCCGGTCGCGACGATCTCGCGGGCCGCGGCGGAAGCCTTCGGACTGCCGAGCGAAGCCGTTATCGTTGCGGGTACGACGGACGGCTGCGCCTCCTTCCTTGCAACCGGCGCTGACCGGCCGGGTGATGCCGTCAGTGCGCTGGGCACGACGCTGACGGTGAAGATGCTCTCTGACAAACCGCTCTTTGCCCCGGAATTCGGGCTCTACAGCCACCGGATCGGCGATATGTGGCTTGCCGGCGGCGCCTCCAATACCGGTGGCGCGGTTCTCGCTGCGCATTTCAGCAGCGATCGGATCGCCGAGCTTTCGGAGCAAATCGACCCGGCGAGCGATACGGGCCTCGACTTCTATCCGCTGCTGAAACCCGGCGAGCGGTTCCCGGTGGCCGATCCCGCCTTCATGCCGCGCATGGAACCGCGCCCGACGGAGGACGCCGAATTCCTGAAGGCGATCTTCGAGGGCATCGCGGGGGTCGAGCGTCTTGCTTATGAGCGGCTCGTATCCCTCGGCAGCCCGGCCCTGGGCTCGATCCGCACCGTCGGCGGCGGCGCGAAGAACGGGGTGTGGACCGAAATCCGAAAACGGAGGCTCGCCGTTCCCTTCCTGCCGGTGCTATCGGAAGAGGCGGCTGCCGGCGCCGCTCGCCTGGCGCTGTCGGGAGCGAAAGCGGCGGGCGTGCTATGAGCGCCGTCCGGGAAATTCCAGCCCTCTCTGCGATATCGGACGCATATGATGCCTTTCTCGTGGATCAATACGGAGTGCTGAGAGACGGTCGCGGGCCCTATCCGGGTGCGGCGGAAACGCTTGTCCGTCTCAAACAGGCCGGAAAGCGGGTCATCATCCTCTCCAATTCCGGCAAGCGCTCGGCCGAGAACGATCGGCGGCTGGAGGCACTCGGTTTCCAGGGCGGAAGCTGGGACTGGTTCCTGACCTCGGGAGAGGTTGCCTGGCAGCTCTTGAAACGGGAGGCCGAAGGCGAGGGCGGCGCAGCGCGCAAGTGCCTTCTGATCAGCCGCGACGGCGATCAGTCGCCGCTCAAGGGGCTGAATCTCGTCCGCACCGAGAGCGGTGAAGACGCGGACATCGTGCTGCTGGCGGGGAGCGAGGGCGATATCCATCCGCTTGCCTATTACGAAGATCTGCTGGGACCGGCTGCCCGGCGAGGCATCCCGTGCCTCTGTACCAACCCGGACAAGGTTATGCTGACGAGGAGCGGCCCGGCCTTCGGCGCCGGTCGCATCGCCGAGCTTTACGAAGAGCTGGGCGGTCCTGTGCGCTGGATCGGCAAGCCGTTTGCCGACATCTACGACTTCGCGCTCGATTTTCTCGGGCGGCCGGAGCCGCGGCGCGTCTGTGCCATAGGCGACAGCGTCGAGCATGACATTGCCGGGGCTGCGGCGGCCGGGCTCGGCTCGGTGCTCGTCGCCACCGGAATTCTCGAGCAGCGGTCGGACGCGGAGCGCCGGCAGCTCTTCCGGGAGCACGGCGCGAGCCCCGATTTCATCCTCCCGAAATTCCTCTGGTAGCAAGGAGCCGGCAATGGCCTTCACGCTGTCCCTCAACACCAATCCTCTGGTCAACCGCTTTGCCGAGGCGGACGACCTGATCGACACCATCGCCGAGAAGATCCGCATCGGTTACGTCCAACTCACCCATGAATTCGTCAATCCAGGCTGGCCGGCGGCGACGATCAACAAGACGCTGCGGCAGTTTCGAACGGCGCTCGGCCGAACCGGCGTGAAAATCACCTCCGGCATGACGGGCCCATATGGCCGTCTCAATCATTTCGGACATCCCGACCCGGACGTCCGGCGCTATTATGTCGACTGGTTCAAGACTTTTGCCGATATCTCCGCCGAGCTCGGCGCCTCCGGCATGGGTACGCAATTCGCGATCTTCACCCTCAGGGATTATCACGACCCGGCGCGTCGCGAGGAGCTGATGACGATCGCCATCGAATGCTGGCGCGAGGTGGCAGAGCACGCCAAGGCCGCGGGCCTTTCCTATGTCTTCTGGGAGCCGATGTCGGTCGGCCGGGAGTTCGGCCACACGATCGAGGCGTGCAGGGCGCTCGACCGGCGTCTGGCGGCAGCCGACCTGCCGATCCCGATGAGGATGATGGTCGACATCGATCATGGCGACGTCACATCGCCGAACGCCGCCGACGTCGATCCCTATGCCTGGGCGGAGGCCTTTCCGCGGCAGTCGCCGATCATTCACGTCAAGCAGTCCTCGATGAACAAGGGCGGACACTGGCCCTTCACGGCCGCCTACAACAAGGACGGCAGGATCACGCCCGAACGACTGCTCGAGGCCGTCAGGAGGGGAGGCGGGACGGACAACGAAATCTGCCTGGAGCTTTCCTTCCGGGAGCGCGAACCGACCGACCGCAACGTGGTGGAAATGATTCGGGAGTCGGTTGAATTCTGGGAGCCGTTTATCGATACGGGATTTAATGCTTCGAAATTATCACAATGAAATGTAACAAAATCCCATATTTGAGTAGAAATATCACAGAAGACTGTTACCTTTCCCTTGGCGCAGCGGAGGCTGCACCTGACGGGACGATGCGATGAAACCGGAAGACAGACGCCAGGCGATCATGGATGTCCTGATGGAGGCGGGAACAGCCTCCGTCGAGGAACTCGCCCTTCGCTTCGGCGTCAGCAAGATGACGGTTCATCGCGATCTTGACGATCTCGAACAGGCGGGGCTCCTGCGAAAGGTCCATGGCGGCGCTTCCATCCAGTCGAGCCCGCAATTCGAAAGCGATTTCCGCTACCGCGAAAAGATCGCGACGGGCGAGAAGCGCCGCCTTGCGGAACATGCCGCGACGCTGATCGAGCCCGGCCAGAGCATCATCATCGACGACAGCTCGACGGCCGGAGCGATCGCCGGGTTTCTAAGGGATATTCGCCCGCTCACCGTCATCACCAACAATCTCGGCGTCATCGCCGATCTTTCGGGAGCCCCGGGCATCAACCTGATCGCGCTCGGCGGACATTACAGCAAGAAATTCAACGGCTTTTTCGGTGTCGTCACCGAGGAGGCGCTGCGTTCGCTGCGCGCCGACGTGGCCTTCCTGTCGAGTTCGGCCGTCGAGGGCGCGTCAGCGTTCCACCAGGATCAGGAGGTCGTGCAGATCAAGCGCCAGATGGTGAAATCCGCCAGCCGCAAATATCTCCTGGTGGACCACGGCAAGTTCGGCCGGTCGGCCCTGCATTTCCTGACGGGGCTGGAGGCCTTCGACGCGGTGCTGACCGGAAGCGAAGTGTCCGAGGGGAATACGGCGGCGCTTGGTGACGCCGGCGTCAAGCTCGTCAGGATCGACAATCGGAAAATATTGGAGAACGCATGAGCAAGACTGGTCTCTGGGTCGGCACGAGCTGGAAGATGAACAAGACGCTGGCCGAGGCAATGGTCTTCGCCGACGGTCTTGCGGCCGCTGAGGATGGGCGCGATCAGCGGATACAGCGCTTCGTCATTCCTCCGTTCACCGCCGTGCGGCAGGTAAAGGAAAGGCTTAAGGCGACGAGCGTCAAGGTCGGTGCGCAGAACATGCACTGGGACGATGCGGGCGCCTGGACCGGCGAAATTTCTCCGGTCATGCTCAGGGATTGCGATCTCGACATCGTCGAGCTCGGGCACAGCGAGCGGCGGGAGCATTTCGGCGAGACCGACCGCACCGTGGGCTTGAAGACGGCAGCCGCCGTCAAGCATGGGCTCGTGCCGTTGATCTGCATCGGCGAGACTCTCGCCGAACGCGAGGCGGGCGAGGCGGATACGGTCCTGAAGCGCCAGGTGGAAGGCGCCTTTGCCTTTCTCGAAGGCGCGGCGCGGACGGCGCCCGTTCTCCTGGCCTATGAGCCGGTCTGGGCGATCGGCGTCAACGGCATACCGGCCACCGCCGACTATGCGGATGCCCGCCACCGCCGCATTGGCGAAGTCGCCGAGCGTGCACTCGGCGTGAAGGTTCCGGTACTCTATGGCGGCAGCGTCAATCCGCAGAACTGCGAGGAATTGATCCTCCAGCGCCATATCGACGGGCTCTTCATCGGCCGCTCCGCCTGGGACGTGGGCGGCTACCTCGACATTCTGCAACGCGTAGCCCGGGCGATCTGAGCATCGCCGGGTCAGGCAACAACACCTTACGGAAAGGAAACGACATGAAAATCGCGATTGGAGCCGACAGTGCCGGCAAGCCCCTGCTCGACGTCATCGCCGCGCATCTCGCCAAGAGGAGCGATCTCGAAGTCAAGGACCTGAGTCAGACCGGCTACTATGCCGATCTCTCCCGCGATCTGGCGCAGACGATCACGGCCGGCGAAAACGAGCGCGGCATTCTGATCTGCGGTACCGGCATCGGCGTGTGCATCTCGGCCAATAAGGTGCCGGGCATCCGCGCCGCGCTGACCCACGATACCTATTCCGCCGAGCGGGCGGCCAAATCCAACAACGCCCAGATCATCACCATGGGCGCGCGCGTCATCGGCCCGGAACTGGCGAAATCGATCGTCGATACGTGGCTGGCCTCCGAGTTCGACCCCAATGGTCCGTCGGCGGCAAATGTCGAAGCGATCGACCGCCTGGATCAGGCGAAGTAACGGTCGCGAATTCTGCGGCGCGTGCTGATCCTCCCTCATGCGCACGCAGCGAGACGCCCGGCAGCAATGCCGGGTGTTTTCGCTTCTGGAACAGGATTGGTTTTGATCCTGTAGCCTTCCAACCCTAAACGTCGTGATCTGGTACGCGCGGAAAGGTGACCGCGCACGCTACGCCGCGGATCTCAGTCCCACTGCGGCGGCCAGACTCCGTGCGCGCTCCAGGCACGCCGGTTGCTGATCGGCAAACCGCCCGGCGTCGATTTCCATGATCAGCGTCGTGTCCGGAAGGAAGGTCAACTCGGAGAAAATGTCGTCCCAGGCAATGTCGCCCCAGCCGATCGGCAGATGCAGGTCTCCGATGCCGAGTGCGGTCGCCTCTGCCGGATGATAGAAGCGGGTCATGGAATAGGGCAGCCCGAAACTGTCGTGGACATGCAGGTGACCAGTCACCGGCGCCATTGTCCTCAGCTCGTCGCGGAAGTCGAGTCCTCGATGCGTCGCTTCGATATAGGCATGCGAGAAGTCGATGAGCGCGACGACGTTGTCGGAACCGATCGCCCGCACGGTTTCGGCGACCTGCCTCGGCGTCTGCCGATACTGGCCGGTTTCCGTCGTGAAGATGTTTTCAAGCGCGATGCGTACTCCGTACGCTTTTGCGATCTCCGCCATTTCCGCGAGGGCATCGCGTTCCATCCTGTCGAGATCGGCGGCGCTTTCTCCGGGGGCGAGCTGCGCCGCGCCGGAGTGATGAACGAGGATCCCGGCGCCAAGCCGGTCACACAGTTCGAGCATCGCCCTCACGACCTTTTTCTGCAGATGATGATGCTGGCGATCCATGAAGTTGGACAGGATCTGACCGTGCAGCGAGAGCTTTTTGAAGGAATATTTCTTCGTGATGTCGGCGACGCGCCGGACACGGTCTTCGATGATGCGTCCGCCACTGACAATTTCTTCGCCGTAAATTCCGATTTCGCAGGCGTCAGCACCCGTTTCGGCAACTTCGCGTAAGGACGCGTCCAGGCTCGAAAGATCGCCCTTGCCGGTCCGGTTGCAAAAGCCTACGGCGGAAATGATTTCGTTCATTGCGTTTCTCCTTCTCGATGGACGCGATCAGATTGTTTCGAATGCCGGTCGACCGGCGGAAGCAGCGACGGCGCGAGTTTCCAGATCGACCCCGATCCGCCGGCCTGACTCGCGGTCGAAAACGTGCAATTGCGCCAAAGGCAGCTCCAGGTCGATCCAATCACCCGGCCGGACGCGCATTTTCTCGTCGACACAGGCGGCGAAGGGACGGCCATGCAGCTCCGCGTGAATGACGCGGCCGGATCCGAGCTCCTCGACGAACTCGACCCTGATCGCGACGCCGGCTTTTGCTTCGGGCGACACGATGCACTGTTCCGGGCGAATGCCGATCGTGATGTTTCCTGCGCCCAGACGCGCCGCAATCCTCCTGTCGATCGGCAGCTTCGCGCCGGCGAAGGTCAGGCAGGCGTTGCCGACGTCGATCTCGGCATCGAACAGGTTCATGGCCGGCGAGCCGATGAAGGACGCGACGAAGATGCTTGCCGGACGATGGTAGATGTCGAGCGGCTGTCCCACCTGTTCGACGAGGCCCTTGTTCATGACCACCAGCTTGTCAGCGAGCGTCATGGCTTCGACCTGATCATGGGTGACGAAGATGGACGTTGCCGAGAGACGCTGATGCAGCTTCCGGATCTCGGCTCGCATGGTGACGCGCAGTTTGGCGTCGAGATTCGAGAGCGGTTCGTCGAAAAGGAACACGCTCGGTTCGCGGATAATCGCGCGGGCCATGGCAACGCGCTGGCGCTGACCGCCGGAAAGTGCCGCGGGCTTCCGATTGAGATAGTCGGAAAGCCCGACGATCTTCGCTGTTTCCTCGATGCGGCGCAGCCGCTCAGCCTTCGGTATGCCCGCCACCTTCAGGGCATAGCCGATATTTCCGGCGACGGTCATGTGGGGATAGAGGGCGTAGTTCTGGAACACCATGGCACAGCCGCGTTCGCGCGGCTCAAGCCTGTTGACGACCCGCCCGTTGATGGCGATTTCCCCGGCGGTGATTTCCTCCAGCCCCGCGATCATCCTCAGAAGCGTCGATTTCCCGCACCCGGACGGACCGAGGATAACGACGAATTCTCCCGACGCGAAGGCGAGGTCGATGCCATGCAGGGTAGGGACCTTGCCGTAGGACTTGCGCACGGCGCTAATTTGGATGTCAGCCATGAACGCGGGCCTCTCTGTCTGTTTCTGTTTGGGAAATGCGGTTCATTTGTCGGTCGCCACGAGCCCGCGAACGAACCACCGCTGGAGGACGGCAACGACGATGAGCGGGGGCAGCATGATGATCAAGGATCCGGCAAGCGTCACGTTCCAGTCCGGAGTACCGTTTTCGGACGGCAGGAGCGCAATCAGCGACATCATCGTGGTCTTGTATTGAGGGTCCGTCACCATCAGGAGCGGCCAGAGATACTGGTTCCACCCATAGACGAACATGATCGTGGTCAAAGCGAGCATGTTCGTGCGCGACAGCGGCAGCAGCATATCGATGAAGAAGCGGATCGCACCCGACCCGTCCATCCGCGCCGCCTCTGCCAGTTCGTCGGGCAGGGTCAGGTAGAACTGGCGGTAGAGGAACGTTCCGGTCGCGGTCGCGATCAGGGGCAGCGTGAGGCCGGCATAGGAGTTGAGAAGGTTCCAGTCGACCGAGACTTCGAAGCCCGTTACTGCGGAGATCAGAAGCCGGACAGGTTGGAACGGATCGGCAGCGACGGCATAGGTGGGCACCACGCGCACTTCCAGCGGCAACATCAGGGTAATGAACACCATCCAGAAGAAGAAGCCCTTCAGCGGGGTTCGGAAGAAGACGATGGCGAAGGCCGTCAGCGCCGATAGGGCCACTTTGCCGATCGTGACGAGGCTGGCCATGACCAAACTGTTCAGCATCGCCGTCCCGAGATTGGCGCGCTCCCATGCGGCGCTCATGTTCTCGATCAGGCGATCCTGCGGCAGAAGACTGAAGGGTACGGCGTTTACTTGCTGAAAGGTCTGGCTGGCGCCCGACACGATCACGATGAAAGGGCCGATCAGCAGCAGGAAGCCGAAGATCATCACGCCATAGGTGAGGGCGTTGGCGAAAGGTGTCCGCTGTATCATGTGAGCCTCACTTGTAATGGACCTGGCGCTCGATGAAGCGGAACTGGATGAAGGTGAAGATCATGATGAGACCGATGAGGACGAGGCTTTGCGCCGACGCGCCGGAATAGTTCAAGCCGCGGAATGCCTCCTCGACGATGCGGTACACCATCACATCCGTGCCGTGGTTCGGCCCGCCCTCCGTCGTTCGGTCTACGATGCCGTAGGTGTCGGCCCCGACGAATCCCTCGGTCATCATGATGACCAGCAGGAAGAAGAGCGTCGGCGCCAGCATGGGTACCTGGATATCGACCGCACGGCGGACGGGGCCGGAGCCGTCCATGGCGGCAGCCTCGATAAGCGAACGGGGGACCGACTGAAGGCCGGCGAGAAGGAAGATGAATGTGTAGCCCGCCCATTTCCACGCAAAGACGACGATGACGAGAATCAGGGCGTGGCTGCCGTATTTGGCCGGGTTCCAGAAATCCGGGAAAGCCGCGTTGACCGATGCCATCAGTCCGCGCTCCGGCGACAGGATAAAGCGGAAAGCCATGCCTGCGGCCGGGCCTGCAATCGCATAAGGCAGAATGTACAGAAACCGGAACGGAGCTGAGGCCGGCAATTGCCGATCGACCGCAAGCGCAAGAACGAGGCCGATGAAGATGGTGGCCAAGGTGCCGCAAAGGGCGAATGCCAGGCTGATACCGACGGAGTTCCAGTAGAGCGGATCGGCGAAAACCTCCTGGAAGTTGGCAAGGCCGACGAATTCCGCGGCGCCCCCGAACGGCGGCTCCAATGTGAACGCCCATCGCAGCACGGCGACTGCTGGCCAATAGAAAAACAGCAGGATCAGGATGATCTGCGGCAGGGCGAATAGGCTTGGCAGCCACCAGCTGCGAAAGGCCGCACGCTTGTCCATAGCTTCGATTTCCGATGTGCAGGAAGAAAATCGGGGCCTGCCGACGTCACGGCAGGCCCCGGATCGGATCAGATCTAGTTCAGCGTCTGTCCGGCGTAGGTCTTCTCAAAACGGCGCAGGACGGCATTGCCGCGTTCAACGGCCCTGTCGAGTTCCGTCTGCACGTCCGCGTTCTGCATGAAGATCGCTTCGAGGGCGGTCGCGAGTTCCTTGCGGACTTGCGTGAAGCCACCGAGGCGAATGCCGCGGGTGTTCTCCGAGGTCGGAGTAAAGGACAGGCTCTCGATGGCGAGCTCGCGTCCCTTGTAGGGTGCCTTGTCGTAGAACCCGTTTGACTTCATGGCGTCGAACCCGGTCCTGGTCACCGGGATATATCCGGTTACCGTGGACCACCACTCGGCCATTTCGGGTGTCGCGAGATAGTTGAGGAAGGCGGCCGCGCCCTTGTACTCCGCTTCCGGACGGCCGGCGAGCACCCAGAGCGACGCGCCGCCGACGAGAGAATTCTGCCGCTCGGTGCCGTTCCATACGGGCAGCATGGCGACGTCCCACTTCACCCCCTCGGGAAGGGACTTGCCGACGGTGCCATGGTCGGCGATCGAGGTCTGTATCATCTGGCAGGTCTGCGACGTGAAGGCCGGGACGAGATCCATGCCGAGCTGCTTGGTCTTGACCACGAACAGCTTCTCGTCTGCCATTTTCTTGAAGAACTTCACATGGTCCACGAACCTGGTCCTGTTGACGACCAGCTCGGCATCCAGCCCGTTGTAGCCATTCCCCCTGGTGGCGATCGGCTGGTTGTGGATGGCCGAAAACTGCTCCATGAGCTGCCAGGTATCGAAGTTGAAGGCGAGCGGGCATTCGTATCCGGCTGCCTTCAATTTGCGGGCCGCTGCCTCGACCTGTTCCCACGTGTCCGGCTTGAAATCGACGCCGGCCTTCTCGAAGGCGTCGACATTGTAGTAGAACATCGCAGTCGAGGAGTTGAACGGGAAGGAGTTCAGTTCTCCCTTTGCCGTCGCATAATAATTGGCGATGCCGCCGAAATAATTGTTCCAATCGATGCTGTAGCCGTTGTCGGCCATCAGCTTCCTGGCGGGCACGAATGCACCCGAAAGCATCATGTCCAGAGTGCCGGCATCGTAGATCTGGGTGATTGCCGGCTGCTTCTTCGCGCGGTAGGCAGCAATCGTGTTCTGCAGGGTCGCGTCGTATCCGTTTTGCGAGGTGCAGACGATCTCGAATTCGGTCTGGCTGTCGTTGAACTTCTTGCAGGCATCCTGGACACGTTCCCCAAGATCGCCCGAAAGGCCGTACCAGAACTCAAACTTCGTCTTTTCGGCTGCAGCCGCCGGCGAGCCAGGCGCGATGCCTGCGACCAAGCCGATGATAAGGGACGTAGTGACGGAGATTCTCATTGCAAAGCGCTCCCTGCAGATTGTTGGCATGAATGAAGCCGAGCGCTTGCTACCAGTTGAGTGTGACAGTCGTTGCCGATCTACATGATGGAAAAATGAAAGTTTGATCGCGGGACGAGGCGGCCCCCCTCAACTCGCCGCCGCGACCTTCGCCCCGCCTGCGGGGAGGTGCCGGCAGGCGGATGAGGTGGAAATGCCGCCCGTCACCACTTCTTGCTGAGCTTCAGCGTGAAGGTCCTGCTTTCGCCATAGCCGCAGGTCAGGAGACCCTGGCAGCCCGCGACATAGTCCTTGTCGAACAGGTTGGCGACGTTGAGCGACGCCGTCCAGTCGTTCTTCTCGTAGCGGATGGCGGCATCTACGAGCGTCGCCGCCGGGACCTTCTTCGTATTCGCGGCGTCCGCCCAGGACTCGCCCTGGCGGCGCACGCCCGCACCGAGGCTCATGCCTTCGAACGCGCCGTCGGTCACGGTGTAGTCGAGCCACAGAGCGGCCTGAGTCTCGGGTATGAGATAGGGCGACTTGCCGAGCAGCGACGGATTGGTGTCTTCCGTGATCTCCAGATCGGTATAGCTGAAAGCCGAGACGATCTTCCAGTTTTCGTCGATATTCACCTTGCCCTCGAGCTCGAAACCGCGGGAGCGCACCTCGCCGAGCTGTGTGGAAACACCGAGTGTGTCGGTCACCTGGACGTTCTGCTTGGTTATCTCGAAGACCGAGGCGGTGAACAAACCATCGATAAACGTCGGCTCGTATTTGATCCCCGCTTCGTATTGGTAGCCTTCTTCGGGCTTCAGGGGCACCAGCGTCGTGACCGCGGGATCCGGGTTCGAGTCGCGCGAGCCCACGAGCGGATTGAAGAATGTCGCTAAGCTCAAATAGGGCGTAACGCCGCTTTCGAACTCGTAGGCAAGGCCGGCCCGGCCGCTGAGCGCTCCGTCGTCATATCCGAAGTTCGAAGGTGCGGCCCAGGCCGTGGCGCCGTTCCTGAGGTCGGTGTCCACATAGTCGTATCGCCCGTTGAGCGTGGCCAGCCAACCGTCGCCGAAGCGCACCTGATCCTGAGCATAGATGCCGATCTGCTGCTGCGTGAAAACCTGGTTGATGTAGACGGATTTCGGGCCCTGCGGCACACCGTAAACCGGATCGGTCGGGCTGATCGGTGTTGCGCCTCCCGAGGCGCCGATGTGGTCCAGTCGGTAATATTTGTATTCCAGGCCGGCGAGGAAGGTGTGGCTCGTGGAGCCGAGATCGAATTCCGTCTCGGCGCGGTTGTCGATCGCAAAGCTGTCGACTTTCGAGGTGGCCTCGAAACCGATGCGGTTCAGGAGGTAGTCCGGAGCGATCGGATCGACATTGCCGAAGCCCGGGCCGACATAGCCGTAGGGATACGGATAGTTCTCGTGTTTGTGGAGATGGGCATAGCGGGCGTTCTGCGTGAACTTCCAGCCGTTGTCGAAGTCGTGCGTGAACTCGTAGCCGACCATCTGCTGGGCGTAGGTTCCTTCGTCCATGTCCGGCTCGCCGAAATAGGCGTCGCGGTCGATCTTGCCGTAGGGAGCATCGACCACGGTTCCGACATAGGGCAGGAAGCCGTTGCCCACATGAACCTGGTCCAGACCCTGGAGCAGGCCGAAGACGGTCAGGCTGGTCGCGTCGTCGGGTGCATAGGTTACCTGAGGAAGGATGAAACCGCGCAGGTCCTCGGAATAGTCCGAATAGTTGTCGCCGCCGGCGACCTTTCCGGTCAGGCGGTAGCGAACCGTTCCGTCATCGTTCAGCTTGTCGTTGATGTCGAAGCCGGTGAAGGCGTTGCCGTCGCTGTTGATGCCGACTTCGGTGTAATAGAGCGGCTCATCGAGCGGACGCTTGCTGATCAGATTGATGATGCCGCCCGGATTGGACCCGCCATAGAGCACGGAGGCCGGGCCCTTCAGCACCTCGATCCGCTCCAGCATGAAGGGGTCGATCTGGAAATTGCCGAAACCGAAGCTGAAGAGCGGCAAGCCGTCGAGGAAGAGGCCGGTCTGGGCCGCATCGAAGCCGCGGATGTAGAACCAGTCCGTGTCGGGATCGGTGCCGAAAGGTGCCGACGTGACGCCCGGCGTATAGCGCAAGGCCTCGTCGACCTTGTTGACCACGGCGCGATCGTCCAGTTCCTCGCGGCCGACGACGGAGACCGACTGGGGGATTTCGTTGAGCGGCGTGGCGGTCTTCGACCCGGTTGCGGTCGCCTTTGCGACGTAGCCGTCCACCGGTCCGCTCGCGTTGGCGCCCGTCGCATTGCCGCCCTCGACGACGATTCGCTCGAGCTGCGTGGCGTTTCCCTCCTGCGCCAGCGCCATTCCGCTCATCATCAGCGGCGCGAGCGCTGCTCCGCTCGCCAGAAGAGTCTTCAGATGCGCCCCGCGAATCCTGCACTTCATCTCATTCATGCCCCGAAAAATCGGCCGGCCCCGCGTTGCCCCGCGTGACCGGCACCGTCGACAATAAGATGAGTGTCTAGATCAACTATTTTGGCGGCGCTTGTCCCGATATCGGGAAATTGAACGATTTTGGGCAAAAACTGCGCGCTGCCGGCGGACTGGTCAGGCGGTGTGACTTTTCTTCCAGAAGGCCGGAGTCGTGCCGACTGCCTTGCGAAACACACGGGTGAAGTGCGCCTGATCGGCAAAGCCCGTCTCGGCGGCAATCGAGGTCAGCGGGGCGTCGCTCCTGAGCAGCATCTGCTTTGCCCGTTCGACCCGCGCATTGATGTGCCACTGGTGAGGCGCGACACCCGTCGAAGCTTTGAAGGCGTGACTGAAATGCGATTGGGAGAGGCCCGTGAGGTCGGCGAGTTCCTCGAGCCGGACATTACGGGCGAAATTCTCCTCGATGAAATCGACGGCCCGCCGCAATTGCCACGCCGCAAGCTGGCTGCGCTTGCGGCCGCTTCGCTTGCCGATCTTCATGAGATCGATGAAAAGCGCCACCGTGAGGCCGTCGCCGTAAAGATCGTGGAGGGGCTGGGAATTGAGGCACTCGGCTGCGATCAGGCCGGCGATCGTGAGGAAGCGTTGGTCCTGGAACATCAGCCGGGGCGTCTCGATTGCCGCGGCGTCCAGGTCTTCCTTCAGGCGTCTGCCGAGCGCATCGATGTCGAAGTGAAGATCGAGATGCCGGATGTAATGGATGTCGACGACATCGGTCCAGAGCTCCATTCCGGCCGGGATATAGGAGAGGGCCTGCCGATGGTAGTTCTGGACGGCACCCTCGCCGTTTGCGGCGAGCTTCACCCTGCAATTGCCGCCGCCCTTGGCGTCGAGCACGATGAACATGCGGGGGTCCTCGGCGATATAATAGCCGCCCGCATGCGGAACGCATTCCACATCCCAGACGTCCGCGACCACACCATTCCACTCTCTGCGGTTGAGGCCGCCGATAATCGAAAACCCGCTGATCCTGTTCTGCATGCGCGGCTGAAATGTCATCGTCGCTTTCTCCGGTCCTGCCGGCTTGCCAAGCCCGACCGCAGTAATCCTTCAGGTGTTGTTCAAGTTTGTTATCGCGGATCGCGTGGGGTTTCAATCGCTTCAGTGTGAAGGCGCGGCCGATGCCGACCGCGCCCTTTTTCTGAATGGAATTGGTACATCTGCGCCTCTCGGGTTTAGCCCCGGGGAGAGGGGCAGCACCGTTTCAGGCGTCGACCAGCGCGAGCTTCGCACGCGCATCGAGAATCTGCGCGCAGGCATTCGCGGCTTCCTCGCCCTTGACGACGAAATGGTCGCGGAAGAAGGCGATCAGAGGCTCGCTTTCCTGGAAGTTGTGGGGTGTCAGGACCGCGGAGAGCACCGGCACGCCGGTATCGAGCTGGACGCGCATCATGCCGTCGAGCACCGTCCCGGCGACGAAGTCGTGGCGATAGATGCCGCCATTGACGACGAAGGCGGTGCCGAGGATCGCCGCGTAGCGGCCGGTCCTGGCGAGCGCCTGCGCATGCAGCGGGATTTCGAGCGCTCCCGGCACGTCGAAGATCTCGACATCGGCGGCGCTGCCGCCGAGTTTCGTCCATTGCGCAATGAAGGCGTCGACGCAACGATCGACGATATCGGCGTGCCAGCGGGCGCGGACGATGGCGATCTTGGCGGAGGGATGGGAAAGTATGGTCATGGTCTCAAGCCTTTCAGGGTTGGCATTTTCCAATGATCCCGTCGGGCGAACATGCATGTGCGAAGACCCCGGGGAGGGGCGACGCCTCTGCTTGCTCTCTTCCATCCGGACTATAACCGTCGGCTCCGGAATTCGACCGGATCTGCTGACCTTCGCACGAAAATGCGAAGCGCTCGCGGGCTTCGACCACCGACCATTCCCGATCCTGTGTTCGCTACCGCCGGTGGGGAATTTCACCCCGCCCTGAGAACGCTTGCGACTATAGCGGCTGTTTCGCCGCCGTCAAATCTGTGCTGCGACGTGAAAGCGAAAAATCACGACAGAATTTTCCAAGGATTTCGCGCCCCTGAACAATTCATTCCCGCCGGTCTATTCGCGGATGACGAGCAGGTCCTTTGCCGCGAAGCGCAGCGTGACGCTCTCGCCGGCGACCGGTGGGGTCATGCCCGGATCGTTGAACATATCGAAGGAGATGATGTCTTCGCCGACCCGCAGCTTGGTGCGGATGACGGAGCCGAGAAAACTCCTCGATACGACTTGGCCCGGAAGTGCGGTATCGCCCCTGGCGCCCTCGGCGATTGAGCCTGCTTCCGGCCTGAGTGCCAGCGAAATGCTGTCGCCGCCCTTTGCCCCGGTTATCGGCTCTTTCAGCGAAATCCGCTGCCCGCCTATGGTGACCGCGCCGCTGGCGGGATCGGCCACCTTGCCCTCGATGATGTTGAGTGTGCCGACGAAGGAGGCGACGAATCGTGTGGCCGGGGTGTTGTAGATCTCGAAAGGGGTGCCGATCTGATCGGCGCGGCCGGCATTCATGACGACGATCCGGTCGGAGATCGACAGTGCCTCCTCCTGGTCGTGCGTCACGAATACCGTGGTGATGCCGAGCTGCTGCTGAATCTGCCGGATCTCCTCCCGCAGTGAGATGCGGATTTTTGCATCGAGCGCGGAGAGCGGTTCGTCGAGGAGCAGCACCTGCGGCTTGACGGCGAGGGCGCGGGCAAGCGCCACGCGCTGCTGCTGTCCGCCGGACAATTGATAGGGGAAGCGGTCCGCCAGATGCTCGAGCTTGATCAGTCCGAGCATCTGCTTCACCCGTGCCTCGATCTCCGTTTTGCAGGCGCCGGCGACCTTGAGGCCGAAGGCGACATTGTCGTGAACATTCATGTTGGGAAAGAGTGCGTAGGCCTGGAACACCATGCCGATATTGCGCTGGTTGGGCTTGAGCGTGCCCTGGTCCTTGCCGTCGATGAAGATCGAGCCGCCGGACGGCGTTTCGAAGCCGGCGATCATGCGCAGGATGGTCGTCTTGCCGCAGCCGGAGGGGCCGAGGAAGGAGACGAACTCGCCCTTGTCGATCCCCATGTCGAAATTATGCACGACCTGAACCGGGCCGAAGGATTTCTGGATGTTGGTCAGTTGCAGGAATGCCATGTGATCAAGCCTTGGCCGGAGCGGATTTCTGGAAGCGCGATACGAGCTGGATCAATCCCATGCTGAGCCAGGTGATCGCGAATGCGATGACGGCGAGCGCCGAAGGCTCGTAGGCCTTGTTGGCGCCGACAAGCTGCAGATAGGGGCCGAAGGCCGGGCGGTTGAGCAGCGCCGCCATGGTGAATTCGCCCATGACGATCGCGAAGGTGATGAAGGCACCGGAAAGCACGCCGCTCATCACATTCGGGAAAATGCAGCGGAAGAGGATGGTCGGCCATTTGGCGCCGAGGCTTTCCGCGGCCTCCGTCAGCGTTCTGACATCGATGGCCCGCATCGCCGTGTCGACGGCGCGGTACATATAGGGAAGCGACAGCGTCATGTAGGAGAACATCAGGAGCGCGTTGGTGCCGGAAGTGGAGCCGGTCAGCGGCAGGAACGAGGACGAATTATAGAGTCTGAGATAGCCGAAGACGATGACGATCGCCGGAATGACGAGCGGCAGCAGCGTGATGAACTCGATGACGGGGCGGACCTGGGGCAGGCGCAGCCGCACCCAATAGGCGGTCGGCACCACCAGCAGCATGCCGAAGATGATCGTGAAAAACGCCATCAGCATCGAATAGCCGAAGGTCTCGCGAAACTGGAAGTCGGAGAAGACCGACCGGTAAGCGTCGAAGGAATAGGCATCGCGGCGCATGCGCAGCGAGAATTCCAGCGTGCCGAGCAGCGGAACGATGAAATAGCTCGCCCCGATGGCGATGGCGATCCAGGCACCGAGACGTCTTGCTTTCATTTCTGCCACCGTTCGGCGCGCATCCGCAGCCAGATGTAGAGAATATTGGAGATGCCGGTGATGACGATCATGCCGAGCGCCAGCGCATAGCCGAGGTTCGGATTATGGAGCACGTCGCCGCGGATCTGCGCATAGAGCAGGATCGGCACGATATTGAGCGAACTGCCGGTCAGCGCGTAGGCGGTGGCGATCGCGCCGAAGGCGTTGGCGAAGAGCAGGAGCGTCGTGCCGAGCAGGCTCGGCCAGAGGATCGGCAGCGCCACCATGCGCCAGTATTGCCAGGTGGAGGCGCCGAGAATTTCGGAAGCTTCGCGCCATTCCTTCTTCATGCCGTCGAGCGCCGGCGTAAGGATCAGCACCATCAGCGGGATCTGGAAATACATGTAGGTGATGGTGAGGCCGAGGAAGCTCAGGAGATTGAAGCCCGTCGAATAGAGATTGAAGCCGAACCAGTCGCGCAGAAACGCGGTGACGAGTCCGGTGCGGCCGAGGGTCGCGAGAAACGCGAAGGCGAGCGGAACGCCCGCGAAGTTGGAGGCGACGCCGGAAAAGGTGAGGAGCCCGGAGCGAATCCAGCCCGGCAGCCCGCCAAGCACGATCGCCCACGCGAGGAAAAAGCCGATGAGCGCGCCGCCGAGCGAGGAGGCGACCGATACGCGGATCGAAATCCAGTAGGCGGAGAGGATCGAGGGCGTGAAGAGATCGCCGATATTCTTGAAGGTGAACTCGCCTGCAGGCGTGAGGAAGGCCCCGGTGACGAGATAGAGCGTCGGAACGACCAGGAACATCAGCGCGAAAATCATGAAGGGCGCGATGCCCAGCCAGTCGATGATCGCTCGCTTGCTGATCAGGGGTGCTGCTGCTGTTGTCGTGGTCATAAAGCTTTCGGCTGTCCCGGCGTCGGAGGAAAATGACCTCCCCGCCACGTACGAGGCGGGGAGGTACGCAATGGCGGTTACTGCACGCTCGCGCCGACGACGCTGTCCCACTTGGTGGTGATCGCTTCCTTGCCCTTGGCCTGCTCGTCGAGTGTCGGGAACACGGCCTTTTCGTAGGATGCGGCTGGCGGCAGCTTGTCGAGCATTTCCTGCGGAACCTTGCCGTTCTTGACGAGGTCGTTGAAGCGGATCGGGTGGCAGTAGCCCTTCAGCCAGCCGAGCTGACCTTCGTCCGAGTAAAGATATTCCATCCAGAGCTTGGCGGCGTTCGGATGCGGAGCGAAGGCAGAGATCGCCTGCACGTAGACGCCGGCGACGACGCCGGAGGCCGGGACGACGACTTCGACCGGCGGGTTGCCGTTCAGGCTGTCGCGCCAGGAGAGACCGTTATAGTCCCAGGCGATGATGATCGGCGTCGAGCCTTGCGCGAGCGAGGCGGACTTGCCGATGACCGGGACGAAGTTGCCGGCCTTGTTGACCTCGGCGAAGAAGGCCAGGCCCGCTTCCCCGGCCTTTGCCGCATCCGTTTCGCCGGCCGCGAGGCCGGCGGCGTAGACCGCCTGCACCGCCTGGTTGGATGCGCGCGGATCGCCGGCGAGGGCGACCGAGTTCGCATAGTCGGACTTCTTGAGGTCCGCCCAGTCCTTCGGCACGTCCTTGACGATATCGGTGTTCACCACGAAGGAGAGAACGCCGTAATAGTCGCCGTACCAATAGCCTTCCGGATCCTTGGCCGTGTCCGGAATCGTGTCCCAGGTAGAGACCTTGTAGGGCTGAATCAGGCCTTCGGCCTTGGCCGAGGGGCCGAAAGAGAGGCCGACGTCGATGACGTCGGGGGCCTGCGGGCCGGTGTTGCCCTTGTTGGCCTTGATCGCCTCGATCTCGTCTCCGGAGCCCGCATCCGGGTTCAGTTCGTTGACTTCGAGGCCGTATTTGGCCTTGAAGCCGGCGATCACGTCGCCGTACCCGCACCAATTGTGCGGGAGCGCGATTGTCGTCAGCGTGCCTTCCTTCTTGGCGGCTGCGATGAGCTCTTCGCTCGGCTCGGCAACGGCTACTGCCGTCGTTGCGAGCAGCATGGCGGTCGAAAGCGAGAGCAGGCGTTGAGTCCTTGAAATCACTGGCGTTCTCCTTATTGGGTTTTCGTTCAATTTCGCCGATGCAGTTAAAGATATGCGATGAAGCTTATGTGACAGGCCTTGTCCCGTCTGCGGCAGATATGTCGGTTTCGGAGCAATCCGCCCCGGTTGCATTCGAATGTCGCCTGAATGCTCTTCCATCAGGGAATTCAAGCCGCCGGAGCCCTCCTAGACCGGCTTGCGGAAAATGCGGGTGGAATCGAACAGGCCCTCCAGCGTCCTCATCCGGTCCCGGGTTTGGTCCCAGTTCGAGCTCTGTACCGCCTCGATCAGCGCCTCCACGAGGAAGAGCAGCATGACGGAACTGTCCCATGCGGAGGGAACCTCGATCCGGGCGCGGAAGACCTTCGATGAAGACTTGGCGACCGGAGAGCCCCACTGGTCCGTGAAGAGGATGATCTCGACGCCGCGGTCTCGGGCGGAGCGGGCGAGCGTTTCCATCTCCTGCTCGTAACGGCGGATGTCGAACAGGATGAGGACGTCTCCCGGGCGCATGTCCAGCACGTAATGCGGCCACGAACTCGGGTTCGCGGCGATCTGCGTCACGCCGGTTCGGATGACCTGAAGATGAGTGAAGAGGTAATCCGCGAGAGAGCGGGTGATGCGCCCGCCGACGAGATAGACCCTGCGCTTCAAATCGGCAACGAGTGCGGCGGCCGTGTCGAACTCCGCGGGCTCGATCTGCGACAGCGTCTGGCGCATGTTTCCCATGACCGCGTCGGCGAAGCGGTTGAGCGTATGGGTTCCCGGCGCGCTGGCCGCCCAGCGGTCGTGCTTGGCGATCGGATTGGAGATCGTTGCCTCGAGCTCCTGATGAAGCCGTGCCTGAAAGTCCGGGAAGCCGCGAAAACCGAGCTTCTGAACCATGCGGGCAACCGTCGGCGTCGAAACGCCGGCGTTCTCTGCTACGGTGGTGATCGAGCCGAGACCGGAGACCGGGTAATTGTCGAGAAGTGTCTCCGCCAATTGCTTTTCGGCGCGCGTCAGCGCGGCGAAATGTGCGTTGATCACATCCGACACCGTCATGGAAGCCGTGTTGCCGTTCAATGTCGTCCCCTTGGCCGGTCTTTGCCAGCTTGCCGGAAATTAAACATCGCTGTCACAATCGGAGTCAATCGCAATTTTGAAAAGATCGTTTCAGTTTTCCATTGACACGTGCCGATTCGTGAAGAATTCTCTTCACAACCATCGTCTGACGAGGCATTGGGGGCCGGTTTTGACGGGACTTTTGACTGAGGCAGAGGGCGACCCGGTCGCGATCGAGAACGCCGAAGCGAAGGGAGAATTCCTCTTCGTCTGCGAGCATGCCTCGAACCGGATGCCCGAGCGGCTGGGAACGCTCGGCCTTTCGAAGGAGGCGCTCGAGAGTCATGTCGCCTGGGATCCCGGCGCACTGGCAGTCTCCCGATTGCTCTCCGAAAAGCTTGACGGCACGGTCATCCATCAACGTTTTTCCCGGCTCGCCTATGACTGCAACAGGCCGCCGGAGTCTGACGCGGCGATGCCTGTCCTCAGCGAGGTCTATGACGTGCCCGGCAACAGGACCATGTCGGCGGCGGAGCGGCGTTCGCGGGTGGAGGAGATCTATCTGCCGTTTCAGGAGGCGGTGACGCGCGCGGTCGCAGACCGCAAGGCCGCAGGCAGGCGGCCGGTTCTCGTGACCATGCATAGTTTCACGCCGATCTATTTCGGGAAGCCGCGGACAGTCGAGTTAGGCATTCTGCACGACGCCGACAGCCGGCTCGCGGACCGCATGCTTGCCGCCGCAGCCATCGGCGAGGCGGGTTACGACGTCCGCCGCAACGAGCCTTACGGGCCGGCCGACGGTGTGACGCACAGCCTGATCGAGTACGGCGTCCGCTTTGGCGTGCCGAATGTCATGATCGAGATCCGCAACGATCTCATCCGCGATAAACTCGGCCAAAGGGTCATGGCCGATTATCTGGCGGGGCTGCTCGCGAAGAGCGTGGCTGCCCTTCCGGCGCACTAAAAGACCCTGGGGGAGCGGCAAAGCCGCGGTGCTGCTCCGGTTTCCGGAGCAGGGGTGACATGATCTTCCGCAATGGCGCGGCGGGTCTTGGAGAAACAGGGGAAAAGGATGTCAGACTACACCGAAGTCGACAAGAAGCAGGATATGCAGATCCTGCATTCGATGGGCTATGCCCAGGAACTCGAAAGGCGAATGAGCCAGTTCTCGAATTTCGCCGTCTCGTTCTCGATCATCTGCATTCTGTCCGGTGGCATCAACTCGCTGGCGCAGGCGACTTCCGGGGCCGGAGGCGCCGCGATCGGCATCGGCTGGCCGCTCGGATGCTTCATCTCGTTTGTCTTCGCGGTCGCCATGGCGCAGATCAGCTCCGCCTATCCGACCGCCGGCGGCCTCTATCACTGGGGTTCAATCCTCGGCAACCGCTTTACCGGCTGGCTGACCGCATGGTTCAATTTGCTCGGTCTGGTCACCGTTCTCGGCGCCATCAATGTCGGCACCTATTATTTTTTCATGGGCTCGTTCGGAACGCCTTACTTCGGTCTCGAGGACACGACGATGACGCGCATCGTCTTCCTGGCGATCATCACCGGCGCGCAGGCGCTCGTGAACCATATGGGCATCGGACTGACGGCGAAACTCACCGACTTCTCGGGCTATCTGATCTTCGTTACCGCGATCCTCCTCGCGCTGGTCTGCCTTGCCGCTGCCGACACCTACGAGATCAGCCGTCTTTTCACCTTCTCCAATTATTCGGGCGAGACGGGCGGCAATGTGTGGCCGCAAACCTCGGGAACCTGGGTGTTCCTTCTCGGACTGCTGCTGCCGATCTACACGATCACCGGCTATGACGCCTCTGCCCATACCTCGGAGGAAACGGTCAAGGCCGCACATTCCGTGCCGCGCGGCATGATTTCCTCCGTGCTCTGGGCCGCTCTCTTCGGCTACATCATGCTGTGCTCCTTCGTATTGATGATTCCTGATATGGACGAGGCTGCCAAGCAGGGCTGGAACGTGTTCTTCTGGGCGATGGACGCCCAGGTCAACCCGATCATCAAGGATATCCTCTACCTCGCCATATTCGTCAGTCAGTGGCTGTGCGGGCTGGCAACGGTTACCTCGGTTTCCCGCATGATCTTCGCCTTCTCGCGGGACGGCGGCCTGCCGGCCTCCAAAGCGCTGTCGAAGGTGAGCCCGACCTATCGCACGCCGGTGGCCGCCATCTGGACGGGTTCCATTCTTGCGGTGCTCTTCGTCTGGGGATCGTCGTTGGTGTCGATAGGCGACACGCCGGTTTACACGATCGTCGTCTCCTGCACCGTCATCTTCCTGTTCTTCTCTTTCGCGATCCCGATCACCCTGGGTCTGTTCGCCTGGGGAACATCGAAGTGGGACAAGATGGGGCCGTGGAACCTCGGTGAGGGCATGTTCAAGCTCTTCGCTATCCTTTCTATCGTCGCCATGGTGCTGATCTTCGTCCTCGGCATTCAGCCGCCGAACGACTGGGCGCTCTACATCACTGTCGGCTTCCTGATCGTGACCGGCATCATCTGGTTCGCCTTCGAAAACCGCCGTTTCCGCGGTCCGCCGATCGGCGACGAGGTTGCGCGCCGCCAGGCCGAGATCGCCGCTGCCGAAAAGGCGGTCGGCGAAGCCTGAACCAACATCAAGAGAGTGGGGGTCGCGACCGCGATCCCCGCTTCGTTTCGCGGTTCAAGGGAACGGCCGCGCCGAACATGGGATGACACTTTCATGAGCTATTCGTTCGAGGAACTGAAAGAGGATGTTGCCGCCGGCCGCATCGACACGGTGCTCGCCTGCCAGGTGGACATGCAGGGCCGCCTGATGGGCAAGCGGTTTCATGCGGAATATTTCGTGGAAAGCGCATGGAAGGAGACGCATAGCTGCAACTACCTGCTTGCCACAGATATGGAGATGGAGACCGTTCCCGGCTACAAGGCGACGAGCTGGGAGAAAGGATACGGCGATTACACGATGAAGCCGGACCTCTCGACCCTCCGGCGCATTCCGTGGCTCGAAGGCACCGCGCTGGTTCTCTGCGACATGCTGGACCATGACACGCATGCGGAAGTGCCGCACTCGCCGCGCACCATTTTGAAGAAGCAGGTGGCGCGCCTCGAAGCCTTGGGCTTCAAGGCCTATATGGCGAGCGAACTCGAATTCTTCCTCTTCGATCAGTCCTATGACGATGCGAGGCTCTCGGGATATCGCGACCTGCAGCTCGCCAGCGGCTACAACGAGGATTACCACATCTTCCAGACGACCAAGGAAGAGGATGTGATGCGGGCGATCCGCAACGGTCTTCAGGGTGCCGGGATCCCGGTCGAGAACTCCAAGGGCGAGGCGTCCGCCGGCCAGGAGGAGATCAACGTCCGTTACGCGGACGCCGTGACGATGGCCGACCGGCATGCGATCATCAAGAACGGCTGCAAGGAAATCGCCTGGCAGCGCGGCAAGGCGATCACCTTCCTTGCCAAGTGGAACTACTCGGCCGCCGGCTCCTCGTCGCACATTCACCAGTCGCTCTGGAGCAAGGACGGAGAAACGCCGCTGTTCTTCGACAAGAACGGGCAGTATGGCATGTCTGAGCTCATGCGCCACTATGTGGCCGGTCAGCTCGCCCATGCGAGCGAGGTCACCTATTTCCTGGCGCCCTATATCAACTCCTACAAGCGCTTCATGGCCGGTACCTTCGCTCCGACCAAGGCGATCTGGAGCAAGGACAACCGCACCGCCGGCTATCGCCTCTGCGGTGAGGGCAGCAAAGCGATCCGCATCGAATGCCGCGTCGGCGGCTCCGATCTCAATCCATACCTTGCCTTTGCCGCCCTGATCGCGGCCGGCATTTCCGGCATCGAGAACAAGATGGAACTGGAGGCACCCTTCGTGGGCGACGCCTACCAGGGCAAGGAGGTGCGCGAGATCCCGCATACGCTGAGAGAGGCGAGCGAGGCGCTTTCCGGTTCGAAGATGCTGCGTGCCGCCTTCGGCGAAGAGGTTGTCGATCATTATGTGCACGCCGCAGAATGGGAGCAGCAGGAATATGACCGGCGGGTGACCGACTGGGAGGTCGCGCGCGGGTTCGAAAGGGCGTAAAACGCCCCTCCACAATCCCTCCCCACGAGGGGGATGGGCTACGTTGCGGCACCCTCCGATCGAAAGCCGATGCCTCCACAAGGAGCATGGCCAAATTACCGTGCGGAGCGGTGCCGCAGGTCAAGCCCCGCCCTCGCGTGGGAAGGGTTGGGAGGGGAGTTCATTGTGAAATGAGAACAGGAAGACGATCATGACGATGATCCGATGTGTTTCGCCGGTCGACGGCGAGGTTTATGCCGAGCGCCCGGCAATGCCGCTGGAGATGGCGAGGCAGGCCGTGGCACATGCGCGCCTCGCGCAGAAGGCCTGGGCCAGGCGCCCGCTCGATGAACGTGTGAAGCTGGTGCTTGCCGGCGTGGCACGCCTCAACGAGATGGTCGACGAGGTGGTGCCGGAGCTCGCCTGGCAGATGGGCCGGCCGGTGCGCTATGGCGGCGAATTCAAGGGATTCAACGAGCGCTCCAATTACGTCGCCTCGATCGCGGCCGATGCGCTGAAGCCGCTCGTCGTGGAGGAGAGCGACCGCTTCGAGCGGCGCATCGCGCGCGAGCCGCATGGCGTCGTCTTCGTCATCGCTCCGTGGAACTATCCCTATATGACCGCGATCAACACGGTCGCGCCGGCGCTGATGGCCGGCAATACCGTGATCCTCAAGCACGCCAGCCAAACGATCCTCGTCGGCGAGCGCATGGTGCGCGCCTTCATCGAGGCGGGCGTTCCGGCGGACGTTTTCCAGAACCTGTTCCTGGATCACGACACGACGGCGGCGCTGATTGCCGCCAAGAGCTTCGACTTCATCAACTTCACCGGATCGGTCGAAGGTGGCCGGTCGATCGAGCGGGCGGCGGCCGGCACCTTTACCGGCCTCGGCCTCGAACTCGGCGGCAAGGATCCTGGCTATGTGATGGAGGATGCCGACCTCGACGCGGCCGTCGACACGCTGATGGACGGCGCGACCTACAATTCCGGCCAGTGCTGCTGCGGCATCGAGCGCATCTATGTGCATGAGTCGCTCTATGACGCCTTTGTCGAGAAATCGGTCGCCTGGGCGTCCAATTACAAGCTCGGCAATCCGCTCGATCCGGAGACGACGCTCGGTCCGATGGCAAACAAGCGCTTTGCGGCAACGGTGCGCAATCAGATCGCCGATGCGATCTCCAGGGGTGCCAAGGCGCTGATCGACCCGAAGCTCTTCCCGCAGGACGATGGCGGTGCCTATCTGGCGCCGCAAGTCCTTGTCGACGTCGATCACTCCATGGAGTTCATGCGCGAGGAAACCTTCGGGCCGGCCGTGGGCATCATGAAGGTGAAGAGCGACGCCGAGGCGATCGAATTGATGAACGACAGCCGGTACGGTCTCACCGCGTCGCTCTGGACGAAGGATGCGGAGCGCGCGGCCCGGATCGGCAGTGAGCTCGAAACCGGCACGGTTTTCATGAATCGCGCCGACTATCTCGATCCGGCGCTGTGCTGGACCGGCGTCAAGGAGACCGGCCGGGGCGGCTCGCTCTCGGTGCTCGGATTCCACAACCTCACCCGCCCGAAATCCTATCACCTCAAGAAAGTGACCGCATGACCATCACCGCCAACTGGAGCTATCCGACCGCCGTCAAATTCGGCGCCGGCCGGATCAAGGAGCTTGCCGACCACTGCAAGGCGCTCGGCATCAAGAAGCCGCTGCTCATAACGGATCGCGGACTTGCCCCGATGGCGATCACGCAGCAGGCGCTCGATATTCTGGAAACGGGTGGCCTCGGACGCGCGATATTCGCGGACGTCGATCCGAACCCCAACGACAGGAACCTCGAAGCCGGCGTGAAAGCGTTCCGTGACGGCGGCCATGACGGCGTCGTCGCCTTCGGCGGCGGCTCGGGCCTGGACCTCGGCAAGTGCGTTGCATTCATGGCCGGCCAGACGCGGCCGGTCTGGGACTTCGAGGATATCGGCGACTGGTGGACCCGCGCGAGCGTCGAAGGTATCGCGCCGATCGTCGCCGTGCCGACGACCGCCGGTACCGGGTCAGAAGTCGGGCGCGCCAGCGTCATCACCAATTCGGCAAGTCATGTGAAGAAGGTGATCTTCCATCCGAAGTTCCTTCCTGGCGTCACGATCTGCGATCCGGAATTGACGGTCGGCATGCCCAAGGCGATCACCGCCGGCACGGGCATGGACGCCTTTGCCCATTGCCTCGAAGCCTATTCGTCTCCCTTCTATCACCCGATGTCGGCAGGTATCGCCCTCGAGGGCATGCGGCTCGTCAAGGAATACCTGCCGCGCGCCTATAAGGACGGCACCGACCTCGAAGCCCGTGCCAACATGATGAGCGCGGCGGCCATGGGGGCAGTCGCATTCCAGAAGGGCCTCGGCGCGATCCACTCGCTGTCGCATCCCGTCGGCGCGATATACAACACCCATCACGGCATGACCAACGCCGTGGTGATGCCCCCGGTCCTGCGGTTCAACCGCTCCGCGATCGAGGAGAAGATCGGTCGCGCCGCCGCCTATCTCGGCATTGCGGGCGGCTTCGAGGGTTTCTATGACTATGTGCTGCAGCTCCGGGAGGAACTCGGCGTTCCCGACAAGCTGTCGGCGCTTGGTGTCGGCACGGACCGTATCGACGAGATGGCCGAGATGGCGATCGTCGATCCGACGGCCAGCGGCAATCCCGTCGAACTGACGCTCGATGCCGCCAAAAAGCTGTTCGCCGAATGCATTTGACGGGAGCCGTCGTTAATTTTTTCAAGCCCGGAAAACCCATGTTTTCCGGGCTTTTTCGTTGCTCGTTATCGGGAAATGCGCCCCACGGTTAACTTTTGGGGGCCAAAAGTTTCCATTTCGTTAACCATGTTCTGCAAGGTTCTATTAAGGAAACCGCGCGCCGGGCATCGCTCGGCGGACCGGAAACGAGCAAGGACGAGGTGAGAGAAATGGCGGTCATCACATTCGCCAATGCAAAGGGCGGTGCGGGAAAGACGACCGCGGCGCTGATCCTGTCGACGGAACTGGCGAGGCAGGGAAACCGCGTCGTGGTACTGGACGCCGATCCGCAGCGCTGGATCACGAGCTGGTCCGAAGTATCCGGCCGTGTCGCCAATCTCGAGGTGATTTCGCACGTCACTCCGGCTTCGCTTCCCTGTCATATCCGCGAACTCAAGGGTGAGGCCGATTTCATCGTCATCGATCTCGCCGGAGCCAAGGACGCGATCGTCGCGTTGGCGCTGGGGCTGTCCGATCACGTGCTGATACCGGTTCAGGGCTGCGCCATGGATGCGCGGGGGGCCGTACAGATTCTTGAACTTATCCGCCATATCGGAGAGAAGGCGAGGGTACGCATCAACCACTCGGTCGTGTTGACGCGCGTCAATTCGCTGGTGACCACGCGAGCGCTGCAGACGATCAAGGCGCTGCTCGCCTCCCGCGGCGTTTCGGTGCTCGACACGCCGATCGTCGAGCGTGTTGCCTATCGCGAAATCTTCGAGTGCGGCGGCACCCTGCAGATGATGGACCCGAACAGGGTCAGCAATCTCGACAAGGCGCGCGAAAACGCCTACGCGCTTGCCGCCGAGGTGCAGAACCTGCTCCCCGTGACCGCACGCCGCGCCCTGATGTCCCGTCTGCGCTCGGCTTTGCCGCGGGCGGCGTAGCGATCGATCGCGAAGGGCGTTGCCGTTCAGAACCGTTTATCGATGAAATGCTTGGCCTGGGCGCCGGCGTGGTAGAAGACGGATTTCAGGGTCCGCCACGGATCCGGCGTGACCGGCGTCTCGGCAAGCGGGATCGCGGACGTGTCGCCGGTGACGTGACGGGCAAGCGCGCGGCCGAAGACCGTACCTGGGGCTATGCCGCGGCCGTTATATCCGCTGATCGATACGACATTCGGGGCGAGCACATGCATGGCCGGCAGATTGTTCGTGGTCATGCCGATGCGGCCGTCCCACCAATATTCGAAGCGGAAATCCCCGATAAAGGGGAAGAGCTTGCGCAAGGACCGGGCGGCGAAGGCCCGGTGTGTGCCCGCGGCGATCGCATCGAGCCTGCCGATCGATCCGAAAATCAGCCGGTTCTGCTTGTCCATGCGGAAGGAGGTCATCACCAGCCCGGTGTCCCAAGCCCCCTGCCGTTCGGGCAATATGCGCTCGGCCACGTTGTCGGGCAGCGGATTGGTCGCGAACTGGAAATAGGGAAGGATCGTCAGTTCCTGCCGATACTCCTTCCATGGGACATCGGTGACAAGGCCTCCATAGGCGTTGGTCGCTAAAATGACGTGACGGGCCGTGACCGTCCCCCGCCCGGTCTTCAATTTCCAGAGATCGCCTTGGCGGCTGGCTCCAAGGAGGGGGGTATCGGTGAAGATTTCGGCGCCGGCGGCAAGCGCCGCGCGCGCCAATCCCCGCGCATAGGCGAGCGGCTGTATCGTCCCGGCGCGACGGTCGAGCAGTGCGCCGGTGAAGCACTCGGCCCCTGAAAGCGCGTGCGCCTTTTCTGCCGAAAGCACCTCAACCGGAGCACCGCGTTTTTTCCATTGCGCCTCGCGCTCCCGGATTTCCTTGAGCCCTTCCGCGCCGACCGACATATGCAGCGTGCCGTTGCGAACAGCTTCGCATTCGATTCCATGTTTCGCAACGAGATCATAGACGAATGACGGGCCGTCGCCGAGTTCGTCGAGAAGCCGATTGCCCGCGGCTGCTCCGAGCGTTGCAATCAGGTCGTCGGGCTGCACCCACATGCCGGCATTGACCAGGCCGACATTGCGGCCCGAACCCCCGAAGCCGATCATCCGCGATTCGATCATCGCCGTCCTGACGCCTGTCTCGGCCAGATGAAGCGCGGCCGAAAGGCCAGTGAAACCACCTCCGACGATCGCCACCTCGACCGCCAGGTCGCCTGCTAGCGGAGCGGTGCGCGGAGCGGCCGGTGCCGTCGCATGCCAGAGATTGGGGAGAGCACGCTCCGTTGCCATCGCGGACAGTTCCTTAGAGTCAGGGGTGTTTCGCCTGTGATAAAGGCAATGCGGCGGAGTTTTTCATGACAATGTTTCATGATGTCATGAGGCTGCTGCGGCCGGCAGGGCTGTATGGCATTCGAGGCAGCTCAAGCGTGTCGCGATCATGCGCATTCACGCGGCACGCTTGGCCGATTGTCGTGCGTCAGTCGACGAATTCGACCGTGACGCCAGTGCTCACCATCTTGCCGAGTTCGGTCGCATCCCAGTTGGTAAGGCGGACGCAGCCATGGCTCTGGGTCTTGCCGATCTTCGACGGCTCCGGTGTCCCGTGAATGCCGTAGGTCGGCTTCGACAGTGCGATCCAGACGGTGCCAACCGGGCCGTTCGGACCCGGCTGCAATTGCAGGATCCTGTCGTTCGCGCCCTGCTGGAAGTTGATCTTCGGGTTATAGGTATAACCAGGATCGAAGGCGATACGCTCGACATGCACCGTCCCGGAAGGCGACGGCGTGTCGGAGGAGCCGATCGTGGCCGGATAGGCGGCGATCAGTTTCCCCGCCTCGTCGTAGGCGAGCACCTGCTTGCGGGCCTTGTCCGCGAGGATGCGCGCCACCTTGCCCTTCTTGTTCGGGCCGGGATTGACGACCTTGATCGTTGTGCCGGGAATTGAAAAATCGGCACCGGGATTGAGCTCGCGCAGATAGCCCTCGTCCATGTGGAACTTTTCGCCGAGCATCTCCGTCACCGACGTGAACGACAGATGCGGCAGCTGCGCCTTGTGTGCGTAATCTTCCGGGATGGAGGCGACAAAGGGGCCGGCCGCATCCGCGGCGGTGATCGTGTAGGTCGTAATCGGCAAGCCGCCGTTGAAGCGCAGCCGCTCGAGAATGTCTTCGGTATTGTTCGGATCGAGCGTTTCGCCCGTTGCCTGCTGCCAGGCTTCGATGGCCTTGGTGACGTTCGAGCCCATCTTGCCGTCGATCACGCCGGGAGAATAGCCTTCGCGGTCGAGGAAGACCTGCAGGGCAGCGATCTCGGCGCGCGACTTTCCCCTCACCGTCATGGCCGGCGGCATCGGCTGTGCCAGCGGGTCATCGTATTGCGGATCGTAGGCAGCCTCCTCGCGATCGGAGAGCGAGGGAAGGCTGTTGGGCAGATCCTCGCGCTCGACCGGAGCGGGCGCAATATCGCGATATTCGGGGATGGCGCCGGTAAACTCGCCGGGCTCGGTATAGCCGTAACCGCGATCGCGGGGATCGGGATAGCCATCGCGCCCGTATTGGCGGCGCCGCTGTCCGCGACCATAGCCGTCATTCGGCACGACGGTGGCGACGATATTGCCCCACGGATCCACGAGCACCGTGCGTCCGCGCCGGTCGCGCATGGCGTGAACCTCGGCCTCTCCGGGGATATAGTCGAGAATGTCGCCTTCGGGGGTGACGAGCATCACGTCGCCGCCGCCGCCCCAATAGCCACCATAGGCATCCTGTGCGTTGGCGGGCGCAAGCTCCACGGCGATGAGGGCGAATGCTGCGAAGAGCGAAAGGCCGGTGCGGGTCGCGGGCGTCACTAGGGAACCTGTCTTCATGGCGGTTGCTTTGCGGCGGTACATACCGATTTGGACGTTAATGTGAAAAAAGTGAATTCATCATGAACAGCCGGTTAAATTAGTTAGGCCAACATCCTGCCCATTGCAACGCTCGCCGAAATGGCCCGGTTCCGAGGCTTCGACTATCATGGATTCTCTGCCTGATTCCGGGCTCCTTCTGAGGAGGTGAAATGCGGACGACCTTGAACGCGGCCGATGGCGCCCCGATCCACCTCCTGTTCGACCCGTCCTCGGCACTCGATGTCGCGGCCTTCGTCGTCGCCGGCGTCGACCTGTCGCCCGGCGCGGCGATCCCCTCGGACGGCGATCCGCGGATCGACCGCGCGCTTGCGGGTTTCCTGTTCACCTGCGGTCCCGAGCACATTCGTCATCCCGAGGCTCTGGAAGGCGGCGCCGGCGCATATTATCCCCTGCACGGTTCGCTCGCCGGAACGCCTGTCAGCCGGACCGAGATGTGCGGGGCAGGCGATCGCCGTACTGCGGTGACCGAAGTCGATCTCGCCTGCGGCGGCCGAGCGGCCATAGAGCGGCTCTGGCAAGTCGATGCGGCCGCGCACGCCGTGACGCTTGCCGACCGCGTCGTCAACATCGGTTCGTCGGCCTTTGCGCCGATGATGATGTATCACATGAACATCGCGGGCCGGCTGCTCGGCGAGATGACGCGGATCGAAAGCCCGTCGGTCGACGGCGGATCGCTTCCCTGGCGCTTCGGCGAGGGGGACAGCGCGCATTTCTGCCGGCCTGCCGTTGCCTGTGAGGGATGGTCGGAGGTGGCGCTGACCGCAATGCCGGGTCTTCACGGGCGTGCACTCCGTGTGCGGTTCCGGACCGACACGCTGCCGTTCCTGCAGATGTGGCGCTGTCAGCGCGGCGGCGCCAACGTCGTCAGCATCGAACCGGCCTCGCATCGCCTGGCAAAGCGGCCGGAACTTGCCGCAAACGGGGAGCTTGGTCCTCTTCAGCCCGGTCAATCGCGTGAATATCGCCTGGCTTTCACTGTCTCCCGATGACGCCTTCTCGATTGACGCCGCCCGGCGCCGGGCCTAAATCAGGGCAACGCTTTTCTTGAGGGACGCCACATGGACATTCGCCAGATCAACGATGAGTACTCGGTTTCGGGCCAGATCACCGTCGACGACCTAGACGAGATCAAGGCGCTCGGCTTCAAGTCCATCGTCTGTCATCGCCCGGATTTCGAGGCCCCCGATCAGCCGACCTTCGACGCCATCGCGGCACGTGCCCAGGAACTCGGGCTGGAGATCACTTATATCCCGGTTGGCCCGATGGGCGTGACCGCGGACGCGGTCAAGAGCATGGTCGACGCACTGGACGAATTCCAGCGACCGATGCTCGGCTATTGCCGCTCCGGCGCCCGCTCCACCGCAGTCTATCAGCAGACGCTGCACATTCGGGGCTGAGGCGGGCCCGGCTGCAGCCGGGCCACCAAATGCACTCACCCGTTCCGGATTTCGCTCAGCGTCCGCGTCGGCGTGATCGCTTCCGGATCGAGCTTGATCTCGATGATAGCCGGCTTGCCGCTCTCACGCGCCCGCAGGAAGGCGCCTGCAAATTCTTCCGTCCTCGCCACCGTTTCGCCGTGGCCGCCATAGGCGCGGGCGAGCGCTGCGAAATCCGGGTTCGTCAGATCCGTCGCGCTGACGCGGCCGGGATAATCGCGCTCCTGATGCATGCGGATCGTACCGTAGATACCGTTGTTGACGACGAGCACGATGATGGGGAGTTCGTAGCGGACGGCGGTCGCGAACTCCTGGCCGTGCATGAGGAAACAGCCGTCCCCGGCAAAGCAGACCACCTCGCGGTCGGGATGCAGATGCTTGGCCGCGACTGCGGCCGGCAGGCCGTAGCCCATCGAACCGGAAGCGGGAGCAGCCTGCGTCCCGTAACGCCGGAAACGGTGGAAGCGATGGAGCCAGGTGGCGTAGTTGCCTGCACCGTTGGTGAAGATCGTCTCCGGCCCCGTATTCGCCTCCAGCCAGTTCACGATCGGGCCCATCTGCACGTCGCCCGGTCCCTTTTCCGGCGGCGTCGACCATTTGAGGTAGGCCGCATGCATTTCCCCGGTGCGGGCGGACCAATGGGGCTCGGCCGCAGGCGTCAGGCTAGAGAGCGCCGCGACGAAGTCGCGCGGGCTCGCGGCAATTGCGAGGTCCGGACGGTAGACCCGGCCGAGTTCGCCCGGATCCGGATGGACATGCACCAGAGTCTGCCTGGGGTAGGGGACGTCGATCAGCGTGTAGCCGGAGGAAGGCATCTCCGAGAACCGCCCGCCGACGAGGAGGACGAGGTCGGCATCCCGGATCTCGCCTGCCAGCGACGGATTGATGCCGATGCCGACATCGCCCGCATAGTTCGGATGCAGGTGGTCGAAAAGCATCTGGCGGCGGAAGGAGCAGCCGACAGGCAGCTGCCAACGCTCGGCGAAGCTCTGGAATCCGGCTACGGACTCGGCGGACCAGCGGGTACCGCCGAGAATGGCGATCGGCCTTTTCGCGGTGGAGAGAAGCTCTGCAAGCTGGGAGATCTGGCCTGGGCCGGGGTGGCTTTCCACCGGCCGGTAAGCGCGTGCGGCCGGTGCTTCGGCGCTCAGTGTCAGCATGTCTTCCGGCAAGGTCAGGACCACGGGGCCGGGACGGCCGGACGTCGCGACGGCGAAGGCGCGCGTCACGAATTCCGGGATGCGCGCCGGATCGTCGATTTCGCCGACCCATTTTGCGACTTCGGTAAAGGCCCGGCGATACTCGATTTCCTGAAAAGCCTCCCGCTCGCGGGCGTCGCGCTGCACCTGGCCGATGAAGACGATCATCGGAACCGAATCCTGCCGGGCCACGTGGAGGCCGGCGGAGGCATTGGTCGCGCCGGGGCCGCGGGTGACCATGCAGATGCCGGGCTCGCCCGTCAGCCGGCCCCAGGCGTCCGCCATCATTGCGGCCCCGCCCTCCTGCCGGCAGACCACGACCTCGATGTCGGCGTCGTAAAGCGCATCGAGCACCGCCAGATAGCTTTCTCCCGGTACGCAAGAGATGCGCTTCACCCCGTTTGCGGCAAGCGCCTCCACCACCAGTTGTCCGCCCGTTTTCATGTGCACCTCCCAAATACTGTCCTGTTTCGCCGCTGTCAGATCGCCGGCGACACCGGCGCGATACCCGCCGTCTTCTGCACCTGTCGCTCGCGCCAGATGATATAAAGTCCTGAGCCGATGATGATCGCGATACCCAGCCATTTCAGCGCGTCCGGCAGATCGCCGAAGACGAGCCAGCCGAAAATCGTCGCCGAGACGATCTCGAGATATTGCAGCGGCGCGAGCACCGAGGCCGGCGCCGCCCGATAGGCATAGACGCCGAGCACGCCGGAGATCGTCGCGGTGACGCCGACTCCCAACAGAAAGTACCAGGCGCGCCCGTCCGGCCAGACCGGATCGAAGACGCTCGATCCGCTGCCCTCGCCGAACCAGAGCAGCGCGAGACAGAAGAGGCCTCCCCAGATGCCGGCATGGAACTGCATCGACCAGGGATCCTCGTTCTGCGCGACCATGCGCGTCACGAGCAGGAAAACGGCGAGACCGAAGGCGGCGACGATCGGCAGAAGCGCGACCCAACCAACTTCCTGCATGCTCGGCTGGATGACGAGCAGCGAACCGAGGAAGCCGACAGCGCAGGCGGTGTAACGGCGCCAGCCGATCGTCTCCTTGAGGAAAATGCTGCCGAGAATGGTGAGGATGATCGGTTCCACGAAGAAGATGGCGATGGCATCGGCCACCTCCATGACCTTCAGCGTGGTGATGAAGGAAAGCATGGTCACCACCAAAAGGCCGCCGCGCAGCGCATGCAGCGCACTCTTGCGCCAGGTGAGATCAAACAGCGTGCCGCGCAGAAGGACGATCGGCAGGATGAAGACGATCTGCAGCAGGAAGCGGGCCGCCGTGATCTCGGCCGAGGGGACCGTCGCTATGGCGAGCTTCGAGAAGATGTCGATCAGCGGAGACAGCAACACCGAAAGGACCATCAGCGTCAGGCCGTAGGAGATCCGGTTGTGGTCGATTGCCGCCTTGGAAAGGGAGAGCTCGCTCATGGACGGTGCCGCTTTCCCCCGACTGCCTTCAGGCACCAGGCGGCGAACTCCGTCATCGCTTTTTCCCGTCCAATCTCGTTCAGCGTTTCGTGGCGCATGCCCTCGTGAATTACGATCGTGACATCCGTCATGCCCCGCGCTTTCATGCGGTTGCCCAGCCAGCGAACGGCCTCTCCGTTGAGGGTGGAAGGATCGGCGCTGCCGCCGGCGAGGTGAACCGGCAGGCTGGAGGGCAGCCGCGACAGCCGGTCGGAGCGGGCGCCGGCAAAGGCGAAGGCGAATACGTCGAGCCACAGCGATACGGTCGGGTCGAAACCACAGAGCGGATCTTCGAGATATTTGGCAACCTCGCTCTTATCGCGCGAGAGCCAATCGCAATCGGTCTGCCGGTCGGCGATGCTGGTGCTCCAGGCACCGAAGGTGAGTTTCGTCACGAGCGGACTTGGCACGTCCGAACCCTTCAGCATCTTCTCGATCGCCAGCAGCAACTGGCCGCCGCGCCCGGCAAGGCCGGGCCGGAAATTGGAGTTCCACACAGCAAGCGCGTCGTAGAGTTCCGGATCGGTTTCGGCGGCGTTAAGCGCGATCAGGCCGCCCATCGAATGGCCGAACAGCACGACCGGCAGGCCGGGATGGCTGGCCGCCGCCATATCGCGGAGCGCGCGGAGATCCGCGACGACCTTGGCCGCGCCGTCCCGCTGCGCGAACATGGCGGGAGATGCATCGGGGGCACAGCTCGTGCCGTGGCCGCGGTGGTCATGGGCGTAGACGTGGAAACCTTGGCCGGCCATGGCTTCGGCAAAGCGGGCATAACGGCCGGAATGCTCGGCAAGGCCGTGGCTGATGACGAGAATGCCTTGCGGTTCGCCCGCGGCGCCGAGATGGCGCCAGCCGAGCGTCGCGCCGGTCGGGCTTCGATGTGTCCTCACCTGCCCGAACATGCCATGCGCTCTCCCCACTTGCGGATGCCGTGCGGATATCAAATCGATTTGGGTGGGAAAGGCAACCGCAGCTTGTTGCTCGTTGCGCATGAGATCACAACGAATCCGCAGATGCGATTCAGGGTTGCAATTTTCCCGTATATGGCGTTATTTGTTCCTGTTTTGTTTCCTTTAGAGGGTTTGGGGCAATGAAGACAAGGGCGATGATGCATCTGATCAGGTTGGCGGCGCTGGCGCTGGGTTTGGCGAATGCGCCCCTCGCTGCGGCTCAGGAGAGTGAGGCGAGCGAGGGCGAAACCGGCGCGGGAAGGACGGAATATGTCCTCGCCGTGAGTTGGCAGCCGGGATTCTGCGAGACCCGGCCCGATCGCAAGGAATGCGTCGATCAGACCGCGGAGCGCTTCGACGCCACGAATTTCTCGCTTCATGGACTATGGCCGCTCAAGAAGAGCTATTGCGGCGTGGAGGCGGATCTGAAAGCGCGCGACCGCAAGGGCGATTGGCTGGAACTGCCGGAAGTCGCCATGGGGGATGAGACGGCCAAGCGCCTGCTCGTCGCCATGCCAGGCGTCAAGTCCGGTCTGGACCGGCACCAATGGCTGCGCAACGGTACCTGCCAGACGGCAAACGCCGAGGACTACTTCGCGCTGCAGCTTCGGCTTCTGGACGAGCTCAACCGGTCGGCAGTGCGTGCGCTCTTCGCCGGCGGGATCGGCAGGGAACTCGACGAAAAACAGATCAAGCAGGCCTTCGACCAGGCTTTCGGGGCGGGGGCCGGAGACCGGGTGCGCATGCGTTGCCAGTCGGTGAACGGCCGCGACGTGATTACCGGGCTGACGATCGGGCTCTCGGGCGACCTCTCGGGCAAAGCCGAGCTGGCGGATTTGATCCAGGCGGCGGGGCCGACGGAATTCAAATGCGCGAAGGGGGTCGCAGACGCTGCCGGGCGGGGCTGATCCGGACCGCAATTCGCATTGAGGAGGCGGCGGGGGAGCGTGGGGGCAAGGGCCTTTGGCGTTGCCCCGCCACCATAATTCGCCTACATAGCGGGCAAAATTCCCTTCCGATGCGGAGCATTTCCTTTATGGCACGTCAATTCATCTATCACATGGCCGGGCTGAACAAGGCCTACGGTAACAAGAAGGTCCTCGAGAACATCCATCTCTCCTTCTATCCGGAGGCGAAGATCGGCATTCTCGGCCCGAACGGGGCCGGTAAGTCGACCGTGCTCCGGATCATGGCCGGCCTTGATACCGAATATACCGGTGAGGCCTGGGTCGCCGAAGGTGCGAGGGTCGGCTATCTCGCACAGGAGCCGCAACTCGATCCTCAGAAGAACGTGCTCGAGAACGTGATGGAAGGGGTGGCTGCCAAGAAGGCGATCCTCGACCGCTACAACGAGCTGATGATGAACTATTCCGACGAAACCGCGGAAGAGGGCGCCAAGCTCCAGGACGTCATCGACAGCCAGAACCTCTGGGACCTCGACAGTCAGGTGGAAATGGCGATGGAAGCGTTGCGTTGCCCTCCGGGCGATGCGGAGGTCACCAATCTCTCCGGCGGCGAGAAGCGCCGCGTGGCGCTTTGCAAGCTTCTGCTGTCGCAGCCCGAACTGCTTCTGCTCGACGAACCGACCAACCACCTCGACGCGGAAACGATCGCCTGGCTCGAAAAACACCTGCGCGAATATCCGGGCGCCGTGCTGATGGTCACGCACGATCGCTACTTCCTCGACAACGTCACAGGCTGGATTCTCGAACTCGACCGCGGACGGGGCATTCCCTATGAGGGCAACTACTCCGCCTATCTGCAGGCGAAGGCCAAGCGCATGGCGCAGGAAGGACGCGAGGAGGCTGCCCGCCAGAAGGCCATCAGCCGCGAGCAGGAGTGGATCTCTTCGAGCCCCAAGGCCCGCCAGGCGAAGTCCAAGGCTCGTATTCGCGCCTATGACGAACTGGTCGAGGCGGCTGCGGACCGGCGTCCCGGCGATGCGCAGATCGTCATTCCCGTTGGCGAACGACTGGGACAGGTGGTCATCGAGGCGGAGAATATTTCCAAGGGTTATGGCGACCAGCTGCTGATCGAAGGCCTGAGCTTCAAGCTGCCGCCGGGCGGTATCGTCGGCGTCATCGGCCCGAACGGCGCCGGCAAGACGACGCTCTTCCGCATGATCACCGGCCAGGAGCAGCCCGACGACGGTTCCATCCGGATCGGGGACAGCGTGCAACTCGCCTATGTCGACCAGAGCCGCGATGCGCTCGACGCCAACAAGACGGTCTGGGAAGAAATCTCGGGCGGCAACGACATCATCAAGCTCGGCAAGCACGAGGTCAATTCGCGGGCCTATTGCTCGACCTTCAACTTCAAGGGCGGCGATCAGCAACAGAAGGTCGGCACGCTTTCGGGCGGCCAGCGCAACCGCGTTCACCTTGCCAAGATGCTGAAGTCCGGCGGCAACGTCGTCCTGCTCGACGAACCGACCAACGACCTCGACACCGAGACCCTGGCCGCACTGGAAGATGCGCTCGAAAACTTCGCGGGTTGCGCTGTTATCATCAGCCACGACCGCATGTTCCTCGACCGCCTTGCCACCCATATCCTCGCCTTCGAGGGCGACAGCCACGTCGAATGGTTCGAAGGCAATTTCGAGGATTATGAAAAGGACAAGATCCGCCGCCTCGGCCCGGACTCGGTCAATCCGAAGCGCGTAACCTACAAGCGCCTGACGCGTTGACCGTCATAGGTTTGCGGCGGCGCATCGCTGACCGCGTTCTTTGAGCCTGCACATCCAGCGAAGGCGGCTTCTCCGGGTCGCCATCGCCGGGCTTCGCCGCGCATCCTCGGGGCTTGACCCGAGGATCCGTTCACAAGCGACCGATACTCAAACAGGCGGCGTTACGCGCAGTCCGTTGCATGCACCGCGTCATCCACGGAGTTCGGCTGCTATGCCCGGCGTGTGGATCCTCCGGTCCAGAGGTCGACGGGCAGAGCCTGCTCCCGAAGCGTTCTGAAATCTCCACAGATCGTAGCGCGCCATTTGTCGGCCGGGCGACCGCAAGGTCCGGCCGTTCTATCCTCCAGGCGCCATTCCATTGCCTCTATGCGCAAATCTCTTGCGCGGCCGCCACAAATCACATAAACATATCTTTATGTGTTGATGGGGAAGGCTATGGCTGATCGGGAAACGCTTGGTTTGGATGCGCTGGTCGACGTGCTGAAGGCGGCGGGCGAGCCGACGCGCCTGCGCCTGCTGGCCCTTCTCTCGGCCGGCGACCTGACGGTCACCGATCTTACCGAAATTCTCGGGCAGTCGCAGCCGCGCATTTCCCGTCATCTGAAATTGCTGGCCGAGGTCGCGCTCATCGATCGCTATCAGGAAGGCGCCTGGGCCTATTTCCGCCTGCGGCAGGAGGGCCGTCGCGTCGCGCTGATCCGCGAGCTTCTCGCATCGGCTGCAGCCGACGATGCAATTCTGGCCAGGGATGCAATCCGCCTTGCCACGTTGAAGAGAACCCGCGCGGAGAAGGCGCAGGCCTATTTCAGCCGCAACGCCGCCGAATGGGACAAGCTCAGACGTCTGCACATCGCCGAAGGCGACGTCGAGGCGGCGCTCAAGGCGATGGTCGGCGACGAGCCGGTCGACAGCCTGCTCGACCTCGGCACAGGAACCGGACGTATCCTGCAGCTCTTCGAGGGCATTTACCGTCGCGGCATCGGCGTCGACGCCAGCCGCGACATGCTGGCGGTCGCGCGGTCCAACCTGGACAGGGCCGGCATCACCAAGGCGTCGATCCGCCACGGCGACATCTTCAACCTGCCGCTTGATGGTCAATCCTTCGATCTCGTCACGATCCATCAGGTGCTGCATTATCTCGAGGAGCCCGAGGCGGCGATTGCCGAGGCCGCGCGCATGCTCGTCCCGGGCGGCCGGCTCGTGATCATCGATTTCGCGCCGCATGGGCTTGAACATTTGCGTGACGACCATGCCCATGCGCGCCTGGGCTTTTCGCACCAGACAATGAGCGAATGGCTGCAGAAGGCGGATCTTTCGCTCGAGAAGACGACCGATCTTGCGCCGGAAGGCGGGCAGGAGGGGAAGCTGACTGTCACCATCTGGCTGGCGCGCGATCAGCGCGCGGTCGAAACCGTTGCCGACTTGCCGCGCCAGCGTCTTCATGCAGGGGGAGTTTGAGAATGAACGGACGGACGCCTTATCCCGTGGACTGCGACGGTCTTAGATTTTCCTTCGAGTACTTCCCCCCGAAGAACGACGAGATGGAGGCGCAACTCTTTCAGACCGTCACGGCTCTCTCCGTCTTCGCGCCCGCCTTCGTCACCGTGACCTACGGTGCCGGCGGGTCGACCAAGGCGCGCTCCCTGACGACGGTCAAGCGGATGATCGGGGAGATGGAGATCGGGAATACGGCCGCGCATCTCACTTGCGTCGGCGCGCCGAAGGCGGAGGTGGATGCGGTCATCGACGAGTTCGTCGCCTGCGGCGTGCGCCATTTCGTGGCGTTGAGGGGTGATCCGCAAGGCGGTATCGGCAGCGTCTACGAGCCTTTTCCGGGCGGCTACGAAAATGGCGCCGCCCTCGTCGAGGCCCTGCGGGCGCGCGGCGATTTCGAGATCTCCGTCTCCGCCTATCCGGAAAAGCATCCGGAGAGCCCCGACGTCGCTGCCGACATAGACATGCTGAAGCGCAAGGTCGACAATGGCGCAACGCGCGCGCTTACGCAGTTCTTCTTCGACAATGACGACTTCGAGCGCTATCTGGAACGCGTAAGGCGCGCGGGCATCGCGATCCCGATCGTACCCGGGATACTGCCGATCAATAATCTCACCCAGGTGCAGAAATTTGCCGGTCTTTGCGGCGCCAAAGTTCCGGAGTCGATCGTTTCGCGGCTGGGTCCTCTTGACGATCAGCCGGAAGGGCGTTTCCGGGAGGCGGCCCATATCGCGGCCGAACAGATCACCGATCTCGTCCGGCGCGGCGTCAGCGATTTCCACCTCTACACGATGAACCGCCCGCAGCTCATCACTGCCGTTTGCGAACTGATGGGCTATGATCTGGAACTCGCGCCGGCTCAGCCGGCAGACACGGAACGCCCGGTCCGGGCCGTCGCGAGGGCATGACGGCCGACCTCGGATAAACAGCACCATAGCGAAAGCCCATGAATGCCGCAGCATTCATGGGCTTTCTGATTGTTGCAGCCTGTCGAACTATTGCGCCTGAGCGGCGGTGAGACCTTGCTGCAAAATGGATTTTCCGGAAATTAAAGTCCCCGTTTCGGCTGGACTGTCAGTGGCCCTGAATCACACGAAAAGCATTACGGCCACGAATGCGAACGCTGCACTGATCATAAGGACGTTCAACGAGTGTGTAAGTCCCATAAGCTGATCCTCCCTGCGTTGACGGGTAAAACATAGGGCGAAAAAACGGCATGTGAAAGCGAAACTTGTGCTGCACTGCGAAATTCCCTATCTCCGATTTTTTCATGAATACATGTAATATGTTGAAAATAATCAACTATTCTGAATGCCACATTTTATTCACAATTCCTGCCAGGAGGTTAATGTAAACATCTGTAACGCTGCGTGAGTGTGTGAAAAAGACGGTGAATCAGTCTACCGGCGCCCGCCGGGCGGATCGTGGCGCGCGGAACGGTCACCGTCCGGCGGAATATCCGAGCTTCAGGACGCGCCCATCCAGGATCGCCAGGCCGACGGCGATGAGCAGCATGCCCCCGATATCCGTCGCCTGCAGTATTTCTCCCAGGAAGAGATAGCCAAGCAGGATGGCGCTTGGCGGGACGAGCAGCGTTACCAGCGAGGTGTTGGTGGCGCCCGCTTCGGCCATGATGCGGAAGAACAGGATATAGGCATAGGCGGTCGAGACGAGCGCCAGTCCGAGGATCGCGAGCACGGTCGTGAGCGGCGGCATGGGCAGGGTCCATGGCATGTCGACGAGGACCGCGACCGGCAGCATGATGAGTGTCGATGCCGTCAATTGCCCGGCGGCCGTCACCGGCGCGGCCAGATTGCGGAAGCGTTTGCCGTAAGAAGCGGAAAAGCCGTAGCTGACTGCCGCCAGGACCGGCAGGACCAGCGCCCAGAGCGGCACGTCGCCGGCAGCGCCGAAGAGGCCGGCAAGCGCACTCGGCCCTATGAGCACGACGGTACCGGCAAGCCCAAGCAGGCAACCGCTGAACTTCGCGGTGCTCAGCTTTTCATCCTCGGTCGCGACATTCGCGATGAGCACCGTCCAGACCGGCGTCGTGGCGTTGAGGATTGCAGCGAGACCGGCGCCGATATGCGTCTGGCCGAGAAAGATGAACGCATGCGGAATGGCGTTGTTGATGAGCCCCATGAGCAGGAACTCGCGCCAGCGCTCGGCGAGCGCCGGATATATGCCGTGTCGCCCGCGAAGATAGAGATGCAGGGCGAGGGCAGCGAGGCCGAGACGCAAAAGCACGAGCGTGAAAGGCGGCACATGGGCAACGGCCACCCGGGCGAAGAAGAAGGAACCGCCCCAGATGAGACCGAGCAGCCCGAGCAGTGCCCAGAGGCGCATGGTCATGTGGGTGTTGATGGAATTTGCGGGTGAAGCCATATCTTGCCTGCGCAGCAGCTGCCGCATCGGCCCGAAATCGGACGATTTCGGAAAGCACGATGCGTCGACCGAATAAGTTGGAGCGCACTTCGTGCGCCCATCCGGAACGACCGCGCTCTAAGCCGGAATAGGAGCCCGACAATTCAGAATTGCGCAAGCAGTATTGCGGCGAAGCGGGTGTCGCCACCCGCTTCTTGCGTCCTGCCAAAGGTTAAAGCGCCTCCAGCAGGCCCGGTGTTGCCCAGCCGTCGGCGGGAAGGCCGAGCTTCAACTGCTCCTTCTGCAGTGCGGCCCGCGTGCCCGAGCCGAGAATGCCGTCGATCTTGCCGACGTCATGACCAAGCGCCTGCAATCTGGTCTGCAGGGCTTTCATCTCGGCGTCGCCGAGCCCCGGTTCCGGATTGCCCTGCTGATAGGGAGGCGCACCGGCAAGCCGGGTCGCGAAATAGGCGGCGGAGGTCGTGTAGATGAAGGACTGATTCCACTCGAGATAGATCTTGAAGTTCGGGTAGGTCAGGAAAGCGGCGCCTTTGCGGCCCTGAGGGAGAACCAGCGAGGCTTCGAGCCCACTGTTGGAGGTGTTGCCGTCACGCGGCGTGACACCGAGTGCGAACCAGTCGCCGGCGGTCATGCCGGACTGCAGGCCCGTCTTCTCCCAAGGCAGTCGCTCCGGGACGCGGACCTCCTGAATCCACGGCTCGCCGCGCTTGAAGCCCAGGCTCTGGATGAATTTCGCCGCCGTCAGAATGGCATCCGAAGAACTCTTCTTGAGATTGACATGGCCGTCGCCGTCGCCGTCGACGCCATAGGCGATGATGTCCTCAGGCAGCATCTGTACCTGGCCGATCTCGCCCGCCCATGCGCCCGTGGTCGTCGCGGGATCGAGATCGCCGTGCTGCACCATCTCGATTGCAGCGAGAAGCTGCGGCCGGAACATTTCCGGGCGGCGGCAGTCATGCGCCAGCGTCACCAGCGCGTTGCGCGTATTGAAATCGCCCTGCACGGCGCCGAAGTCGGTTTCCATCGCCCAGAATGCGGTGATCACGGGCGCCGGTATGCCGAATTCCTGCTCGGCCCGGTCAAAGACGTCGGCATATTCCCGCATCTTCTGCGCACCGATGTCGAGGCGCGACTTGCTGACGGTTCGCTTCGAAAATTCGGTGAAGGTCTGCTTGAACACGCCCTGGGTGCGGTCGCGGCTGAGCACCTTCTGGTCGATCGCGGCGCCTGCGAGGGCCCGATCGGCGACGTCTGCGGGAATGCCCTTGGCGACCGCTTCTGCCTTGACGCCCTCCAGAAAGGAGCCGAGGTCGCCGCCGCACGCGGCGGCTGGGTTTCCCGACTGAGCCGGAGCTTGCGCCAGGGCCGGCGTGCCGGCGATGGCAAGGAATCCGAGGGAGAGAAGGGCTTTGCGCGCTGTGCCTGTCATTACAATTCCTTTCCGTGGCCGGCCGCACGGAATGCCGCCGGGCCCGAAGTCTGTCGAGAATGAAATCTATCGATGCTCTCTCAGAGCATTATGACCGAATGAAGAAAAATGCGGACCATGCCGCCCCGTCCTCCGGTCTATCTTGCCTGCGAGACGGTCGCGACCCACTTCTGCCAGTTCCTGGCGGAACCGGCGAAGGCGTTGATGTCCGTGCTGCCCTGAATGCCGGGGATCACGCCGGTGCTGGTATATTGCCAAAAGGCCCAGCGGCGTTCGACGTAGATGTCCTTTGGGTGCTTGGCTACCGAGCGCACCCAGAAATGATAGTCGTTGAAGGCGCCGACCAGATTGTCGCGGTGAAAGTCGACGGACGTGTAGATGATCGGGCGTTTGCCGTAATGGGCCTCGAGCCGGTCCATGAACCGCTTCATTTCGGACCGTACGGTGTCCGGCGCCGGCCGGTAGCGGCAGGTCTTCGATTCGCCGTTCCATTCGACATCCAGGACGGGTGGCAGGTGGACTGCGCTCTTCGGCACGTTGGCAATGAACCAGTCGGCCTGGGCGTCGGCGGTGGAGCAGAAATAATAGAAATGATAGGGCGCGTAGGCGAGGCCGACGGCGCGCGCCTGCTGCCAATATTCGTGGAAGCGCGAGTCCACCCGGTCCTTGCCTTCGGTTGCCTTGATGAACGCGAAGGACACGCCGGAATTCTTGACCTTTCGCCAATCGATGTCGCCGTTCCACTTGGAGACGTCGATTCCGTGAACGCTGTGATGGTGCGGCGTGCGGCCGCCGAAATCCTGCGGATCCGTATCGTGGAAGCGCGGCTGAATGGAGGCCGTCTTGACGAGGTCGTAATCGGTGGAGGTACAGGAAGAGAGAATGGAGGCGATGGGCAGCAATGCCAGGAGAAGCCGGCGCATGGGGGTTCCGTTTCGAGACGAACGACGATCCTGCCTCACGCGATGGTTTCCATGATTGGTGATGTCCCCCAGGGAGGCGTGACCTCCTTTTCACCATATCATCGTAAAAATTGCGTTAGCTCAAGTGGGAATTGCAGCCGAATGCTTTCCGCCATCGTCCGCTACGGTGCCGCGCGGCGATAGACGGCGAGCCAGGCATAATCTCGTCCGAGCGATCTGACCTCGAGCGCCGCTCCGTCTCTCTCGGCCCTTTTGCGCATCGCGTCGAAAAGCGATTCGCGCGGCGTGACGTGGAAACGTCCGAGCCAGGCCTGGAGGAGGCGGCGGAAGCCGGCCGGCCAACCTTCCTGCTGGCCGAAATCGACGATATGCAGCGAGCCGCCCGGCTTGAGCGCGGCAATCGCGGCATCGACCGCCTTTTCCCATTCGGGAACCATGGAAAGGGCGTAGGAGATGACGATCCGGTCGAAACCTTCCAGATCGAAGGAGGCGGCGGTGAAGTTCGTCGCGTCGGCGACCCGCAACACTGCGTCCGGCCGATTTTGGCGCCGGAGCTTGGCTTTGGCGGTCGCCAGCATTTCGGCCGAGATATCGAGGCCGAAGAGGCGCGCACCGGGGTAGAGTTCCCCGAGCACGGCGAGATTGCGGCCCGTGCCGCAACCGACTTCCAGCACGGATGCACCCGGCGGCGGGTTCAATTCACGGATCAGCGTGTCACGGCCGAAGAGATAGTATTTGCGCGTGAAATCATAGATGTACCGCTGATAGCGATACATGCGGTCCATGAGGTGAGCCTGGCTTTCATTCGCAGTCTGCACGGCGCTCATGCTTTCTTCCGGTAGATGTGGAAGCCGCCATAGATCGCCGACCGGTCCTCGGCGCCGAGCCTCATCGAGCTCTCGGCATCGTAGTGCCACTGATCGAGGAGCGTGGTGGAGAGGCGCCCCGGCAGGATGCTCGCTTCCGCCGCCGTGCGGAAGATCACCACCGCGCCGACGTCGGCGGTGCGGGTGATCTCCGTCCAGAGATCGTTCAGCTGCTGGTCGGTCATCCAGTCCTGTGCGTCGAGGAGCACGTAGCGGTCGACGGAGGCGGCGGGCTTGCCGGCGAGAAGCTCGGTGAAGCTCGCATGGTGGATCTCGACCCGCTCCGCATTGTGGCGAATCGCTTCGTATCGCGATGCCTGAAGATAAGGCGGCAACTCGCCCTCGTCCGGCCGCGGGTAGCGCCGCGCAAAGGCCTGCCAGGCGAAGTAGTTATCGCGCAAGGGGAAATGACAGGTCAGCTTTTCCAGGCGATTGCGCAGCACCGCGGCGACGGATTTCTCCCTGCTCAGGCTCGCGAGTTCGTCGAACTGCTGCGGCGGGATGCCAAGGCCGAAAAGGGAGCTCTTGCGGCTGGTGATCCACCGGATGACCGGACGCTCGAAGAGCGGAGCGAGCTTGTCGTCGAAGAACTGCCGCTGCTCGCGCATGGAGCGCGCCTTTGCGAAGTCTTCAGGATTGACGCCATGCAGCCGTGCGAGAACATGGCTCGCGGTAATGAAGCGGCCGAGCAGGCCGGTACGGTAAATGTTGCGCCCGAAGACGCCGATGCGCCGGCGGCCGGTGAGATCCCGGCCGTTCCAATAGGCGCGGGTTGCCGGATCGAGCTTCGGAGCGAGGAACACGTCGTAAGCCCGACCATTCGTGCGCGTACCTTCGACGGCGAGGAACCGCACCACGTCCTTGTGGCTCGGCAGGTGGCGAAAGGCCGAAAGCTTCAGCCGGTTGAGCGCGATGTGATGGGGATTGAGATCGACCACGTCTATCCGGGCAGGCGCGGCCGAGAGGTAGGTCAGCATGTTGCAGCCGCCGGAACCGATCGTCACGATCCGATGTCCGGGGCGGATCTGCATCGCTTCCATGTCGACAATCGGATCCTCCCAGATCTGCGGGTAGACGAGTCCGGAAAAGAGCAGACCGAACAGGCGTTCGGAGAGACCGGCGGGGGAGAGAGGTTTATGCTGCAGGAGTGCGCTTTTCAGTTTCGGATTCTTCTTGCCGAAGCCGGCATCCGGGGCGAAGTCGGTCATCTTGCCTATCGTCCAGTTGAAACTGAGCCGCTTCTAAGGTGACTCGGCTACACTTTGATGACGAGGTTTCGCACAAGGGCTCGCAGGGATTCGGGTATTGCCCCTCATCCGACTGGTCAGACGGGCGAAAGCGCAGTAGCACTTATGCGAAGAGCGGGAGGGCGAGAATGAAGGGTCTTCTGAAGACGCTTGGCGGACTGGGGGCGGCCTCGCTCGTGGGCCTCGTCGGTTGGCTGGCGCTGTTTCCGCCTGAACTCCTCAAGGTGGGAGACGGCTATGCCGCCAAGATCGTCTGCTCCAACGTGTTCCTCGCCGGACGCGATCCGCAGGAAGTGCTGGCGCAGGACGTGCAGGCGCCCGGGCACCCGCTGCTGAAGCTCGTGCGCGTTTCGGTCGATCGGGAAGAGCAGAGCGTGACGGCGCGTATCCTGGGCTTTGCCGCACCCGGCCGCGCCGTCTACCGTCCGGGCAGCGGTTGCGCCAATGTGAGCGGAGGCAGCGCCGAGGCCATCGCGGGGATGCGCGGGACCGAGTCGGCGACGGCGCCTCTCGCCCACGATCCTGGCGTCGACTGGCCGGACGGGGACAAGCCGGACATCGACGCGGCCATTCAAATGCTTGTCGAAGATCCGGCACTGGCAGGTCCGGGCATGCGCGCAATCGTGGTCGTCAGGGATGGCAGGCTGGTCGCGGAAACCTATGCGGCGGGCTTCGACCGGAACACGCCCCTGCTCGGCTGGTCCATGACGAAGTCCGTGACGGCGGCGATCATCGGCCGGCGCATTGCCGAAGAGCGGATGGATCTGGCCCAGACCGATCTGGTGACCGAATGGAACGGCGACGAGCGAGCTCGCATCAAGCTGACCGATCTTCTCGCGATGCAGAGCGGGCTCGATTTCAACGAGGATTACGGCGACGTCACGGACGTGACGCGCATGCTCTATCTGGAAAGCGACATGGCCGGCTTCGTCGCCTCGAAGCCTCTGGAGGCGGCTCCGGGCACGAAATTCGCCTATTCGAGCGGCACGAGCAATCTTCTGTCCCGGCTCTGGATGGAGACATTCGACGATCCGGCCGAAGCGCTTTCCTATCCGCGCGAGGCGCTCTTCGCTCCCCTCGGGATGACGAGCGCCGTGATGGAGACGGATGCAAGCGGAACCTTCGTCGGCTCTTCCTACATGTATGCGTCGGCGCCGGACTGGGCGCGCTTCGCGGAGTTTCTGCTTCAGGACGGAAGCTGGAAGGGGAGGCGGCTCCTGCCGGAAGGTTACGTATCCTTCATGCGCACGCCGACTGCGGCTTCCGGCGGCGACTACGGGGCTGGACAGGTCTGGCTCAAGGAAAACGGTATCCGCGCCGGAACGGCGAATTTCCCGCCCGACACGTTCTGGATGCTTGGACATGACGGGCAGGCGATCATGATCGTCCCCTCGCTTCGCCTCGCGGTCGTCCGCCTGGGGCTGACACCGTCGCGCCTCGGCTACGACGTGCAGAAGCTGAATGCGAGGATAATCGATGCGCTCGATTGAGCGATGTCCGGCAGACAGGCCAGCCGCTCGGCTTACCTCATATTCAGCTCGTCGAGCATGCCCTTGCGCTTGGCATGGTAATAATAGCCGCTGGCATAGAGCCTTACCGCGCCGTCGTGCTGGTTGTCGGCAACCATCCACGCTCCGCGCAGATACTTGGTCGCGTATTTGAGGTTGGTTTCCGCGTCGAAGAGCCCTTCGGCCGGGCCCTCATAGCCGAGACCCTTGGCCGTGTTATAGCGGATCTGCATCAACCCGAAATTGCCTTTGCTGTAGGCGCGGGGGTTGTAGTTGCTCTCGCGCCTGACCACCCGGTGCACCAGCTCGAGCGGCAGACCGTTCAGTTCGGCATAATATTTGATCAGCCTGTCAAGCTCCGGCCGCGAGCTGGTCGGTGCTTTTCCGGACTTCAGCGAATCGGGGATGACGCTTGCGACCGCGCCGACTGCGGTGCCGAACACGCCCGTCTTCGGGCGCTCCGTCGGAACGATCATGCGCTTGGCGACAAGCGTTTCCAGACCGACCGGCTCGCCGGTGTCGAAATCCGATTCCCACGAGGCGGCAACCCCGATAAGCGGGGCGGACTGATGTCCGGCGCCTTTCTCGGGGACCGGCGGCGCGGCTGCCGGGGAGGTACCTGCCGAGGCGGGTGTCGCCATCGCTACTTCAAAGGGCTGCGCGGGTTTGGCTGCCGGCACGGCGACCGACTGGGGAGCCGCGAAAGCGAGGGTCGTGTCTGTCGCGGGCGCCGTCTTCGTTTCGCCAGCGAAATCAGTTCCTGCGGCGCTTGCCGGCGCCGCCGACGAGGTTTGTGCGGTCAATGCGGCCGAGGTGCTCGCCGTTGCGCCGACCGGCGCGGGCAGTGCGTAAGCCGTCGTCTCTGTTCCCGGCTTCGGCAGTGGCGTGACCGTCTGCACGGCCGTTAACTCCGCAAGCGACGTATGCTCGACCGTGGAACACCCGGAAGCAACAGCGACGGAAACAAGGGACACGGCGGCAAGTGCCCGCTTCGAAAGGGGAATACGGAATTTCGCCATGCTGTCACTTTCGTGCTTCTGGGCCCCGTAGCCCCTGCAAATCAGCGGTTGCCACCCCGCCGCGCTTGAATCTCCATTAACCTATGCCGCCGGTTGCGGCAAGCGCGTGAGAGCATTTCAGAGACTGCTCATGTCAGGTCGTGGCGCGCTTCAGACCCGCCGTCAGCAGGCCGGCGCCGATGAGCAGCGAACCACCGAGGCGATTGACGATGCGCCGGACATTCGGCTTGCGGATGGTGCTTCCGGCCGCGGCAGCAAGCCAGGCATAAAGCGCCGCGTTGATCGTGGCGAGTATCAGGAATGTTGTCTCGAAGATCGCCATCTGCGCGAAAAGCGGCCGCGACAGATCGAGGAACTGGGGCAGGAAGGCGACGAAGAAGAGAATGCTCTTCGGGTTGAGTGCGGTCACCGCATAGGTGTGAACGAAGATCCGCAACGGCCTTTCTGCAGGACTCGTTTCAAGGGTGCTCCCGCTGTCGTTGCCGACCGGCGCCTTCCAGAGCTTGATGCCGAGCCAGACGAGATAGGCGGCACCGACCCACTTCAGCACGGTGAAAATCGCCGCCGAGGTTGCAAGCAGAGCGCCGAGGCCGAGCATCGACGCCGTCATTGCGGTAAAATCGCCAAGAGCGACACCAGCCACGGTCGCCCCCGCGATCTTGCGGCCGTGGCCGAGCGCATAGGATATGACGAGAAGGATCGTGGGGCCGGGAATCGCAAGCAGCACCGCAGATGCGGCGGCGAAGGCGAACCAGTGTTCGAAGGACATGAGTGGGCTCCGCGGTTGAATGGCTGCTGAAGAGGAGGGAGCCATGCCGGCGCGCAGCCGTCAACTCCTCTCGAGCCGAAAGCCTCCGGTGAGAAGCGGTTCGCCGTTTCAGAAAACAGCGAACCGTTCCTCGTCCTTCATCAGTCGGCCACCTGCCATTTCTGACCGACGACATCCATGACCTCGCCGAACCATTTCGCGGACGTGTCGAAATGCTTTCCGCCCTTGATGCGCGGGAACTCGATCGTGCGCAGCCGCCCGCCCTGGTCCTCGTCGTGACCCGTCACGCCGGAGACCTTGTTGAGCGCGCTCTCGACCGCAAGATCGACCATGCTCTGGATGAGGCGCAGATCGTCGACATTGGCGGGGGCGGAGCGGGCATAGTAGCCGGACTTCTGCACCATGGACCGCTCGGCGCCGAGGAGCGCCGCAAACTGCTTGGAGAACCAGTTGCCGACGTTGATCGTATCGATCTTCACGTGGCCGAACGCGTCGCGCTTGACCGTCTCGCCGGCGGCCTCCCGCTCGGCGACGATGGCGTCGAGGCAGGCGCCTTCGCTCACGAACAGCGTGACGAACCCGGCGCGATCCATGACTTCGCGCAGGCGCTCGGCTTCCGCTTCCAGATCGAACGCCATCTCGGGAAGGTAGAGGCCGTCGATGTTCTTCAGCTGTGCGTTCATCATGAAGCCGTCGACATATTCCTTGTTGCCGGCCAGCTGGATATAGGCGCGCGCGGTTGCCGCGGTCAGCCAGCCGCAGTGGCGGCCCATGACTTCATGGACGACGAGGGTTCGCGGCGCAGCGCTCTGTTCGTTGCTGACATGGTCGAAGAAGCGTGCGCCGTATTCGGCCGCCGTCCAGGCGCCGAGTGTCTGGCGGATGGGCACCACGTCGTTGTCGACCGTCTTCGGCAGGCCCACGACCGTCAGATCGTAGCCGTTGGCCCCGAGATAGGCTGCGAGATCGGCCGCGGTGGTGTTGGTATCGTCGCCGCCGATCGTGTGCAGGATGCTGATGCCGTCGGAGGCGAGCCTCTCGGCCGCAACGCGCAGCGGATTCTCCCCTTCCTTGACGAGGCCGCGCTTCACGCAGTCGGCCGTGTTCGTGAGTTTCACGCGGCTGTTGCCGATCGGCGATCCGCCGTGGCGGTGGAGCACATGCGCCTTCTCGCGCATGGCCGGGGTGATTTCGATCCGGTCGGCGAGAAGCAGGCCCTGATAGCCGGAACGGTAGGCCACGAGCTCATAGTCCGGCGCGATGTCCGTGTAGCGTTCGATCAGGCCGCCGACAGCGGATGAGAGGCAGGGCGCGAGCCCGCCTGCCGTCAACATTGCGACTTTCTTCTTGGCCATGGGGTCCTCCTGGGGATTTCGGCATCAAGCGATCGCTCGTGAGATCAACCGCATTCTAAATCCTTGCCTTAGATCAAAGATAGCGGTGGTCTAACCCAAATCCGATGGAAATTAAATGACAGGGTTGTGGATCACGAGAAAGGGGAACCGGCCGCGCGGTAGCAGCGTTGCGCCTGAAGGTCGCACGGCGCCGTCCAGGAATTCGATTGAGATTTGTGACGATATGAATTATTGAGGGGCCATCACAAATTCGTCATCCATGATGGTTGACGCGGCTCTGCCGCTTGCAAATCGCCACCGCATCAGATCATGCTCGCGGGGTGGACAGGGAACAATCGCACTCATGTCATTTTGGGACAGCCTCCTCAAAATCGTCACGACCACTGGTAACGCCCTTACTGGAGTGGTCGAGGCGGTCCGGACGCTCTTCGAAGGAGATCCGGAAACCCGGCGAAAGGTCGCCTTTTCGGTCGCCATGATCGCGCTTTCAGCGAAAATGGCGAAGGCCGACGGCATCGTGAACGAGGCCGAGGTGAGCGCCTTTCGCGACATCTTCAAGTTTCCCGCGGACCAGGCGAGGAACGTCGCCAGGCTTTACAATCTCGCCCGACAGGACGTTGCCGGCTACGAGGCCTATGCGGAGAAAATGGCTTCGCTCTGCTCCTCTTGCGAGAGGAATTGCCCGATTCTCGAAGACATCGTCGACGGCCTGTTCCATATCGCGAAATCGGACGGGGCGGTGCACGAGAAGGAGCTTACGTTCCTGAGGCGTGTGGCTGAAATATTCAGGATGGACGACGAGCATTTCGGGTGCATCATGGCGCGCCACGTTCATGGCGACGACCGCGATCCCTACCAGGTTCTCGGCGTTTCGCCGAAGGATGACTTTTCCGCGATTCGCAAGCGCTATCGCGTTCTCGTTTCCGAGAACCACCCGGACATGCTCGTGGCGCGTGGCGTGCCGGAAGAGTTCCACGCGATCGCCAACGATCGCATGGCCGTGCTCAACGCGGCCTACGAGGCGATCGAAAGAGAGCGCCGCGCCGCATGACATCCGAGACCTGCGACTTCCCCGGCGCTCATCTCGTGCCCTCGCCCAACCATGGCGAGCGCGCCGGCGGGCGCAGGCCGGATATGATCATCCTTCATTACACCGGCATGGAGACGGCGGCGTCCGCGCTCGACTGGCTCTGTCGCGAGGAAAGCCAGGTCTCCTGTCATTATTTCGTAGACGAGGAGGGGCGAATCGCCCAGCTGGTGCCGGAAGAACGCAGGGCCTGGCACGCGGGCAAGGGCGTCTGGAAGGGCGAAACGGATATCAATTCGTGCTCCATCGGGATCGAGATTGCCAATGCCGGTCACCCGGGCGGCCTCCCGGACTTCCCTGAAGCGCAGATCGAGGCGGTCGCCGAATTGTGTCTGGACTGTGGCGAACGCTGGCAAATCACCCCGGAGAGGGTGCTTGCGCATAGCGATATCGCGCCGATTCGCAAGGTTGATCCTGGAGAAAATTTTCCTTGGGATGTGCTGTTTCGTCGCGGGGTCGGACACTGGGTTGAACCGGCCTCCGTGAGGGGCGGTCGCTTCTTCCAGCGCGGCGACCGGGGCCAGCCCGTGGAAGCACTCCAGTCCATGCTTTTGCTTTATGGTTACGGAGTTGAAATCACAGGGGATTTCTGCGCGAAGACCGAAGGGGTGGTCGCTGCGTTCCAGCGCCATTTCCGACAATCGCGAGTGGACGGCATCGCCGACGTTTCCACCATCGATACGTTGCACCGCCTGCTTTCGACATTGCCGATTCTGGCCGCCTGAAAAGCGATTTTTGTCCGCCCTAAATTAGCGTCTGATTGATTTTCGTGCACGATTTTCTCGTGCTGCCACATGTTTACCATGATGCGCCGGTCATTTCCGTTGCATCAACTGCAGGGGATGTGGCGCCGGGCGCGGCACTCTTGTCAATGAAAACGATCGGGAAATTCGATCGTCGCGGTGGGGTGCGCCGCGCGATCGGTTCCCCAGACCGGAGACTTCAAACTAAATGAGAATAGCGTCTGTTGCTGCGGTGGCGGCATGCCTTGGCATGTTCTTCGCCGGGATTGGTACGTCGTATGCAGGGGGCATCGACAAAACCGTCAAGACTTCTGCAATTCCGTCGGTAAGCAGAACGACGGGTTATCCGAAACCCGACCTGACTTTGCCGCGCGGATCCCAATATACGATCCTCATCCAGTCCTATGCCAAGCAATACGGCATTCCCGCCGACCTCGCTCACGCGATCGTCGAGGTCGAGAGCAACTTCAATGCCAAGGCTCGCGGAAGCGCCGGCGAAGTCGGCCTGATGCAGATCAAGCCGGCCACGGCCCGGATGATGGGCTATACCGGCTCGATCAAAGACCTCTACGAGCCTGAGACCAATATCAAATTCGGGATGAAGTACCTGGCGAAGGCGCAGGAGCTTTCGGACGGGACGACCTGCGGCACCATCCTCAAATACAATGCCGGCCACGCCGCGAAGCGAATGAACCCCGTTTCGAAGCGCTATTGCGGTAAAGTCAAGAACATCCTGGACTGGTTGTGATCTATCGCATGTGACGCTGTAAGACATACGCCGGGTGGGTATTGCGTTCCGGCATATTGTTGATTGTCCGAAGGAATTCGGTGCGAAAGCCTGAACGGCGTGCTATCTCGGTCGCGAAGCGAACATCGGGGAAAGGCATGTCGGAGAGCGTTGATTTCGTTATCATTGGCAAGGGGATGATGGGCGCCGCAGCGGCGCGTCACCTTGCGAGGGCGGGCGCCGGTGTCGCGCTTATCGGCCCCGATGAGCCGGAGGACTGGGCGAACCACGGCGGCGTTTTCGCCAGTCATTACGACAATGCCCGCATCACCCGTACGATCGACGACGACCCGGTCTGGGCGCGTCTGGCCCGGCGCTCGATCGATCGGTATCCGGAAATCGCACAGGAAAGCGGCGTCGAATTCTATTTTCCCGTCGGCTGTCTGATCGCGGCCCCAGCTCCCGGCGGCGCGTTCGATTATCTCGAGAATGTCGAGCGTGCCTGCGACAGGCTCGGCCTCGAGGCACCGCTGATCCTTGGCGACGACCTTGCCGGGCGGTTTCCCTGGTTCCGCTTCCCGCAAGGCTATGCCGGCGTTCACGAGGCAAGCGGCGCAGGCTACATAAATCCTCGCTCGCTCGTCCGGGCGCAAACGATCGCGGCCGAGAAATCGGGTGCACGGGTGATCCGCTCGGAGGTGATCTCGGTCGAAGACGGCCCGGATCACGTGGTGGTCGGCACGACCGACGGCCACCTGGTACGGGCCGGCCGCGTCCTGGTCGCTGCGGGCGGCTTCTCGCTTTCGCAGGCGCTTCTTCCGCGGCCGCTCGACCTTGCGGTAAAGGCGCGCACCGTGCTTTTTGCGGAGGTGGGCGCGGATGATCTTTCCTTCTATGAAGGCATGCCGTCGCTGATCGGCGTCGCGCCGGAGCAGGAGAGAAGCTATTACCTGTTGCCGCCGGTTGCCTATGCCGATGGCAAACACTACGTAAAGATCGGCGGCGATCCGACCGATCGGATCCTTGCGAGCGAGCGGGCGATCAGGGACTGGTTCCGAAGCGGTGCAAACGCGGAAGCGGCCGAACACATGCGCGGACTGCTCGCCGAGACGATCCCCGCCTTGAGACCCGTTTCGACGCATTATTCGCCCTGCGTCACGGCGTTCACGCGACACGGCTATCCTTATATCGGTTTCGTGAGCGACCGCATCGCCGTGCTCACAGGCGGCAATGGCCAGGCTGCCAAGAGCTCCGACGAGATCGGCAGGCTTGGCGCGTTGCTAATGACGGAAGGCCGGCTCGAGGCGGACGGGTACGAAACGGACTTCGCGGTCGCGTATCGCTAAGTAACCGCCGGACCGCGCGGCAGTGCCGATTTCTCTGGCGCTTGCCGTCCCGGTCGTTTAATGAGCCTCTGCCAGTTGGCCGGGCAGCCGCGCCTCGCAAGTGCCGAAAGGCCGCGGGGCGAGGAAAGTCCGGGCTCCACGGAAACACGGTGCCGGATAACGTCCGGCGGGGGCGACCCCAGGGAAAGTGCCACAGAAAGCAGACCGCTCCGCTTGCGGAGTAAGGGTGAAAGGGTGGGGTAAGAGCCCACCGCGGACATGGCGACATGGACGGCACGGCAAACCCCACCGGGAGCAAGACCGAATAGGGACGACATGGGCGCGCAAGCGCCCAGCCGGTTTCCAGGCGCGTCGTCCGGGTGGGTTGCACGAGGCTGCGCGCAAGCGCAGCCCCAGATGAATGGCTGCCACGTTTCGTCTCTCCGGAGGCGGAGCCATACAGAACCCGGCTTACAGGCCAACTGGCTTTTTTCTTTGCAGCTTTCGCCACTGCGGCAAAGCACGTCTCCTCAATTCCCTGACTCAGGCGAATCACGCCTGCGAGGCTCGCCGCACCTCACCGGCGGGGCTCGCTTTTGCGCGCGATTCCAAGGCATTAGGATTTGGATCGTAACCCTTTGTTAAACTTAACAACCTATCAATATTTGATCATCCGCAAGGCTGGTTACGAGCTTCTCCCATTGACGCCCATATGGTCCCATGTTATCCCATAATGGTACTGCGCAAGGGCCATGCAGCGGCCCTCCATCGCGAAATTCGAGGCTTCCGTCGATGGGAAGATCAGGCGGGCACGCACGTGCCCGGCGGGGGATCCATGCGCGGTGGTGCGAGTGTATGTGCGGGCCGATGATCGTGGCCCGTCAATCGGAGGCGGCCGTTTCGCGTCATGAACCGCTTCTTGTCACATGTTACGAACCGGATCGATGCCAAGGGGCGGGTCTCCGTCCCGTCGGCCTTCCGCGCCGTGCTTTTGGAGGCAGGCGTGCGGGAGTTATACTGTTTTCAGGACTTCGTCTTTCCGGCGATCAGCGTCGGCGGGCCGGAGCTTCTGGACCGGTTCGAGAAGCAGATGGCCGCCGAGGATCCGTTTTCGGATGCGGCCAACGAGATGTCGCTCCTTGTTCATGGGGGCGGGGTCTATGTGAAGCTCGACCCGGAGGGCCGGCTGATGGTGACGGATTTCATCCGCGACTTCACCGGCATCTCGAACGACGTGACCTTCGTCGGGCGGGGCGATCATTTTCAGCTCTGGGATCCGCAGGCGTTTGCGAGGGCGCAGGCGGAGGCCAGAGAAGGGCGCAAGCAACGGGGGCTGCGTTCACAATAGAATGGAGAGGCGGAATGGTGACGGATCAAGGCGGCGGAACTTCTGATGCCGACGGCGGACCGGTTCGTCACATTCCCGTCCTCCTGAAGGAAGTTCTCGCGGCTCTGGATCCCGCTCCCGGCAAGATCGTTCTCGATGGCACTTTCGGCGCCGGCGGCTACGCATCCGCCATTCTCGATGCCGGTGCCGACGTCATCGCGCTCGACCGCGATCCGACGGCGATCGCCGCGGGGCAATCCATGATGCACGCGAGCGGCGGGCGGCTGAAGCTCGTTCATTCCCGTTTTTCCGATCTGGCCGAGCATGCGCCGGCACAGGGGCTCGACGGCGTCGTGCTCGATATCGGCGTCTCTTCCATGCAGATCGACGAGGCGGAGCGCGGCTTCTCCTTTCAGAAGAAGGGGCCGCTCGACATGCGCATGTCGGCCGCCGGCGTCTCCGCCGCCGATGTCGTCAATCGCGCGAAGGTGTCGGACCTCATCCGCATCTTCGGCTTCCTCGGAGAGGAAAAGCAGGCGGGGCGGATTGCGCGCGCCATCGAAAAGCGCCGCGCCGAGACGCCGTTCGAGACCACCCGCGATCTCGCAAATCTCATCGAGACGGTTACGCCGCGCAAGGCCAAGGACAAGATTCACCCCGCAACGCGTGTCTTCCAGGCGTTGCGCATCTTCGTCAATGACGAGCTGGGCGAGCTCGCCCACGCCCTGTTTGCGGCCGAACGGGCTCTGAAACCTGGCGGCCGGCTCGTCGTCGTTACCTTTCATTCGCTCGAGGATCGAATCGTAAAGACGTTCTTCCAGGATCGGTCCGGCAAGGCGGGCGGCTCCCGCCATCTGCCGCTGGTGACGGCGCGCGCCGCAACCTTCACGCCAGTCGGCAAGCCTATGGTCGCGGCAAGCGAGGAGGAGGCGTCCCGCAATCCTCGTGCCCGGTCCGCGAAGCTGAGAGCGGGTGTCCGCACCGAGGCTCCGTCGCCGGGCGCCGATCTTTCGATTTTCAATCTGCCGGAACTGGCGAGCCTTGCAAGGCTGGGGGGCTAGAAGACGATGCTCAGAACGCTCGATATTGTCCTGATCGTCATCATGACGGCGGCCGCGACGGTCACCTACACGATCAAGCATAAGGCCGAGAACAAGCTCGAAGAGGTGCGCAGGCTCGACGCAGCGATAAAGCTCGAAGAGGACACGATCGATCTGCTCAAGGCCGACTGGGCGCTTTTGACCCAGCCGAACCGGCTGGAGAGGCTGGTGACCGTCTTTGCAGCCGATCTGCAACTCGCGCCGACCCCCTCGACGCAGCTGGCGCGGCCGGAGGAGCTGCCGATGCTGAGGGCTGATCTGCCTCCTTCCGAAGAGGATAAGAAGGCCAGGGACCAGGCGGCGGACAATATCGCCGCCGTCATCGAGGCCGACAATATCGCAACAGGTTCGGTGGCGCGCTGATGTCGTTTCTCTCTCGTATCATGGTGCTGAAGAGCAAGGCGCATTTTTCGGCGGGCGGCAATAACCGCCCCGCCGACAGCGGGCTCAACGTCACTTTCGAAGGAACGCGCAAGAAGAGCGCAAGCCGGGCGAAAAGCCGGGTCGCGATCATCATCGCCAGTTTCGGCCTCGTTTACGCGGCGATCGGAGGACGCCTCGTCCAATATGGTCTCGCGCAGCCGGAAACGGTCTCCTCGATCGGCCGCGCCGATAGTCTCATGGCCTCGCGGCCGGACATTCTCGACCGCAACGGCGAGGTTCTCGCGACCGATATCCGTACCGTCTCGCTCTATGCGGAGCCGCACAAGATCGTCGATGCCGACGAGGCGGTGGAGCGATTGGCGACGGTGCTTCCCGATCTCAACGCGCGCGAAATCTACAACAAGCTCAAGTCGAATTCGCGCTTTCAATGGCTGCGCCGGCAACTGACGCCGAAGCAGCAGAGCGAAATCCTCGCGCTCGGCATTCCCGGCATCGGCTTCCGCCCGGAGAAACGGCGCTTCTATCCGGGAGGGCCGACTGCCGCCCACATCCTCGGTCACGTCAACATCGACAACCGCGGCGTCGCCGGTATGGAGCGCTACATAGACGAGCAGGGTCTCGCCGATCTTGCGGCGATCGGAATGACCAGCGATGCCAAGCTCGAACCGGTCAGGCTTTCGATCGACGTGCGCGTGCAGAACATCGTGCGCGACGTCATCGACGCAGGCATGAAGAACTACCAGGCGATTGCCGCCGGTGCCGTCGTCCTCGACGTCCATACCGGCGAAGTGCTGGCCATGGCCTCCGTGCCGGATTACGACCCGAACAGGCCCGCGGAAGGCGCCGAAGAGGGCTGGATGAACCGCATGTCGAACGGCACGTTCGAGATGGGCTCCACCTTCAAGACCTTCACCATCGCCATGGGTCTCGATTCCGGCAAGGTGACGCTCAACGACAGTTTCGATGCGACCGCGCCGATCCGCATCGGCGGATTCACGATCAAGGACTTCCACGGCAAGCGCCGCGTACTGACGGTGCCGGAAATCTTCCAGTATTCCTCGAATATCGGTACCGCCAAGATCGCCGACCTGATCGGCATTCCGGGCCACAAGGAGTTCCTCACACGGATAGGCCTGCTGACGAGGCTGCCGACCGAACTGCCGGAAGTAAAGGCGCCAAGCCAGCCGCGCGAGTGGAAGAAGATCAACTCGATCACGATCTCCTTCGGCCACGGCGTTTCGACGACGCCGCTGCAGACGGCGGTCGCAGGTGCCGCGCTGGTCAATGGCGGCAAACTCATCCCGCCGACCTTCCTGCCGCGCAGCGAGGAAAAAGCGAGCGAACTTGCGAGCGCAGTGGTCAAGAAGAGCACCAGTGAAGACATGCGCTATCTGCTTCGCTGGAACGGCATCGCGGGTTCGGGCAAGCGGGCGCTCGTTCCGGGGTTCAATGTCGGCGGCAAGACCGGCACGGCCGACAAGGTCGTCAACGGCCGCTATGCCAGCGACCTGAACTTCAATGCCTTCCTTGCGGCGTTTCCGATCGACGATCCCAAATACATGGTGCTGACCTTCATCGACGCGCCCAAGACCGGCGAAGGCGGGGGCCGCACGGCCGGTTCGAATGCCGCCCCGATGGTGCGCGACATCATCAGCCGCTCCGCTCCGCTGCTCGGCGTGGAGCCGAAATTCGGACAAGACGGTTCTGCCTTGCTTGTGTCTTATTGACCGTGAAATGAAAGGCGGAGGATTCGCGATTCCGCTGCATGGCTCCGTGAACCGGAGTCGATTCAAGGACCATACCATGCTGCATTCAAAGTGTTACGGCGACCTTTGCGCGTCTGAAAAGACGCACGGCGCTGTTGGTTCATATCGATGTGAGACGTGCAGTTCATGAAGATCACGGATCTGGCGGGATCGAATTTCCCGGAACTTTCGGCGCAGCTGAAGGGCGACGCCGCAACCATCGAGATCGGCGGCATCACGGCCGACAGCCGGCAGGTCAAGCCCGGCGATCTCTTCGTCGCCGTTGCCGGATCGAAGGCTGACGGGGCTGCTTACATAGCGGATGCGCTGTCTCGCGGAGCCTCGGCGGTCGTCGCCGGAAAAGGCGCCCAGGCGGAAGCGGGTGCGCCCGTCTTTGCGATCTCCGAACCGCGAAGGTTCCTGGCAAAGGCGGCATCCAGCTTCTACGAGCGCCAGCCGGAGACGATGGTGGCGGTCACGGGCACGGCGGGAAAGACGTCCGTTGCCTCCTTCACCCGGCAGATCTGGGCGCATAGCGGCTTCTCGGCGGCGATGATCGGCACCACGGGAGTGGTGGCGCCCGGCCGCACCGAATACGGCTCGCTGACGACCCCCGACCCGGTATCCCTGCATAAGCTGCTTGCCGAACTTGCCGATGAGGGCGTGACCCACGCGGCAATGGAGGCTTCGAGCCACGGCCTGGACCAGTGCCGGCTGGACGGGGTCAACCTCGCGGCCGCCGCCTTTACCAATCTCGGCCGCGATCACATGGATTACCATCCGACGGTCGAACACTACATGGCCTCCAAGATGCGCCTCTTCGGGGCGCTCCTGCCGAAAGGTTCGCCGGCGGTGATCTTCGCGGACGACCAATGGTCCGCCGAGGCGATCGCTGCCGCTCGCAAGGCCGGCCACGATGTGCGCACCGTCGGGCGCAATGGCGATTTCATCGCGCTGAAGCGCGTCGAGCATTTCCGCCACAAGCAGTCGGCGGAGGTGCATGTCGGCGACGACATCTACGAAATTCACGTGCCGCTTGCCGGTGATTTCCAGATCGCCAACGCGCTCGTTGCCGCGGGGCTCGCAATGTCCACCGGGATCACCGCAAAGGCGGCATTCTCGGCGCTGGAGAGGCTGCAGGGCGCTTCGGGGCGGCTGGAGCTCGTCGGACAGACGAAAGACGGCGCACTCGCCTATGTGGACTACGCCCACAAGCCGGACGCACTCGCAAACGTACTGGAGTCCGTGCGTCCCTTTACCACCGGCCGGGTCGTGGTGGTTTTCGGATGCGGCGGCGACCGGGACAAGGGCAAGCGCCCGATCATGGGAGAGATTGCCAGCCGCCTCGCCGATGTCGTGATCGTCACCGACGACAATCCGCGCTCGGAAGTACCGGAAGTGATCCGTGCCGAGATCATGGCTGCGGCCAAGGGGGCTACGGAAATCGGCGATCGCGCCGAGGCGATCCGTGCGGCCGTCGGAATGCTGAAGACCGGCGATACGCTGATCGTTGCCGGAAAAGGGCATGAAGAGGGGCAGACGGTCGGTTCGGTGACGCTGCCTTTTTCCGACCACGCGGAGGTCCGCAAGGCACTGGGAGGTCTTTGATTTGAACTGGCTCTGGACAAGCAGCGATCTTCTGGCCGCCATGAACGGCCGCCCGGTCGGGAACCTGCCCGAAGGGATCACCGGCATTTCGATCGACAGCCGCACGATCGGCGATGGCGAGGCCTTTTTCGCGATCAGAGGCGATCGCGTCGACGGCCACGACTATGCCGGGATCGCGCTTGCAAACGGAGCCGCGCTCCTGGTCGTCAGCGAAGCGAAACTCCCGGCGCTGGGGCGCCTGACCGCCCCGATGATCGTCGTTGACGACGTGCTGGAGGCGATGATCCGGCTCGGTTGCGCCGCCCGCGACCGCAGCGCGGCGAAAATCATCGCCGTCACGGGATCGGTGGGCAAGACCACCACGAAGGAGATGCTGAGGCACGTGCTGTCGCCCCTCGGCCGGGTCCACGCCTCCGTGGCGTCCTTCAACAATCACTGGGGCGTGCCGCTGACGCTTGCGCGCATGCCGGAGACGACCGATTTCGGGGTCTTCGAGATCGGAATGAACCATGCGGGCGAAATTCTGCCGCTGACACGGATGGTCCGCCCGCATGTCGCGGTCGTGACCAGCATTGCCGCCGCCCATCTGGGCAATTTCACGAGCCTGGACGAGATTGCGGCCGCCAAGGCCGAGATCTTCGAAGGCGTGGTCAATGGCGGCCATGCGGTCATCAATCGCGACAGCGCGCAATACGAGCTCCTCGAAAGGGCGGCTGCGGCGGCGGGGGTCAGCCATGTCCATTCCTTCGGCGCAAATCCGAGATCGGAGTTCCGTCTGGCCGAGTTTGCCGGGGGAGCGGAAAGCTCGGTGCTCTGGGCCGCCGTCGGAGGCAGAACGCTTGAGGTAGCGATAGGGGCACCCGGGCGCCATATTGCCGAGAACGCCTTGGCGGCGATCGCCGCGGCGACGCTGGCAGGCGCGGATACCGATCGCGTCGCCGCGTCGTTTGCGACGATGCAGCCGGAAAAGGGCCGGGGGCTGCGGCATCACCTCAGGATCGGCACCGGGCACCTCACCGTGATCGACGAAAGCTACAACGCCAATCCCGCCTCGATGCGGGCGGCGATCTCGCTTCTGCGCGATGCAGAGCCGTCACCCGGCGGGCGACGCATTGCCGTTCTCGGCGACATGCTGGAAATGGGCGAGCATTCGGCGGCGGTTCATGCGGCGCTTGCGAGACCCATTGTCGAGGCGGGTATTGCCGATGTCTGGCTGGCCGGGCCCGAGATGGCCCATCTGCGCGACGCCCTGCCGCAGGAGGTATCCGTCGTCCATCGGGACCGGGTGGATGATCTCACGGCCTACGCGCTCGGAGCTGTCGCGGCCGGCGACGTAGTAATGGTCAAGTCTTCGAAGGGCACCGGTTGCGCAAAGATCGTCCAGGCGCTTCTCGATGCCTATCCGCAGGAGACGGCCGGAGCAGGGGAAGTATAGGGACGTTGCCATCGCTGCATGTTTCCTCGAACCCGGAACCGGTCTGCGGAAGAACATGCGGCTACTGAAAGCGCTGCGGCGGCTCTTGTACGCCCGAAAGGGTGCGCGGCGCCGCAGTGCTGGTGGATACGCCCTTCGGCCAGGGGAAATGGCCTAACATAGTCGAACGCAAGCGGGTATCTTCTGGCAGATGATTCTGTTGGACGATGTCCGATTATAAACTTCTGGGGGAAAGGTCCCTTATGCTGATCTGGCTTGTGGAACTGGCGGACCACTTTCAATTCTTCAATCTCTTTCGCTACATCACCTTCCGTACGGGGGCGGCTCTCTTCACCTCTGCCTTGATCGTCTTCCTGTTCGGCCCCGCCATGATCGCATCGTTGCGCATCCGCCAGGGCAAGGGCCAGCCGATCCGTGCGGACGGCCCCCAGACGCACTTCAAGAAGGCAGGGACCCCGACCATGGGCGGGTTGATGATCCTGACCGGCATCGTGGTGTCGTCGCTGCTCTGGGCCGATCTATCCAGCATCTACGTCGTATCGACGCTTCTGGTGACGCTCGGGTTCGGCGCGATAGGCTTCTACGACGACTATCTGAAGGTGACGAAGCAGTCGGAAAAGGGCTTCTCCGGCAAGGCACGGCTCGGCATCGAGTTCGTGATCGCCGCCGTTGCCGTCTTCTTCATGATGCAGGCGGCGCTTTCCGCGGGGGCGGCGGGTTCCACCTTCGGCTCGTCGGTGACCTTTCCCTTCTTCAAGGACCTGATGCTCAATCTCGGATATTTCTTCGTGCTGTTCGGCGGGTTCGTCATCGTCGGCGCCGGAAATTCCGTAAACCTGACCGACGGTCTCGACGGGCTCGCGATCGTTCCCGTCATGATCGCGTCGGCCGCATTCGGGCTGATCGCCTATCTTGCCGGTAACGCCGTCTTCGCCAATTACCTGCAGATCCATTTCGTGCCCGGCACCGGCGAACTCGCGGTGATCCTCGGCGCCGTGATCGGCGCGGGGCTCGGCTTCCTGTGGTTCAACGCACCGCCTGCTGCGATTTTCATGGGCGATACGGGTTCGCTTGCGCTCGGCGGCCTGATCGGCACCGTGGCCGTCGCGACCAAGCACGAGATCGTCATGGTCATCATCGGCGGGCTCTTCGTCATCGAGACGCTGTCAGTCATCATCCAGGTCTTCTGGTTCAAGCGCACCGGGCATCGCGTATTCCTGATGGCGCCGATCCACCATCACTTCGAGAAGAAAGGCTGGACGGAAAGCCAGGTGGTGATCCGTTTCTGGATCATCGCAGTGATCCTCGCAATGGTCGGCCTCTCCACGCTGAAGCTGCGGTGAGCCACGATGATCCCGGTCACCTCATTCAAGGGCGGGAAGGTCGCACTCTTCGGGCTTGGCGGCTCGGGGCTCGCGACGGCTCAGGCACTCGTTTCGGGCGGCGCCGATGTCGTGGCGTGGGACGACAATCCTGACAGCGTCGCCAAGGCTGCCGCGGCCGGGATAAGCACGGCTGACTTGCGCGGCGTCGACTGGCATGACTTTGCCGCTTTGGTGCTTTCGCCCGGCGTGCCGCTGACGCATCCGAAGCCGCACTGGAGCGTCGATCTCGCGCATCAGGCCGGCGTCGAGATCATCGGCGACGTGGAGCTCTTCGTGCGTGAGCGACGCAAGCACGCGCCCGAGTGCCCCTTCATCGCCATCACCGGCACCAACGGCAAATCCACGACGACGGCGCTGATCGCCCATATTCTCAGGACGAGCGGGCGGGACACGCAGCTCGGCGGCAATATCGGCACCGCAGTGCTCACGCTGGATCCGCCGAAAGCAGGGCGCTTCTATGTCGTCGAATGCTCATCCTACCAGATCGACCTTGCGCCCACGCTCGACCCGACCGCCGGGATACTGCTCAACCTGACGCCGGATCATCTGGATCGCCACGGCACGATGCAGCACTATGCGGATATCAAGGAGCGTCTGGTGGCGGGGAGCGGAACGGCGGTCGTCGGCGTCGACGACAGCCTCTCGAGCCTGATCGCGGATCGGGTGGAGCGGGCAGGAACAAAGGTCGTGCGCATATCGCGCCGCCATCCGCTTGCCGAGGGCGTATATGCCGAAGGCTCGGCGCTGATGCGGGCGCAGGACGGGGCATCGTCGCTCTTTACCGATCTTGCCGGCATCCAGACGCTGCGCGGAGGGCACAATGCCCAGAATGCCGCGGCTGCGATCGCCGCCTGCCTGGCGGTCGGCATCTCCGGGAAGGAAATCGTGAACGGCCTCAGGAGCTTTCCGGGCCTCAAGCACCGGATGCAGCCGGTTGCGAAAAAGGGCGAGATCGTCTTCGTCAACGACAGCAAGGCGACCAATGCAGAGGCTGCAGCCCCGGCGCTTTCGAGTTACGACCGAATCTACTGGATCGCCGGCGGTCTGCCGAAGGAGGGCGGCATCACGTCACTGGCGCCGTTCTTCCCGAAGATCGTAAAGGCCTATCTGATCGGAGAAGCGGCACCCTCCTTCGCGGCGACCCTCGGCGAAGCAGTGCCCTACGAAATCTCGGGGACGCTGGAGAAGGCGGTTGCGCACGCGGCAGCGGATGCGGCGCGGGACATGCAAGGCCCTGCGGCCGTGATGCTTTCCCCGGCTTGCGCAAGCTTCGACCAGTACAAGAATTTCGAGGTGCGCGGAGATGCCTTCGTCGGCCATGTGGCGGCGCTCGAGGGCGTGAGCATGCTGATTTGACGGCTTCGGCCGGTAGTGGATTTTGGCGCGGTACGCGCCCGGAAAGGGGACAGACTGATGGTAAGCCGAGCCGAACGTGGCCCCGTGGCCGACTGGTTCTGGACGATCGACAGATTTTTTCTCGCCGCCTTCATCCTGCTGATGGGCGTGGGCTTCATGCTCTCCTTCGCCGCAAGCCCCCCGGTCGCCGAACGGCTCGGCCTCGACAGCTTCCACTTTGTCAAGCGCCATGCCCTCTTCCTCCTGCCGTCGCTGGTGGTGATGGTCGGCATCTCCTTTCTCTCGCCGCGACAGGTGCGGCGCACGGCAATCATCCTGCTCGTGATCTCCACGGCGATGATGGTGCTGGCTCTGTTCTTCGGCCAGGAGGTCAAGGGCTCCCGGCGGTGGCTGGCGGTCGCCGGCATTTCGATACAGCCCTCGGAATTCATGAAGCCCGCCTTTGTCGTAGTCTGCGCCTGGCTTTTCGCCGAACATGCGCGGCAGCCGGAAATTCCCGGTAATCTGCTGTCGATCCTCCTCTTCGGTATCGTCGGGGCGCTCCTCGTTGCCCAGCCCGACCTCGGCCAGACCATCCTCACTGCGGCGGTCTGGGGCGGCATGTTCTTCATGGCCGGCATGCCATGGCTCTGGATCATCGTGCTCGCGTCGGTGGCGATAGGCGGATTTTTCGCCGCCTATTCCATCCTGCCCCACGTCGCCGGCCGCATCGACCGGTTCCTGACCGGCGAAGGCGATACGTTCCAGGTGGATACGGCCCGCGAGGCGATCATTCGCGGTGACTGGTTCGGCCGCGGCCCTGGTGAGGGCGTGGTGAAGCGCATCATTCCGGACAGCCATACGGACTTCATCTTCTCCGTCGCTGCGGAGGAGTTCGGCATCGTCTTCTGCATGGTCATCGTCATGATCTTCGCCTTCGTGGTCATGCGCGGCCTCAATCATGCCTTCCGCGAGCGCAACGATTTCAATCGATTCGCGGTTGCCGGGCTGGTTCTGCAAATCGGCATCCAGTCGATGATCAATATCGGCGTGAATCTCGAGCTGCTTCCGGCCAAGGGCATGACGCTCCCGCTGATTTCCTATGGCGGGTCGTCGATGGTGGCGATCTGCGTGACGGCGGGGTTCATTCTGGCACTGACGCGTCATCGGCCGGAGAAACGTGCCGTCGAGCGCAGCCTCTTTCGATCGGGCGTCGGAGTGCCGGCGGAGTGAGACATGGATAAAGGCATCATTCTTCTTGCCGCCGGCGGAACCGGCGGGCACCTCTTTCCAGCCGAGGCGCTTGCGCATGAGCTGAAAGCGACGGGCTATTCCGTGCATCTGGTGACGGACAGCCGTGCCGAACGCTTCACGGGGAAGTTCCCGGCCGACGAGATTCATGTCGTGCCGTCGGCGACGATCGGTTCGAAGAACCCGATGAAACTCGCCCGGTCGGTGTGGAAGCTCTGGACGGGGCTGAGGGCGGCCCGGCGACTGATTGCCAGGCTTAGGCCCAGGGCCGTCGTCGGCTTCGGCGGCTACCCGACGGTGCCGCCGCTGCTTGCGGCCACGGGCATGGGCATTCCGTCGATCATCCACGAACAGAACGCGGTGATGGGCCGCGCCAACAAAATGCTCGCATCGCGGGTCAAGGCCGTCGCCGGCGGCTTTCTCCCGGAAGGCGCCGGAGCCTTCGCGGCGAAGACCGTGGCGACCGGAAATCCTGTGCGTCCGGCGGTGCTGAAGGCTGCCGGGCTTCCTTATGCGCCGGCTGCTGGCGATGCGCCCTTTCATCTCGTGGTCTTCGGCGGCAGCCAGGGCGCGCAATTCTTCTCGAAAACGGTGCCGCAGGCGGTCTGCCGGCTCGACGACGCGCTGCGCCAGCGGCTGAAGGTGACGCAGCAGGCCCGGCCCGAGGACCGCGAAGGCGTCATCGCGGTCTACGAGAAGCTCGGCGTTCCCGCTGAGGTATCTCCCTTCTTCACCGACATGGCCGGTCGGATCGCTTCGGCGCAGCTCGTTATATGCCGCTCGGGCGCGTCCACCGTTTCGGAAATCTCGGTCATCGGACGCCCGGCGATCCTGGTGCCGTATCCCTACGCTCTCGACCACGACCAGGCAGCCAATGCCGCGGCACTCGCCGCGAAAGGGGGGGCGCGCGTGATCGCGCAGGTGGAGCTCAGCGCCGAGCGGCTCGCCGGCATCCTTGCGGATGCGATGAGCAACCCAGATGCGCTGGCGCAGATGGCGGCCGGCGCCCGCCAGACCGGCAAGCCGGATGCCGCGCGCTTGCTTGCCTTGCTGGTAGAGGCTATTGCCAGCGGCTCGACAGTCGCGAAGTTCAAGGAAACACGCTCATGAAGATGCCGAAGACGATCGGGCTCGTACATTTCATTGGTATCGGCGGCATCGGCATGAGCGGTATTGCCGAGGTCCTGCACAATCTCGGCCATCGCGTCCAGGGTTCCGACCAGGCCGACAGCGCCAATGTGCAGCGTCTGCGGGAAAAGGGCATCAGCGTCTCCATCGGGCACAAAGCGGAAAATCTCGGCGATGCCGAGGTGGTCGTCGTCTCGACGGCGATCAAGAAGGACAACCCCGAGCTCATCGCTGCCCGCGAGAAGTTCCTGCCGGTCGTGCGGCGTGCCGAGATGCTTGCCGAGCTGATGCGCTTCCGCAATGCAATTGCGATCGGCGGGACCCATGGCAAGACGACGACGACCTCGATGGTCGCCGCCCTGCTCGATGCGGGCGGCCTCGATCCGACCGTGATCAACGGCGGCATCATCAACGCCTACGGCACCAATGCGCGCATGGGCGCCGGCGAATGGATGGTAGTCGAAGCAGACGAATCCGACGGCACGTTCCTGAAGCTGCCGGCCGACATCGCGGTCGTCACCAATATCGATCCCGAACATCTCGACCACTACGGCAATTTCGACGCCGTGCGCGCGGCATTCCGGCAGTTCGTCGAGAACGTGCCCTTTTACGGTTTTGGCGTGCTGTGTCTCGACCATCCAGAGGTCCAGTCCATGGTCGGCAAGATCGAGGACCGGAAGGTCGTCACCTACGGCGAGAACCCCCAGGCCGACGTGCGCTTCCACAATATCCGCATGGACGGTGCGACTTCCATCTTCGATATCGAGATCCGCCGCCGCCGCACGGGCCAGGTGATCGCGATCAAGGACCTCAGGCTGCCGATGCCCGGACGCCATAATGTCTCCAACGCCACGGCTGCCGTGGCGGTCGCGCAGCGGCTCGGCATCAAGCCCGAGGACATTGCGAGAGGTCTTGCCACCTTCGGCGGCGTGAAACGCCGCTTTACTCTGACGGGTGAGTGGAACGGCGCGCGCATCTTCGACGATTACGGCCACCATCCCGTCGAGATCAGGGCGGTCCTGAGGGCGGCGCGCGAGGCGTGCCAGGGGCGCATCGTCGCGGTCCACCAGCCGCATCGCTACTCGCGCCTGTCGAGCCTCTTCGAAGACTTCACATCCTGCTTCAACGACGCCGATACGATCCTGCTCGCTCCGGTCTATGCGGCCGGCGAGGAAGCCATAGAGGGCGTCAGTTCGGAAGCGCTTGTCGACCGCATCAAGGCTGCCGGCCATCGCGATGCCCGCCACATCCCCGGACAGGAGGCACTGGCGCCTGTTATCGCGAAGATTGCACAGCCGGGCGATTTTGTGGTTCTCTTGGGAGCTGGCAGCATTACCTATTGGGCCGCGGCCTTGCCCAAGCAGCTCGCGGAAATTTCAGGAAATCGAGCATGAAACAGGTCAACGGTCAGAAACTTCTCGATTCGCTCGGAAACGGCGTCGCTGCAATCCGCGGACGTCTCACGCCCGATGCGCCGATGGACCGCGTTACCTGGTTTCGTGCGGGCGGTCTCGCCGAGCTCATGTTCCAGCCGCACGACACCGACGACCTCGTCGCCTTCCTGAAGCTGGTGCCCGAAGAGGTGCCGGTAATGGTCGTCGGCGTGGGCTCCAACCTGCTCGTGCGCGACGGCGGTATTCCGGGGGTCGTCATCCGGCTTTCGGCGAAGGGCTTCGGCGATCTGGAACTCGCCGGTGAAAACCGCATCAAGGCGGGCGCGATCTGCCCGGACAAGAACATCGCCGCCATGGCGCTCGACCATGGTATCGGCGGCTTCTACTTCTATTACGGCATTCCCGGTTCGATCGGCGGGGCACTCCGCATGAACGCCGGCGCCAATAGCGGCGAAACCAGCGAACGCGTCGTCGAGGTCCATGCCGTCGACCGCAAGGGCAACAGGCATGTCCTGAGCAAAGCCGAGATGGGCTACGGCTACCGCCATTCCGGCGCGGCCAAGGAGCTGATCTTCACGCATGCGATCTTCGAGGGCTATGCGGAAGACAAGACCAAGATCCGCACCGACATGGACGCCGTGCGCCAGCATCGCGAAACGGTGCAGCCGATCCGCGAGAAGACCGGCGGATCCACGTTCAAGAACCCGGACGGCCACTCGGCCTGGAAGCTGATCGACGAGGCCGGCTGCCGCGGGATGATGATCGGCAATGCCCAGATGTCGCCGCTTCACTGCAATTTCATGATCAATACCGGACAGGCGACTGGCTACGAGCTCGAATATCTCGGCGAGACCGTGCGCCAGCGGGTGATGGAGCATTCCGGCGTCAAGCTGGAATGGGAAATCAAGCGGGTCGGCAATTTCATGCCGGGCTATGAAATCAGGGAATTCCTCGGCCGCGCCACGGCCTGATCCGAAATCGGGACCAAGAAAAAGGCCGCGGCGGATATCCGACGCGGCCCTTTTTTCCGGATTATTCCATCTCTCAGCCCGAGACCTCTTCCTCGTTCGAAAGAAGCAGGCAGACGAGCGTGATCGATGCCGCCGCCAGCAGATAGTAGCCGACATGGCCGAGGCTGTAATTGGTCGCGAGCCAGGTGGCGATATAGGGCGCCAGCGACGCGCCGAAGATGCCGGCGAGGTTGAAGGTCATCGAGGCGCCGGTATAGCGCACCGCCGTCGGGAAGGGGGCCGCCAGCGCCGCGCCGATCGGCCCGTAGGTGAGGCCCATCAGGCCGAGGCCGACGATCGAGAAGACGAAGGCCCCGCCGAGACCGGATGACAGAAGCGGTGCCATGAAGAGGCCGAAAACGCCGATGCCGATCGTCGTCAGCACCAGCACGAGGCGTCGGCCGAAGCGGTCCGAAAGTATGCCGGAGACCGGGATCATCAGACCGAAGAAGACGACGCCCGTCATCTGTACGAGCAGGAACTGTTCGCGCGAATAGCCGAGCTTGGTCGTGCCCCAGGAGAGCGAGAAGACGGTCATCAAATAGAACAGGACGAAGGTCGCGAGCGCCACGAAGGTGCCGAGTACGAGGCTTCGCTTGTGCGAGCGGAAGATCGCCGCGACCGGCACCTCGACACGCTCGTGCTTGTCGATCGCCTTCTGGAATTCCGGCGTTTCGGTGATCTTCAGGCGGACATAGAGGCCGACGATCACGAGCAGCACGCTGGCGATGAAGGGGACGCGCCAGCCCCAGGCGAAGAAGGCCTCTTCGCTCATGACTTCGCCGAGGATGAGGAAGGTTCCTGCCGACAGGATGAAGCCGATCGGCGCGCCCAGCTGCGGGAACATGGCGTACCAGCTCCGCTTGCCTTCGGGCGCATTCTCGGTGGCGAGCAACACCGCGCCGCCCCATTCGCCGCCGAGGCCGAGGCCCTGACCGAAACGGCAAAGGGCAAGCAGCAGCGGTGCCACGACGCCGATCGTCGAATAGGTGGGCAACAGGCCGATGATGACCGTGGAAATGCCCATGGTCATCAGCGCGGCGACGAGCGTCGCCTTCCGGCCGATCCTGTCGCCGAAGTGACCGAAGATCACGGCGCCGAGCGGGCGGGCGAAGAAGGCGATCGAAAAGGTGGCAAGGGACTGCAGCATTGCCGAGGTCGGATCGGCTGCAGGGAAGAAAAGGTGCGGGAAGATGATTACCGCTGCGGTCGCATAGACATAGAAGTCGAAGAATTCGATCGTGGTGCCGACCAGGCTGGCGAACAGCACCCGGGCAGGGGAGTTCACGGCCTGCCGATGCAACGCACCATCCTGCGGCGACAGCGAGGTTGTCGCGTCTGTCATTGGTTCGTTCCTGTGGCAATTCGCGGGAAAGCGAGTAAACTCTCCCCCGCCGGAATTGCGTAGTTTCAGAGGGTTAGATCAGTTCGCTGTCCCATGGACGCAAAAAAATGATCTGGCGGTTATGCCGTCTTGGGAGGCGGGCGGCCGGTTCTTAGCGCAAGTTTTCACATCGAGAAAGTCCGATTTCGTAAGAAATGCGAACTAAATGCGCTTGCCGGCGCAGCAATATTCCACCGGCGCATCGCCCCGGTGTGCTCGAGGGGTCGACATGCCCACTTACATGAATTCAGGGCTTCCCGTATTGCGGGCATCGCCAGGAAATACATCTCCTGCTTGACGAGAATCGAATACTGGAGAACTCTCGCCGGCGAAGCGTTTTGCTTCGATTTGGGGGAATATTCATGTTCAGAAAGCTCTCTGCGGAATTTCTCGGTACTTTCTGGCTCGTTCTCGGTGGGTGCGGCAGCGCCGTACTTTCCGCTGCCTTCCCGGAGGTCGGCATCGGCCTGCTCGGGGTCTCCTTTGCCTTCGGCCTTACGGTGCTGACCATGGCCTATGCGGTCGGCGGAATTTCCGGCGGCCATTTCAATCCGGCGGTATCGGTCGGACTTGCCGTAGCCGGCAGAATGCCGCCGGCGAGCCTCGTCGGTTACATCATCGCGCAGGTCGCCGGCGCGATCGCCGCAGCTGCCGTGCTCTACGTGATCGCCAGCGGCAAGGCCGATTTCCAGCTTGGCGGTTTTGCCGCCAATGGTTACGGCGAACATTCTCCGGGCGGCTACTCATTGACGGCGGCTCTCGTCACCGAGGTCGTCATGACCGCCTTTTTCCTGCTCATCATTCTTGGCTCGACGCATGGCCGCGTGCCTGTGGGCTTCGCGCCCATCGCCATCGGCCTGGGGCTGACCTTGATTCACCTCGTCTCGATCCCCGTCACCAACACCTCCGTAAATCCGGCCCGATCGACCGGACAGGCGCTGTTCGTCGGCGACTGGGCCATTTCCCAGCTCTGGCTCTTCTGGGTCGCACCGCTGATCGGTGCAGCCATTGCCGGAATCGTATGGAAAATCGTCGGCGACGATAGCTAGATCGGGAAAGATAGCGCCACGTAAGACCATGTAGAGCCCGCCTGCACACGCAGGCGGGCTCTGCCTTTCCTAAGATTATTTCCCTTGCAAGCCACAGAAAGCTCTGATTCAGCTAGGAAATCTTGTCTCTGATTGATTCTTGGCGGGTTTCGCCGAAGCGCGTTTCGCGGCGAGAGTTAACCAAAGTAAACACTTCATTAACCATAATGTCGTTGTAGTGGTTCCACGCGGCGGTCACGCGAATCGAGGCTTCGAAATCAGCCAGGTGCAAGCAAGCTTCGCGATAGTGGCGTATTGTTTGGGGGTTTGAATGAGCAGCAAGCATGTTGCTGTCCTGTTGGGCGGATTTTCCTCGGAGAGGCCGGTGAGCCTGTCTTCGGGGACGGCTTGCGCGGATGCCCTGGAGGCGGAAGGCTATCGCGTCACGCGCGTCGATGTCGGTCGCGACGTCGCAGCGGTTCTTCAGGAATTGCGCCCGGATGTCGTCTTCAATGCGCTTCATGGGCCGTTCGGCGAAGACGGGACGATCCAGGGCATTCTCGAATATCTCGAGATCCCCTATACCCATTCGGGCGTCCTGGCTTCGGCGCTGGCCATGGATAAAGACCAGGCAAAGCATGTCGCCAAGGCTGCCGGCATCCCGGTTGCCGAGGCGCTGGTCATGGACCGGCGCAGCTTCGGCAATCAGCATCCGATGAAGCCGCCCTATGTGGTGAAGCCGGTCCGCGAGGGGTCGAGCTTCGGGGTGGTGATCGTCAAGGAGGATCAGTCGCATCCGCCTCAGGTGATCACCTCAAGCGAGTGGCGCTACGGCGACCGCGTCATGGTCGAGCGCTATATTGCCGGACGCGAATTCACCTGCGGTGTCATGGGCGATGTCGCCCTCGGCGTCACTGAAATCATCCCGCAGGGGCACGCCTTCTACGATTACGACTCGAAATACGTAAAAGGTGGTTCGAAGCACGTCATACCTGCACAGATTTCACCAAATATTTACCAAAGAATACAAACACTGGCGTTGAAGGCGCATGAGGCGATTGGTTGCCGCGGCGTCAGCCGGTCCGACTTTCGTTTCGACGATCGTGGGGATGGTGAGGGCGAGTTGATCTGGCTCGAGATCAACACCCAACCCGGCATGACCCCAACGTCCCTGGTGCCCGAAATGGCGCAGCATGCGGGTCTTCAGTTCGGTGAATTTCTCAGGTGGATGGTGGAGGACGCGTCGTGCTTGCGCTGAGGGGCAGAAGGGGCAAGAGGGTTCGTTACCCGGCCGGCGCTGTCGCCGAGGCGGATGAAGCGTTCGTCCTGCCGCGGCCGCTGCGCAAGGGCGTGCGCTTTCTGATCAGCCTTGGCGCCGGTCGAATCCGCTTCCCGAATCATACCGGAACAGTTTCCGCCGCAGCTTTCATGGTGGCCACGGGCCTTTACGGCATGTCGCTCGGCGGCCACACGCAGAGTTTCGCGCAGGTCTCGACGACTGCCGCCGGCTTCGCGATCGAGGACGTCCGCGTTTCCGGCAACGCGCAGACCTCCGAGATCGACATTCTCCAGCAGCTCGGCCTGGACGGCACGACGTCACTGGTGGCGCTCGACATCGAGGAGGCGCGTCGGCTTATCGGCGAACTGCCCTGGGTGGAGACCGTCACGGTGCGCAAGATCTATCCGGGTACGATCGAGGTCGTTCTCAAGGAGCGCGAAGCCTTCGGTATCTGGCAGCACGGATCGGATCTCTCCCTGATAGAGCGTAGCGGCAGCGTCATCGCGCCGCTCAGGGACAACAAGTTCGCCAGCCTGCCGCTTTTCGTCGGCCGCGACGCGGAGACGGCGGCGGCCGCGTTCTACGATGAATTTTCCCGCTGGCCGGAGTTCCGCTCCCGCGTCAAGGCCTTCGTGCGCGTGGCCGGGCGTCGCTGGGATCTGCGGCTCAACAACGGCGTCGTCGTGAAGCTTCCGGAAAAGGATGTTGCGCGCGCGATGAGCGTGCTCGCCGGTATGCAAGACACGCATCAGTTGCTGGAGCGCGACATCGCCGCCGTCGATCTCAGGCTCGAAGACCGCACGACCGTACAGCTGACGCCGGAAGCCGTGAAGCGCCGGGAAGTCGCACTCAAGGCGAGGGAGAAAATGCTGAAAGCCCAGGAGAAGCGGATATGAGTTTGTTCGGATCCGCCAATTTCGGCCTTCCGCGTCTGAAACCCTTGCCCTCGAAGCGGTCGCATGTCGTGTCGGTGCTCGATATCGGCTCGACCAAGGTGGTATGCATGATCGGCCGCCTGACGCCGCGTGCCGAGAGCCAGATCCTGCCCGGGCGCACGCACAGCATCGAGGTCATCGGCATCGGTCACCAGAAGTCGCGGGGCGTCAAGAATGGCGTCATCGCCGATCTCGACGCGGTCGAAAGTGTCGTCCGGCTTGCGGTCGATGCAGCCGAGCGCATGGCGGGACTGACCATAGACAGCCTCATCGTGAATGTTTCCGCCGGCCGCCTGCAGAGCGACGTCTATACCGCGACGATCGATCTCGGCGGGCAGGAGGTCGAGGCGAACGATCTGAAGAAGGTACTCGCTGCCGCGGGTCACCAGTCGCTGCGCACCGATCGTGCCATCCTGCACTCTCTGCCGACAGGCTTCTCGCTCGACGGCGAGCGCGGCATCCGCGACCCGCTGGCGATGTTCGGTGACGTTCTCGGCGTCGACATGCATGTGCTGACGGCGGAGCGGCCCGCACTGAAGAACCTTGAGCTCTGCGTCAACCGCGCTCACCTCTCGGTCGAGGGCATGGTCGCGACGCCCTATGCCAGCGGCCTTGCGGCACTCGTGGATGACGAGGTCGAGCTCGGATGTGCGGCCATCGACATGGGCGGCGGTACGACGACGATCTCGGTTTTCGCCGAAGGCAAGCTCGTCCATGCGGATGCCGTCGGGCTTGGCGGCCACCATGTCACGACCGATCTTGCGCGCGGCCTGTCCACCCGCATCGAGGATGCCGAGCGCCTGAAGGTCGTGCACGGTTCGGCGCTTCCGAACAGCGCGGACGAGCGCGATATCATTTCGGTTCCGCCGATCGGCGAAGACGACCGCGACCAGCCGACACACGTGCCGCGCGCTCTGGTCTCGCGCATCGTTCGCGCTCGCATCGAAGAGACGCTGGAACTCATACGCGACCGTATCCAGCGGTCCGGTTTCAGCCCGATCGTCGGCAAGCGGATCGTATTGACGGGGGGAGCCAGCCAGTTGACAGGCCTGCCGGAAGCGGCGCGGCGCATCCTTGCACGCAATGTCCGCATCGGCCGCCCGCTCGGCGTATCCGGACTGCCGGCCGCTGCCAAGGGCCCGGCCTTCTCCACGGCCGTCGGGCTGATGATCTACCCTCAGCTCGCCGACCTCGAGACGCATGCCGCCGGCAGCGGCATGTTCTCCACCCTCGGCGGCAACAGCCGTTTCGCCCGCATGGGGCAATGGCTGAAAGAAAGTTTCTAGACCGCTCGGCATAGCGCCGAACGGGACAGGTGTTCGAGTTTGAAGGAATTGGCCGGCTCGGCAAGGCGGCCAGGGAAAGAGAAGGAACAGGACTATGGCCATCAACTTGCAGAAGCCGGACATTACCGAGCTGAAGCCGCGTATCACGGTCTTCGGCGTCGGCGGCGGCGGCGGCAACGCCGTCAACAACATGATCACCGCCGGGCTCCAGGGCGTCGATTTCGTCGTCGCCAACACGGATGCCCAGGCACTCACCATGACCAAGGCCGAGCGGATCATCCAGATGGGTGTCGCCGTCACCGAAGGTCTTGGTGCCGGCTCGCAGCCGGAAGTCGGCCGTGCGGCCGCTGAAGAATGCATCGACGAGATCATCGATCACCTGCAGGGCACGCATATGTGCTTCGTCACCGCCGGCATGGGCGGCGGCACCGGCACGGGCGCTGCTCCGATCGTCGCCCAGGCTGCCCGCAACAAGGGTATCCTCACCGTCGGCGTCGTCACCAAGCCGTTCCATTTCGAAGGCGGACGCCGCATGCGGATCGCCGACCAGGGTATTTCCGATCTTCAGAAGTCGGTCGACACCCTGATCGTCATCCCGAACCAGAACCTCTTCCGCATCGCCAATGACAAGACGACCTTCGCGGACGCCTTCGCCATGGCCGATCAGGTTCTTTATTCCGGCGTCGCCTGCATCACCGACCTCATGGTCAAGGAAGGCCTCATCAACCTCGACTTCGCCGACGTCCGTTCGGTGATGCGCGAAATGGGCCGCGCCATGATGGGTACGGGCGAAGCCTCCGGCGAAGGCCGCGCAATGGCCGCTGCGGAAGCTGCGATCGCCAACCCGCTGCTCGACGAAACCTCGATGAAGGGCGCTCAAGGCCTGCTCATCTCCATCACCGGTGGACGCGACCTCACGCTCTTCGAGGTGGATGAGGCTGCGACGCGTATCCGCGAGGAGGTCGATCCGGACGCCAACATCATTCTCGGTGCGACCTTCGACGAGGAACTCGAAGGCCTCATTCGGGTTTCGGTCGTCGCGACCGGCATCGACCGCACGGCCGCGGAGGTGGCCGGCCGCTCCGCCGACTTTCGTCCGGTAGCGCCGAAGCCGATCGTCCGCCCGTCCGCCGCCGTTCCGGCCCAGCCGCAGCCGACTGTTTCGCTGCAGCCGGCCCCGCAGCCGCAGCCGGTGCAGCAGCCGCTCCAGCAGCAGCAGAATGTCGACCACATCGCGCTCGCCATTCGCGAAGCCGAAATGGAGCGCGAACTCGACATCGCTGCGCGCACCCAGGTCGCCGCACCGCAGCCGCAGCCCCAACTGCAGGAAGAGACCTTCCGTCCGCAGAGCAAGCTTTTCGCAGGCGTCGCTCCGGCGGAGGCCGCACCGGTCATGCGGCCGGCGCAGCCGGCACCGCGCCCGGTCGAGATGCAGGCGCCCGTTCAGCCGCAGATGCAGGCACAGCCGGTCCGGCAGGAGCCCACCCCGGTCGTGCGGCAGCAGGCCCAGCCGGTACGCATGCCGAAGGTTGAGGACTTTCCGCCGGTCGTGAAGGCGGAAATGGATCACCGGACGCAGCCGGCGCCTGTGCATCAGGAGGAACGCGGACCGATGGGACTCCTGAACCGGATCACGAGCTCGCTCGGGCTGCGTGAACGGGAAGCGACGAATGTCTCGTCCGACATGACCGCCGCCGCACCAAGCGCCGCCTCGCAACAGCGCCGGCCGCTTTCGCCGGAAGCCAGCCTCTATGCGCCGCGTCGCGGCCAGCTCGACGATCACGGTCGCGCTGCGCCTCAGATGCGGTCGCATGAAGACGATCAGCTCGAAATTCCGGCGTTCCTGCGCCGCCAGTCGAGCTGATACCTGCGGCGCCGTGCGTCCGATCGGACGCGCAACGTCGCCGTGGTACTTTCAGTCGCCGCAGTTTTTCCTGAGCCGGCTCCGGTTCGAGGAAACATGCGGAGACTGTTCCTTCACCTTGCCGATGCCCGGGCGCCAGCCCGGGCATTTTTCGATTTCCCGCGGGAAATCAGATGCTTATCATTTGCATTGCGCGCATATGAATTGCGTAACAAACCGAAACGAACAGTGATTTGGAATGGTGTCTCCAAACTCTTATTTTCATCATCGGAATTGGGGACGCATACGATTCGATCGGGCGCTGTTAGTTCGAAGACGAGATTTCCGCCGACTGGCGCGGGATCCCGGTACTTCGTCTTGTGTCTTGAGCAACGTGGCACCCTCTAGGATTTTGGCCGAAGGCCGCCTTGATTGAAAGTGACGAGAATGGGAATCGAACTGCTCGGGTTTCAGACGACGATTGCAAACCCGATAACCCTCAAGGGAATTGGCGTTCACTCCGGTGCGGAAGTCGAGATCACCTTCCAGCCGGCCGATGCCGACGCCGGGATCGTGTTCCAGCGTGTGCTTGCCGGCGGCCGGGTGAGCGAATTCCGGGCCGTCTCTTCGCAGGTCGGCAACACCGATCTGTGCACCGTCCTTGGCCTCTCGCCGGCGACCTCGATCGCGACGATCGAGCATGTCATGGCGGCGGTCTACGCGCTCGGCCTCGACAACCTGTCGATCGAGGTGCATGGCGCCGAAATGCCGATCATGGATGGCAGCTCCGCCCCCTTTATCGAGGCGATCGAGCAGGCAGGTATTCAATCGCTTGCCGAGAAGCGCCGCTATATCCGCATCCTAAAGCCGGTGCGTATCGAATCGGGCGCTTCCTGGTCGGAATTCACGCCCTATGACGGCATGCGCTTCGAAGTCGAGATCGATTTCGACTGCCCGCTGATCGGCCGTCAGGCATGGAAGGGCGACATGACGCCTTCCGTTTTCAAACGGGAGCTGTCGCGGGCGCGTACTTTCGGCTTCATGCGCGATGTGGAGCGCCTTTGGGCAGGCGGTTTCGCGCTCGGCTCGTCACTCGAAAACTCCGTGGTAATCTCGGACGACAACGCGGTCATCAATGTGGAGGGACTGCGGTATACGGACGAGTTCGTCCGCCACAAGACCCTCGACGCCGTAGGCGATCTTTCGCTGGCGGGCGCTCCCTTCCTCGGCTGCTACCGCTCCTATCGCGGCGGGCACCGGATGAATGCCAATGCCCTCAAGGCATTGCTCAGCGATCCGACCGCCTATGAGGTGGTGGAAACGGCAACGCCGCGTCAGCGCACCCGTTCGCGGGACATGGTGGCGGTTGCCGCGCCGGGCTTCGCGCCCTGGTCCGCCTGACGGCATAGGACATTCTTCTCCAGTCGCCGGCCGAAAGGCCGGCATTTTTATGATGATTCGATCGTTGCCCCGAGTAACGCGTGTTCTTCGGCACCGATTTTCACGGTGCCAGAGGCGCTTTACACATCTGAAAAGGGGTGCAGCCCTGCAGGGCGCCACAAATTTGCATGAATTGCCGATCATGACGTTGCGGTCTTGAGGTAACTTGCTCTAAAACGCGCAAGTCTGGCGCGATGCTGGGCGCTGAGTGAAACGGGAATATCCGATGGTTCTTGCAGTTTCTGTCGACATAAGAAGATCAGCGCGCGTCGCCGCGGTCGTTCTTGCGGCTATCGCCGGCTCCAGTCTGATCACGGCCTGCCAGAACGATCCGGACATCGACATCACCAAACTCACGGCCGAGACCGATCCGCCGGACGTGCTCTACAACCAGGGCCTCGCAAACCTGAACGCCGGCAAGACGACGGAAGCGGCGCGGAAGTTCGAGGCGATCGACAAGCAGCATCCGTTCTCCGAATATGCCCGCAAAGCGCTGGTCATGAATGCATTCGTTTCCTATCGCAACGGCCAGTATCAGGACGCGATCAACTCGACCAACCGTTATCTGAACCTTTATCCGCAGTCGGAAGACGCGGCCTACGCGCAATATATCCAGGGCCTTGCCTATACGAAGCAGATTCCGTCGGTGACGCAGGATCAAAGACCTGCGGCAAAGGCGATCGAGGCGATGCAGGTCGTCGTCGACAAGTATCCGGACTCCGAATATGTCGACGATGCGCAGGCAAAGATCCGCTTTGCACGCGACCAGCTCGCCGGCAAGGAGATGCAGGTCGGCCGCTATTATCTCGAGCGCAAGGAATATCTTGCGGCGATTTCACGCTTCCGCACCGTCGTTGAGCGATATCCGACCACCAATCAGGTCGAGGAAGCGCTCGCCCGTCTCGTCGAAGCCTATTATGCGATGGGCGTGACTGGGGAAGCCCAGACGGCGGCAGCGGTTCTCGGGCATAACTACCCCGACAGCCAATGGTATGCCGACTCCTACAAGCTGCTGCAATCCGGCGGGCTTGAGCCGCGCGAAACCGGCACGTCCTGGATCGCGCGCGCGGGAAAGAACCTCATCGGCGCGTGATTTTCCCGGCGCCCGACAACGAAGATATGAAACCGGATGCTCGCCCAGCTCGCGATCCGCGATATCGTCCTGATCGAACGGCTTGACCTCAGCTTCGATGCCGGGCTTTCGGTGCTGACCGGCGAAACCGGCGCGGGCAAATCCATCCTTCTCGACAGTCTGTCGCTCGCGCTGGGCGGCCGCGGCGACGGTTCGCTCGTGCGTCACGGCGAGGACAGGGGCCAGGTTACCGCTGTCTTCGACGTTCCCGCCGGCCATGCGGCGCGGCTCTTCCTGCGCGAGAACGGCATCGACGACGACGGCGATCTGATCTTCCGCCGTGTGCAATCGGCCGACGGCCGCACCAAGGCGTTCATCAACGACCAGCCGGTGAGCGTCCAGCTGATGCGGCAGGTCGGCCAGACGCTCGTTGAAATTCACGGCCAGCACGACGATCGGGCGCTTGTCGACACCGACGCGCACCGCACGCTGCTCGACGCTTTCGGCGGCACGACCGAAGCTGCGGAAGACGTCGCGACCTTCTATCGCGGCTGGAAGGATGCCGAGCGCGGTCTGAAGAAACACCGCGAGAAGGTGGAGGCAGCAGCCCGCGAGGCGGACTATCTGCGTTCCTCCGTCGAGGAACTCGAGACGCTTTCGCCACGCGACGGCGAAGAGGAGGAACTCGCCGAGAGCCGGGCCCGCATGATGAAGGTCGAGCGCATTGCCGGAGACATCAGCGAGGCATCCGAGTTTCTGAACGGCAACGCCTCGCCGGTACCGCTCATCGCGTCGCTCGTCCGGCGGCTCGAACGCAAGAGCCATGAGGCACCCGGCCTGCTCGAAGAGACGGTCGAGCTTCTGGACGGGGCGCTGAACCAGCTCGCGGATGCCCAGATGGCGGTCGAGCGCGCGCTCCGCAACACGGAATTCGATCCGAAGGAACTCGAGCGCGTCGAGGAGCGGCTTTTTGCTCTGCGGGCCGCGAGCCGCAAATATTCGGTTCCCGTCACCGAACTGCCGGCACTTGCCGCGCGGATGATCGCAGATCTTGCCGATCTCGACGCCGGCGAGGAGAAGCTGAAGCATCTGGAAATACAGGTCGCCGAGGCCAGAGCGGCCTTCGACGTTGCGGCCCGCTCGCTTTCCGAGAAGCGCCACAATACGGCTGCTGCGCTTTCGGCCGCCGTCATGGAAGAACTGCCTGCGCTGAAGCTCGAACGCGCCCGCTTCATGGTGGAGGTGACGAGCGACCCGGGATCGCCGACGGCCGACGGGATCGATGCGGTCGAATTCCACGTCCAGACCAATCCCGGCACCAGGCCGGGGCCGATCATGAAGGTCGCTTCGGGTGGCGAGCTCTCGCGCTTCCTGCTGGCGCTGAAAGTGGCGCTTGCCGACCGCGGGTCGGCGCCGACGCTCGTCTTCGACGAGATCGATACCGGCGTCGGCGGCGCCGTGGCGGATGCGATCGGCCAGCGCCTGAAGCGACTTTCGAAAACCGTGCAGGTGCTTTCCGTCACCCATGCGCCGCAGGTTGCCGCGCGTGCGGCGACGCATCTCCTGATTTCGAAGGGGCCCTCCGCGGAAAAGACCGAGATGATCGCGACCCGCGTCGCCCGCATGGACGAAGCGGCACGCACGGAAGAGATCGCCCGCATGCTCGCCGGCGCCTCGATTACCGAGGAGGCAAGGGCTGCGGCTGCGCGATTGCTCGCCGGCAACGGTTGAATAGCCCTCACTTTTCTTCGTGTCGGTTACCCTCAAATCGATTCCGATTTTAAGAATCATGCAGTAAAAGCGACTCCAAAGTTCTGGAGCCGCATCCATGCTGAATCGAACAAAACCCGTCGAACAATTGAACGAAGCGGAAGCTGCCGAGGAACTCGCCTTCCTGGCGGCGGAGCTTGCCCGCCACGACGTACTCTATCACGGCAAGGATGCTCCGGAGATTTCGGATGCGGACTACGACGGGCTGAAGCGGCGGAACGATCTCATCGAAGAGCGCTTTCCGGCACTCGTCCGCGAGGACAGCCCCTCGCGGAAGGTCGGTGCCGTGCCCTTGCTCACCTTCGCGCCCGTCGCCCATGCGCGGCCGATGCTGTCGCTCGACAATACTTTCTCGGACGAGGACGCCCGCGCATTCGTCGCCGGCGTCTACCGCTTCCTCGGCCAGCTCCCGGACGGCTCGATCGCTTTCACGGCCGAGCCGAAGATCGACGGGCTATCCATGTCGCTGCGCTACGAAAACCGGCGGCTCGTCACGGCTGCGACCCGCGGCGACGGCACGACCGGGGAAAACGTCACGGCCAATGTTCGCACCATCGGCATGATCCCGCAGACGCTTCCCGCCGACGCGCCTGACGTCGTCGAGATCCGCGGCGAGATCTACATGGCGAAATCGGACTTCGCCGCGCTCAATGCCGAAATGGCGGCGCAGGGCAGGCCGCTCTACGTCAACCCGCGCAATACGGCGTCGGGTTCGCTCCGTCAGCTGGACGCGAAGGTGACGGCGAACCGCAAGCTGCGCTTCTTCGCCTATGCCTGGGGCGAGATTTCGGCGATGCCTGCGGATACGCAGCTCGGCATGGTGGAGACCTTCAAGGCCTGGGGATTCCCGGTCAACCCGCTGATGCAGCGCTTCTTCTCCGCCGACGCGCTCCTGGAGCACTATCACCATATCGAGCGGGAGCGTCCGGACCTCGACTACGACATCGACGGCGTCGTCTACAAGGTCGACCGGCTCGATCTGCAGGCCAGGCTCGGCTTCCGCTCGCGCAGTCCGCGCTGGGCAACGGCGCACAAGTTTCCGGCCGAACAGGCGTTCACGCGTCTGAAGGGCATCGACATTCAGGTCGGCCGTACCGGCGCCCTGACGCCCGTCGCGCGGCTGGAGCCGATCACGGTCGGGGGCGTCGTCGTCACTAACGCGACGCTGCATAACGAGGATTACATCCGGGGCGTCGGCAACACCGGCGAACCGATCCGCGATGGGCGCGACGTCCGCATCGGCGACATGGTGATCGTCCAGCGGGCAGGGGACGTGATCCCTCAGATCGTCGACGTGGTGATGGACGAGCGGCCGGAAGGCGCCGAGCCCTACAGGTTTCCCACGACGTGCCCCATCTGCGGCAGCCATGCGGTGCGCGACATCAACGAAAAGACCGGCAAGGTGGATGCCGTGCGCCGCTGCACGGGCGGTTTCGTCTGCCGTGCGCAGGCGGTCGAGCATCTGAAGCATTTCGTCTCGCGCAATGCCTTCGACATCGAAGGCCTCGGCTCCAAGCAGATCGAGTTCTTCTTCGAAAGCGAGGACGAGAATCTGAGGATCCGCACCGCCCCCGAGATCTTCACGCTCGAACGCCGCCAGGAGCAATCGCTCAACAAGCTCGAGAACATCGATGGATTCGGCAAGGTAAGCGTCCGCAAGCTGTACGAGGCGATCAATGCCCGCCGCTCGATAGCGCTTCATCGCCTGATCTATGCGCTTGGCATCCGCCATGTGGGCGAGACCACCGCCAAGCTGCTTGCGCGTTCCTATGGCAGCTACGAGCATTTCGGGGCGGCCATGACCGAGGCGGCAGGCTTTTCGGGAGATGCCTGGAACGAGCTGAACAGCATCGACGGCATTGGCGAGGTGGTCGCTCGCGCCATTGTCGAGTTCTACAAGGAGCCGCGCAACCTGAAGGTCGTTTCCGAGCTGCTGCGCGAAGTTACGCCCGAAAGCGCGGCATTGCCCGTGGCGATCGACAGCCCCGTCGCCGGCAAGACGGTCGTCTTCACGGGATCGCTGGAGAAGATGACGCGCGAGGAGGCGAAGGCGAAGGCGGAGAGTCTGGGCGCCAAGGTGGCGGGATCGGTATCGAAGAAGACCGACATCGTCGTTGCCGGCCCGGGCGCCGGCTCGAAGCTCGACAAGGCCCGCGAACTCGGCGTACAGACGATGGACGAGGACGAGTGGCTGGCGTTGATCGGCGGGTAGCGTATTTTGTTTCTCCCGCAAGCGGGGCGAAGGGGATTCGCGGCGCCCCTTTCAGTCCCTTCTCCCCATGGACGGGGGGAGAAGGTGCCGGCAGGCGGATGAGAGCGATGCCGCGCGACCCGTTGGTTTAGATCGTCACGCCTGCTGCTCAGCCGACATGTCCATCCACATGAACTCCCAGACGTGGCCGTCCAGGTCCTGGAAGCTGATGCCGTACATGAAGCCATAGTCGATCGCCGGCTTCCATGGCTTGCCGCCCGCGGCAATAGCCTTGTCGAACATGTCGTCGCATTCGGCACGGCTTCCGGCGGAGAGCGCGGTGATGACTTCGGTGCCCTTCGCCGTGTCGCTGATCTCGCCGACGATGAAGCTACGGAACTTCGGCTCGGTCAGAAGCATGGCGAAGATATTGTCGTCGATGACCATGCAGGCGGCGGTCTCGTCGGAAAACTGCTCGTTGAATGTAAAGCCCAAAGCGGAGAAGAAGGACCGCGAGGCTTTCAGATCCTTGACCGGCAGGTTGACGAAAATCATGCGCATGGGGTGCTCCTTGTTGAAGATGGTTTCGCTTCGATGAGCCAAGGACGAAGACATGTGCCGCGTGCCGACAGGTCTCGTTGAATTTTGCGACCCCCTCGTACTCGACCGCGGTCTGAGACGCCGATCAGGTGCGGCGCTTCGAATTTGAGCCCATTTCCGTTTGTGTTTTTGCGCTGCACAAGATAGATCTTGCAGCCAAAATTTGTGCAATTGCCTTTTCGCGGGGCTGGCGCCCGCAGCCGCGCGTCTTATCGGACGCGCAACTGTCGCTGTAGCATTTTGACGATGCAGGAGCCATATCGGCGAAGCGGGGCGTGTCTGACGTCCCGGCGGATTGGAGGGTCCGAAATGAAAACCATGAGCACCATCGCCGAACTGCGAGAGGCCCTTGCCGAGCATCGGCGCGCGGGCAGGTCCGTCGGACTGGTCCCCACCATGGGCTATCTTCATGTCGGCCATATGGAACTCGTGCGCCGCGCCCGCGGCGAGAACGACGTGGTCGTTGCCAGCATATTCGTCAATCCGCTGCAGTTCGGCGCGAACGAGGATCTTGGCAAATACCCGCGCGACCTCGCCCGTGATCGGGCGCTGCTGACCGATGGCGGCGTCGATTTCCTTTTTGCACCCGGCGTTTCCGACATGTATCCGCGGCCGATGGAAACGGTGGTCGACGTGCCGAAGCTCGGCTCCGAGCTCGAAGGCGCGGTGAGGCCCGGCCATTTCGCAGGCGTTGCGACCGTCGTCACCAAACTCTTCAACATCGTCCAGCCGGACCGCGCCTATTTCGGCGAAAAGGATTTCCAGCAGCTCCAGATCATCCGGCGCATGGTCGAGGATCTGGCGCAGCCCGTTACGGTCATCGGCGTACCGACGGTGCGCGAGGAGGACGGTCTCGCCTGTTCGTCGCGCAACGTCTATCTGACGGCACAAGAGCGGCGTGCAGCCGCGATCGTGCCGAAGGCGCTGGACGAGGCCGAGCGGCTGATCGCAAGCGGCGTCACCGAACCGGCCGAAATCGAGAAGGGTGTCTTGGAGTTTCTCGCCGGCGAACCCCTGGCGCGGCCCGAAGTGGTGGCGCTGCGCGACCCGGAAACGCTTGAGCCTATCGGCGAGATCGGAGAAAAGCCGGTCCTGCTCCTGCTCTTCGTCCGCTTCGGCACCACGAAGCTGCTCGACAACCGCGTCATAGCCCCGAAATCCGCCCGTTTTGCAAAGGTAGCCTGAGAATGAGCGTCCAGACCACGAAACGGCGGCTCAGCCCCGCCAGCATCGAAGCCCTGAAGGGTGAGCGCCCGATCGTCAGCCTGACGGCCTATACGACGCCGATCGCACGGCTTCTCGATCCTCATGTGGATTTCCTCCTCGTCGGCGATTCGCTCGGCATGGTTCTCTACGGCCTCGATACGACCGTCGGCGTCACGCTCGACATGATGATTGCGCATGGCCAGGCGGTCATGCGCGGTTCGGAGCGCTGTTGTGTCGTCGTCGACCTGCCTTTCGGCGCCTATCAGGAATCCAAGGAACAGGCCTTCCGCAGCGCCGCGCGCATCCTGAAGGAAACGGGCTGCAGCGCAGTGAAGCTCGAGGGCGGGGCCGAGATGGCCGAGACGGTCGAATTTCTTGTCAGCCGTGGCATTCCGGTGCTCGGCCATGTGGGCTTGATGCCGCAGCTCGTCAACACGACGGGCGGCTATCGCTCGGTCGGGCGCAACGAGAAGGAAGTGGCCAAGATCCGCCGCGACGCCAAGGCGATCGACGATGCCGGCGCTTTCGCCATCGTGGTCGAAGGAACGGTGGAGCCGGTCGCCCGCGAGATCACCGCCACGCTGCGCGCGCCGACCATCGGCATCGGCGCTTCGCCGGCCTGCGACGGCCAGATCCTGGTATCGGACGACATGCTGGGTCTTTTCAACGATTTCAAACCGCGCTTCGTCAAGCACTTCGCCGAACTGGCGCCGACGATCTCAAAGGCGGCGGAGGCCTATGCCAACGAGGTGAAGGCGCGCACTTTTCCAGGCATAGAGCACACGTTTCAGGTAAAGCGCTGACGTGTCGGGGCGGGCGCGTTCCTTGCGTCCGCCTTCTTATGGTTGGCCGGCCGAGCACCTGGTCTTGCGTGCGCTTGGAATGACGCGCGTCCAACCATCAGAAAATTCAATCGCCGCATCAGAGTAATTGAATTGTCGCGATGTGCGGCAGCCCCTATCTGTCCGGCAGGCAATCTGCCGGCATGCTCGTTACGAGCGGCCCCCGCGGGAGAATTTCATGAGCAGAGGCGATTTCCGGGAAGGGCTTCGCGGCGGCTTTCCGATCATGCTGGCGGCATCGCCCTTCGGCGCGCTTTTCGGGGCGCTTGCGGTGGATAACGGTTTTTCGATTGCCGATGCGGTATTCATGAGCGCCACCGTCTATGCGGGTGCAAGCCAGATGGTCGGCATAGAACTCTTCGGAAGCAACGTGCAGCCCTGGCTCGTGGTGCTCTCGGTCTTTGCGGTCAACTTCCGCCACGTGCTCTATTCCGCTTCTCTCGCCAAGCACATCCGCCATTTCAGCTTCGCTCAAAAGCTGATCGCCTTCTTTCTGCTCGTGGATCCGCAATATGCAGAGACCGAACAGCGCGGCGAGCGCGGATTGCCGGTCACCTTCGCCTGGTATGCGGGCTTCGGCGTCGTGATCTATGTTCCATGGATCATCAATACGCTGATCGGTGCGATTTTCGGGCAGCTGATCGGCGATCCCAAGGCGATCGGTCTCGACGTGCTCCTCCCGATCTACTTTCTAGGGCTGGTGATGAGCTTCCGCACACGCGACCGTTTTCTGCCGATCGTGGCCGTGAGCGCCGTCGCCTCGGTGGCGGCAATGCATTTCGTCGGCTCCCCCTGGCATGTCAGCATCGGCGCGCTTGCCGGCATCGTGCTTGCGGCCTGTATGCCGCCGAAGCGGCCGGCGATCAAAGCCCAGGCCGTGGAAAAGGAGGCCTGATCCTTGGACGCGCAACACCTCGATCTGCTCTATCTCATCGTTGCGGCCGCGGTCGCCACCTATGTCACGCGCTTCGGTGGCTACGTGCTCATCACGCAGCTGAAGTACATTCCCCCGCGGATCGAATCTGCGTTGAACGCAGTCCCCGCGGCTGTATTGACGACGCTGGTGGCGCCTGCCTTCGTCTATGGTGGCATCGACGTCGCCGCAGCGATGCTCGTCGCCTTCGTCATCGGGCTGCGCTTCTCGACGCTTCGTATGCTGCTCGTCGGCTGGATCGCGGTCATGGCGATCCGGTACCTGATCATGTAGGTTCCCGCCCGCCTGAGCACGGGTCCGGCCGCTCGGATTGGCGCCGGGCCGGTTCTGGACTATCATCCTCTCGTTGCCGGGGAGGCAGCCGCCCCCCGGCCCACGGAGGAGCGACCATGATTACCAGAATTTCCGTTGCGCTGTTTCTCGCGCTTGCGCCTGTCCCCGCTTTTGCGAATCAGTGCCCCTCCATGATGCAGGCCATCGATGCGGCCATGCCCAACGCATCATTGTCCGAGGCCGACATGGCCAAGGTGAAACAGTTGCGCCAGCAGGGCGAAGACTTGCACAAGGCCGGCGACCATGCGGGCTCGGAAGCAGCGCTCGGCCAAGCCAAGACGATGCTCGGTATCTGACTGGGAACGCGCCGTGATTCGGCATTCAGACGATTGTCGGATGAAGGCCTGTCGAGATTCGGGCTACCCGCCGCGGCTTTTTTGATCGCCTCGTCCCTGTGCTCGTCGCGCCGCAGGCGCGGCGCTGCCCTCATCTCTGTGACATGCGCAGGATGAGGAAGGAGAAGAGATTGCAGTCCCGAAAAGTTTCCTGCAGCGACCTTTGTGTGTCTTATGAGACGCTCCAAGGCTGCGATCCAGTAAAATTCGCGGGTTACGCGAAAGCGTCGCCGCAAATATAACCATGCTGTTGGTTGAGAAATCGACCCTCCCAACGGAGGCCCGGCGGTACCCCAGCCCCAGCCCACACCGCCGGGCCGCCCGGTTCCGAGCTACCGCGCGATTGCTTCCGTAGCATTGGCCAGCCAGTCTCTCGTCTCCGCGTCCGACAGCAGCGGCATCAGCTTTTCCCGCGTTTCCGCGTGGTAGGCATTCAGCCAGTCGAGCTCGTCGTCGGTCAGCAGGGCGGGAAGGACGAGCCGGCGATCGATCGGGCAGAAGGTCAGCGTGCCGAAGCCGAGCATCGGCTGGTCGCCGCCATCGATCTCCTCCGGCTGGCGGACGACGACGAGATTCTCGATGCGGATGCCGAAGGCACCGGGGCGATAGTAACCGGGTTCGTTGGACAGGATCATGCCCGGCAGCAATTCCTGCGTGGCAAGCCGGGCAATGCGCTGCGGTCCTTCGTGGACCGAGAGATAGGAGCCGACACCGTGGCCGGTCCCGTGCGCATAATCGGCGCCCGCCTTCCACAGTGCGATCCGGGCGAGCGGATCGAGATCGACGCCGCGTGACCCCTTCGGGAAGCGCGCCGTGCTGATTGCGATCATGCCCTTGAGCACGAGCGTGAAGAATCGCTTCTGTTCTTCCGGCACCGCGCCGATCGCGACCGTGCGGGTGATGTCGGTCGTGCCGTTGATGTATTGCGCGCCGGAGTCGATCAGGAACATGGTACCCGCCTCGATCCGCCGGTCGGTTTCGTTCGTGACCCGGTAATGCATGATTGCGGCATGCGAACCGGCGCCGGCGATCGTGTCGAAAGAAACGTCCTTCAAGGGGTTCTGCATGCGCTCGCCGACGGCCGCGCGCATCGCCTCCAATTGCCTGGTTGCACCGATTTCGGTGACGCTGCCGGGCTCCCGCGCGTCCAGCCAGGCGAGGAACTCGACCATCGCCGCACCATCCTGCAGGTGCGCCCGGGTCGATCCGGCGATCTCGGCTGCATTCTTGCAGGCGCGTGGCAGGCGGGCGGGATCGACCGCCTCGACCACCGAACCTTCCTTCCTGCGAATCAGCTCGCCGATCGCAAAGGGGGCGAGATCCGGATCGATCATGATGGCTGCGCCGGTTGAGGCGAGGGCGGCGAGCCGATCGTCGAAGGTAGCAGGCGCCATTATATCGGCGAGCTGCGTCAGGTAGGCCTCCTGCTCGATGCCGGTCTTGCGTTTGTCGAGGAAAAGCTCGGCGCTGCCGTCCGCATGGACGATGGCGCGTGCCAGCGGGTGCGGCGTGTGCGGCACGTCACTGCCACGGATGTTGAAGGTCCAGGCGACGGAGGAGGGATCGGTAAGTATGACGGCCGCGGCCTTCGCCTTTGACACGCCCGCCGCGATCTCCGCTATCTTGTCTCTTGCCAATTGTCCCGCATGCTCGACCGGCTGGATCGTCACAGGGCCGAGCGGCGCTGCGGGACGATCGGTCCAGAGCCGGTCGAGCGGATTGTGGTCGAGGAGGACGACACTGCCGCCGACCGCCGTCAGCGCCTTTTCGAGCCGGCGAACTTCCGCCGCGGTGTGCAGCCAAGGATCGATGCCGAGGCGGAAGCCCTTGGGTCCATGGCGCTCCAGCCAAACATGCGGCGGTTCGCCGATGAGATCGCCGCCGGTGAAGACGCTGCCGTCCACCTGCTCCTTGAGCTGGGTTACATAACGGCCGTCGACGAAGACGATCGCTTCGCGCTGCGTCACGAGCGCTACACCGGCCGAACCGGTAAAGCCCGTCAGCCACGACAGCCGCTCGGAACTGCGGGGCACATACTCCCCTTGAAATTCGTCGGCACGCGGCACGAGGAAGCCATCGACGCCCAGGGTTGCGAGGGCGGCACGCAGGGCGGTGGTTCTCTCCTTGCCGAACTGGGGCGTGGAGGTGACTTCGAAGGATTGGAACATGGACTTTCCCGGTAAGCTTGGCGGAGAACCGCAGGTGAGACGAGCATGTTAATGCATCTCTTCCAAAAGTGTGCAGCGGTTTTGGGGTAACGACCCGCATAAAATAACAACTTAAGATCCGCTCCCGGAGAGGGAGGCGAAATTCGCGTGAACGTCCGGCACCTCGGGCAGCGCGGGCGGCCATTTGCTCATTTGTAATACATATGCACGAGGCGCATGGCACCCATGCCCGAATGTGGCTTTCTCTATCGGAATTATAGGTTATAAGCCGCCTCAACGAACACGGACGAACGTCCGCCGGTTCAAAAGACTGCAGTTCCGAGAATAGTTGGTCATCTGTTCTCCTCCTCCCTCAGGGTGGCCAGCTTCGGAACGGTAGAGCCCGCTTGAGCGCTCCTCCTCCTCAAGCTCGCGGGTATGGTCGGCCAAAAGCCGGTCAGCAGGCGATGCTTCGGCATCGCCTTTGTTTCGAGAAGGCCGCCCGTCATGATGGACCGGGCGGCCTTTTCGTTTTCTCAGCTCCCGTTTCGGTCGATACGGAGGTTCCTGTGGAAAGAGGCGGTGTCCACGGGAAAACAAATGAAGAACGGTTTGCTTCGTGATATGCCCGCTTACGGTCGACTTGCGAGGATATCTCTCAAACGGAGCATGCAGAGGTAGAGCAGCGATGCTGAAAACCGATACCCGTCAAGCCAATTGGCGCCGTGCCAATCCGGGAAAATATGATGCTCACCTCGCTGTGCAGCGAGCAGTGAAGGCAGGCGAGCTGGAAAAGCAAACGTGCGAGGTTTGCGGGATCGAAGCGGTCGATGCTCATCACGATCAATACGACGAGCCTTTGAAGGTGCGGTGGTTATGCCGCCGACATCACACGAGGCTTCATCATTACGGCGAAGACATGTTCCCGATCAGGGATGCGCTTTAGGGCATTCCAACGTTTCATAGAAACACTGAAGCGGACGCCGCGACCGGACGCGTCTGCGACAAGCGTGACTTATCTGGTCAGATGAATGGTTACCCAGCCATTGCGCCAGATGGTGCACGCGTGTCTGAGGTTCTGGCCGTTATAGGCTGCGAGCACCTTCCAGCGCTGTTCGGCGAGAATGCCCGAGAGGATGACCGAACCGCCCGGAGCGAGATTGGCCACAAGTTGCGGCGCCATCTTCATCAGCGGCCGCGCCAGAATGTTGGCGATGATGAGGTCGAACGGGCCGTTGGCGCTGAAGGTGGTCGAGTGGAAGCCGGGCGCCGTGGCGAAGGTCAAGCCGTTGACGACGCCGTTGCGACGGGCGTTGTCGCCAGCGACGCGGGTTGCGATCGGATCGATGTCGGTTGCGAGCACCGGAACATGCAGGAGCTTCCAGGCGGCGATCGCCAGCACGCCGCTTCCCGTCCCGAGGTCGAGCGCGTTGCGGACAGGCCGGGATCGGGCGACGGAGGCAAGCATTTCGAGGCAGCCGGCGGTCGTGCCGTGATGGCCGGTGCCGAAGGCCTGACCGGCATCGATCTCGATGGCAATCTCGCCCGGCTTCACCTTGTCGCGATCGTGCGAGCCGTGGATGACGAAGCGGCCCGCGCGCACGGGGGCGAGGCCCTCCAGCGACTTGGCGATCCAGTCGACATCCGGCAGCACTTCGCGCTCGATCGGAAGGTGCGAGAATTCGGCTTCGAGTGCCTGAGCGAGGCGTGATCTCACGCTCTCCTCTTCATCCGTCATCATGTAGACGGAGGCCTCCCAGACATCCCGCTTCTCGTCGATCTCCATGGTCGCGATCGCGTAATCGTCTTCTTCGAAGATTGCGCTCATGACGTCGAGGACGGCGGCCGCCTGCTTCTCGGTAGTGGTAACGAAAAGGCGTATCTCGCTCACGGTGCTTTCCTTCGGCATGCAGCCATTCAAAAGGGCCACAGTGGCTTCGGCGCGTCCGATCGGATGCGCGCGCTGTGGGCGGTTCGCCGCTATCATGAATGAGGTACAAAGGCAAAGCGCCGGGATTGCCGGCGCCCGCAGGATACACGGGCAAACCTTGTTAGCCGCGCGTGAGGTTTTCCAGCTTCTTGACGGCCGTTTCGGGATTTTCGCCATAGGCGATCGTTCCGCTGAACTGGCCGTTGGCGTCGAGCAGGAAGACCGAGGCGGTATGATCCATTGTGTAGTCGCCGTCCGGCTTTGCCTCGTCGGTGGGGACTTTCTTGTAATAGACGCGGTAACCCTTGACCATTTCCAGCACCTTTTCGGGCGGACCGGAGATACCGGTGATGCGCTTGGACACGTTTGAAACATACTGGGCGAGCACTTCGGGGGTATCGCGCTCCGGATCGACGGTGATGAAGTAGGCCTGCAGCTTGTTGCCCTCGGGGTCGACCTTGTCGAGCCAGCCGTTCAGTTCGAACAGCGTGGTGGGGCAAACTTCCGGGCAATGGGTGAAGCCGAAGAAGAGCGCCGTCGGCTTGCCGGTGAACGCTTTCTCGGTGATGGGCTCGCCATTCTGGGCGACGAGGGTAAAGGGTACGCCGAAGGGGCCGGATGCGGCCTGCTGCTTCGACTGCGTCATGTCGAAGGTCAGCCAGCCGAGGACTGCCACCATGACGAGAATGGCTACCCAGAGAACGATGCGTATGGATTTCATTATTGCCACCAGTCTGTTGCTGCCCCGACGCATCTGAAACGGACGCACGGCGCCGTCGGGCCGTCAGGAATGTAGCGTTGATACCGCTTCGGACACACGGGTGCAAAGGGGACAATTGCCGCAGGTGTGCTCGAGGCGATGCGTCTCAAATGCACCAGGCGAGACCGGCTTGCGCCAGCGACAGGAAAATGTCGGCGCCATTCGCGATCCAGCCCCTGAAGGCGAGCAGAAAGACGAGCGCGAGCACGCCCGTGGCAAGGGCGAAGATCAGGGGAGAGAGCGACTTTTTGGTGTCCGTGCGCATAAGGCGATCATAACACCATGAGACGGAAGGAAAAGGGCAGCAGCGGTCGAAACGCGCGAACTTCCGCAAAGTCGCGGCCCGTGTTTTAGCGATTGTTTAAGGTCTGTTTGCCACTGTCCACAGACGCGGAGAAGTGAACCACTTCGATATGACATGAGGTCATCCGGTTTGATCGAGCCCGGTTTTCCGCATCGATCGCAACGGAGGACCCCGCCTGCCGCGGCGGGTCCAGCTATGGACTGTCATATCGATGAACACCCTTGCATCCGCCAGGAGAACGCTCTCCGTCAGCCAACGCCTTGCGACGCTTGCGGGGGCAGCTTTTCTCGGTTTCGGTTCCGTTCTCGCCGTCGGCCTCTATGAGCAAGGCAGCTCGCAAGAGGCGCTCGACAAGGCGGTTGTCGCTCAGCGCGACATGGGAACGATAGAGGAAATGCGCCTTGCCCGCCTGAAGCTCGTGCTTGCGGCAATGGACACCATCGTCGACCGCGGCGAACGCCGGATACAGCCGGAGCGTGCGGCCCAGATCAAATCCTCGCTAGAGGTCATCGAGGGCAGGCAAGCCGATCTCGAGGCGCTCGCGCGTCTTGTCGGCAAGCCGGAAGTTCTTGCCGGTTACGAAGCGGATATCGCCCAACTGCGCAAGGCCGTCGAGCAGGACCTGAAAGCGCTCGTGGAGGCCGGAGCGCCAGGCGAGGAATTCGCCCGCATCGACGATGTCATCGACGCCGCAGGCGAGCGCGTTGGCGCATCGCTTGCGCAACTGGCCGATGCCGCAGCCGGCCTGGCCGCGGCGCGCATCGCAGATGTCCGCACCAATGGTGAGCATGGGCTCATGCTCCAGGCAGCCGCCTGTTTGCTGGCAATGGCGACCCTGATCGGCCTTATCTGGTTCCATGGGAACGTCTTGCGCCCGGGCATCCTCGGTCTGCGCGACGGCATGCGGCGAATACATTCGGGCGATCTCAGGGCTGAAGTGGCGGGGCTCGACCGCGGCGACGAAATCGGCGAGATGGCACGTTCGGTCGAGCTTTTCCGGGCCTCGGCAATCGAGAAACGCGCGCTCGAGGAAGGGGCGAGGGCGAGTCGGAAGGAAATCGAGGCGGAACGCGAGCGTCACGAGACGGAGCGCGAGCAGGCTATCGGACGGATCAAGACCGCAGTCGAAGCCCTCGGCGGAGCGCTCAATCAGCTTGCAGACGGCAATCTGGCGGTTGCCATCCGCGAGCCTTTCGATAGCGGGCTCGATGCGTTGCGCCGCGACTTCAACGACACGGTGGAACGGCTGAGCCATGTCCTTTCGAGTGTCACGGAGAATACCGCCTCGATCGAATCGAACGGGCGGCAGATGCGTAGCGCGGCCGACGATCTGGCTCGGCGAACGGAAAAACAGGCCGCATCGCTGGAGCAGACCTCGGCCGCGCTCGAGGAAATCACCGTCACCGTGAAGACAGCGACCGAGCGCGCCGAAGAGGCAAGCCATATGGTCGACGAGGCGCGCATCAATGCCGAGGAGTCCGGGCGCATCGTCGGCGAGGCGATCGCCGCCATGGCCCGCATCGAGGGCGCTTCCAGCGAGATAGGCAAGATCATCGACGTGATCGACGAGATCGCGTTCCAGACCAATCTGCTGGCGCTCAATGCCGGGGTCGAGGCCGCGCGGGCGGGGGAGGCCGGCAAGGGCTTTGCCGTCGTTGCCCAGGAGGTGAGGGAGCTCGCCCAGCGCGCTGCCGGTGCCGCGAAGGATATCAAGGCTCTGGTGAGCCGCTCGGGCAACGAGGTCAAGACCGGCGTCAGGCTGGTTCAGGAGACCGGCGACGCGCTCGGCCGCATCGGTGCCAAGGTGGCCTGCATCAACGAACATATGAGCTCGATCGTCATGGCGGCGCGCGAGCAATCGACGGGCCTGCGCGAAATCAATACCGCCGTCGCTCAACTCGATCAGATGACGCAGCAGAATGCCGCCATGGTCGAGCAGACCAATGCGGCGAGCCATACGCTTGCGCAGGATGCAGAGAAGCTCAGCGAGATCGTCGGGCAATTCCGCCACGGGCAGGCGCGCGAGACGGCGATCCGCACGGCGGCGATCCGGCCGCCGGGCAGGGCAGGCCCGGCGAGGCCAGGCGCTCCGGCCGGGGCGGCAACAGCGACTGCTGCCGCGCCCGTGTCACGTCGCAAGCCCGCGGCCGCGCAATCATCCACGCGTCCAGCTCCATCTCCAGCAAAGGCGCTGATGGGAAAACTGGCTGGCGCATTCGGCAACATGCCGGGATCAACGCCGTCGGTAACGGCGTCCGGTGAAAATTGGGAAGAGTTTTGATCATGAGCAACGCAATCAAGCAGTCAGGCGCCTATCTCGAAATCGTCTCCTTTCACCTTGGTGAACAGGAATTCTGCATCGACATCATGGCAATCCGGGAAATCCGCGGTTGGGCACCGGTTACGCCGATGCCGCACACGCCGCCGTACGTTCTCGGCCTCATCAACCTCCGGGGTGCGGTGATCCCGGTCATCGACATGGCCTGCCGCCTCGGCATGAAGATGACCGAGCCGTCGGAGCGCTCCGCCATCATCGTCACCGACATCAATGGCAAGCTCGTCGGACTGCTGGTCGAGCAGGTCTCCGATATGATGACGATTCGCAGCGAAGACCTGCAGCCCGCTCCGGAGATCATCCCGGAAGCCCAGCGCGCCTTCTGCCGCGGCATCGTCGCGCTTGAAAAATCCATGGTCTGCTTCCTCAATCTCGACACCGTCATCGCCGAGGAACTGGCACAGGCAGCCTAATCACGATTTTTCAGGTCGGCTCGGCCCTGAAAGCATGACTGCCGGACCGCCAGGGACGGTTTCCGAATGGGCCCGCGAAAGCGGGCCTTTTCGCATGAGCCGGCGGACGCTCGGCGGCTGCTGCACGGCGATCGGCATCACGGCGGAGCGAGCAAATGTGAAAACGTAGCGGTCGCACGCAAGGAACCCCTGCACGCCAAACGAGTTATGCACAGGCAGCATTTGGCGAGAAGCCGTCTGCTGGTGATTACAGCCTCCGCGTTTGGAAGCTGATGTGGAAACAGACAGGAGCAACGCCATGAAAGTTTCTTTCAGAACATCGCTCGCTGCATTTGCCCTCTCATCGGCGCTTGCCGGCGTCGCCGTGCCGGCCTTTGCAGACAGTTACTATCAGGGCATCGACCCGCATAATCCTCCGGGCACTCAGAACAGAGGCGCGGTAATGGTGCCGGCCCGTCCGTATTACGTCGATCCTGCCCCGACCGGCAGCGTCTATGTCGATCCCGCACCGACGGGCAGCGTCTATGTCGATCCTGCGCCGACCGGCAGCATCTACATGGAACCGGTGCCGGGCAGCCGGGCGAGCAACGCTCCCGGCCGAGTACGGGAGCACTATACGAACGAGTATCAGGGCCCCGGTGACGGGGACTATTATCAAGGCATCGCGCCTCCGGCTCCCCGTCCCTAAACATTCCTGATGCCTCCGAGCGCATTGCGCTTTCGCGGACCACCGCCCTCAGAGGCGATGGTCCGCCGCTGCATGCTCTTTCAGGCTGAGGACGCGCCCGCAATGCCACCTTGGTCGGTGCAGGGGGCGGTCAAGTTACAGTTACGTAATGAGCATCACTCTTGGATGAGCAAAAGTGACAAATCGTCAAACGCTTTCGACCGGTGCCCGGTGTTATCTTTGTAACCGCAGCATCCGTAGGAGGCTCGTATGCTGAACAGTAGCATCCATTGGGAGGTGGGATGCCTAACGGACATAGGAGTTAATGTCATGAGACTTTCTCTGAAAAAATCATTTGCTGCATTTGTCCTGTCATCCGCCTTGGTGGGCGCCGCGGCGCCAGCCTTTGCGGATAGCTACTATCAGGGCCTCGACCCGAACCACCCTCCGGGGACGCAGAATCAGGTGCGCATGCCGACGTCGCGTAACCTGCCTCCGTCTTCGGTCGACCCGACTGCGACAGGGAGTATCGACGGAGGTCGTATGATGTCTCCGAACGGTACCTACCAGGAGAGATTCGACCCGGGTGAGGGCGACTACTATCGGGGTATTGTGCCGCCTAAACCGTAAGGCGCGAAATCAGCTACTGCATGTTTCATCGAGGCGCACCAGCTCAAGAAATTATGTATGCGGCGTAAAATGCGGCAGACCTTAGTCTCGCAGAAGCGCGCGCTGTAGCTCGGAAGGGGAGTGCGGAAACCCGTACTCCCCTTCCGGCCGTTTGATCTGCTGCGTCTGCCGGATCGCTTATTCCGGCCGCCCATTCTTCCAGGTGACCGGCTGGCCATAGAGCGGGACCGTGGTGATCGACATCTTGGCCGAACCGTCGGTCAACTGCCTCGAATGCGCCAGATAGATCAGCGCGTCGTTGGCCTTGTCGTAGATACGTGTCACCAGCAGGTTCTTCCAGATGAGGGACAGTCCGGAACGGAAGACTTCCTCCCCCTCCTTCGACAGGTCGATATCGCCGATGGCAATGGGGCCGGTCTGGCGGCAGGCGATGGAGTTGTTCGACGGATCCTCGAACCAGTTGCCGTTCTTCAGGCGGTCGATGACGCTGCGATCGAAATAGGTGACGTGGCAGGTAACCCCGGTCACCTTCGGGTCGCTCACGGCATCGATCTTGATATCGTTGCCGAGCCAGTCGACCCCGACCTGCCCAACGGTTTCGGCGTGGACGGGCGAAACCGCCGCGGCCGTGACGGTGAGGCCGGCGACAATCAAGGCACGGATGCGGCGCAACATGAGTATCCTCCAATGAACTGCACCGTTCAGATAGGCAGCGGATGCTGCAATGCAAGCACCGGCCGCCACGCCCGTCGATATGCAGGATCCATCGTGCGAGAAGTCACGCGGAGTGGCGCAGTTCCGACCGGGCGGCACGCGCTTCGCGCAATTGCGCGGCGGCTGCCGCAAGGGCGCGGGCGCTGGCGTCGATGCGGCGATCCCTTGCTACCGAGCAACGGTCGCGACCATCCGCCTTTGAGTCGTAGAGAGCGAGATCGGCGCGTATCATCACGTCGGCAATCGTTTCGCCCGCAATGGCGGCGGCGATCCCAATGCTCACGGTCAAACGGATGCGCTGATGCGAGCGGCCGGCAGGCGTCTCGCGCACCACGTGGCAGATGTCCTCCGCCAGCGCCTTTGCCTGCTCTTCCGTGTGGTCCGGCAGGACGATGCCGAATTCCTCGCCACCGATCCGTCCGAGGACGCCCCGTCCGGCGAGGAAAGCCGAGACGGTTTCGGCAAAATGCGCGAGCGCCATGTCGCCGCAGGCGTGCCCGTACTGATCGTTGATCTGTTTGAAGAAATCGAGGTCGAGCAGCAGGAAGGCAGCCGGCTCCTGGCGCGCCAGGCACTCGGCGAAGATCCGCTCGCCCTCTTCCATGAGCGTCCCGCGCGACAGCGCACCGGTCAAGCCGTCGCGTGCGATCATGGCCCTCAACCCGGCGATGATGCGGGCCTGCATCGTAAGGATCACGGCCAGGAAGACGAGGGGAAGGCACAGCACCCGCATGGTGACGAGCAGGAAATCAAACAGCATCGAAGCGGGCGGACCTGGCGGTCCCGGCAAGACGTGCGACGATGGGCCGAGAACATGAGCGAGGGCGGTGAAAACCACGGCGGCGGAGCCGACGACTACGATCTTGATCGCCGGCTTTTCGCTCGGCCAGCGGTCGGCTGCGGCCAGACCAAGGACGAGAAGTGGAGCCGCGACAACGCCCGCAACGACAATCACGGCAGCGGCCGGACTGTCATGGCCGCCGAGCGCGATGATGAAGCCGAGCACGCCGCTCGTGAATGCGAGCACCAGACAAAGCGATGCAGGCATCGACAATGCGAGGAACCAACGAAGGCCCTGTAGGACGAAGAAGAGGGAAACGGCGAGACCCGCATAGCCGAACATTGCGGCGACCGGCGCCTGCAACGCCGCCGCAACCGCCAAAGCGCCTGCCGAAGCTGCCGAAAGCGCACAACTGGCGGAGAACTCCCGAACAGCGGCGACCGGCCGCAGAGAAAGGAGAACGGGTAGCATGGCAAGAAGGGCGATGACCGGTATGGCGGAGAGAAAGCTCATTTCGAAACGGCCTGTCGTGCTAAAATAAAGTGCGGCTTGCGTTTCAGCCATTATGCAAGGCCATTGGTAACGATGGCGCATTAACGAAAGCTGGCGAAATTCGCTGCAATTTGAGCGATCACTCTCTCCATAGTTGTAGCAATCGGTCGCGGAGCTTTTCAGGGAGCGATGTCATGGCCCAGGAAGGCATATCCTTCGCAGACATACCCTTTGCAGACAGAGCCGATGCGGGTCGAAGGCTTGCTCGCGCCATCGAAGCGCATCTCACCGAGAACGCGGACTTCGCCGACCCGCTGGTGATGGCATTGCCGCGCGGCGGCGTACCGGTGGCCTTCGAGGTGGCAAGAACCCTCGGCGCGTCCCTCGAACTCCTCATCGTTCGCAAGATCGGCGCACCCGGTCATCCCGAATTCGGTCTCGGAGCGCTGGTCGACAGCGACGAGCCGCAGGTCGTCCTCAATGCCGAGGCAATGCGTATCGTCAGTCCTTCCGAGAAGTACGTCCAGGCGGAGACCGAGCGGCAAAGGCTCGAACTCGCGCGACGCCGCGTCCTCTATCTGGGCGATCAGACGCGAATTTCTCCAAGCGGGCGCAATGTCATCATTGTCGATGACGGCATTGCCACGGGCGGAACGGCCAAAGCTGCGGCGAAAGCTCTGCGGCAGGCAGGCGCCGCGGCACTGATGCTCGCCGTTCCGGTCTCGCCGAAGAGCGCGATCGTCGCCCTGCGGGACGAGGTGGACCGGCTCGTCTGTCTCGCCACCCCCACCCCTTTCCATGCGGTCAGCGTCTATTACGACGATTTCGAGCAGACCACGGATGCCGAGGTGATCGCGCTGTTGAGACAGGCGAGGGGCGGATAAACGGGGTCTTGTGCTGGGGCGTGACACAGTCTTCCGGCAAAGATAGTTGTAGTGCGCCTGAATTTGCGAACGGGGATTGAGAATGTCCGACCATCTTGCCATACGCCCGGTAACGCGCCTCGACTATGAGCAGTGGCTGCCGCTTTGGAACGGCTACAACGCCTTTTACGGCCGAGCCGGTGAAACGGCGCTCCATCCCGACATCACCCAGATGACCTGGTCGCGCTTCTTCGATGCCTATGAGCCGATGCATGCGCTGGTCGCCGAAAGCGAAGGGCGGCTCATCGGATTGACGCACTATATTTTCCACCGCAGCACGACGTCGATCCAGCCGAATTGCTATCTGCAGGACCTTTTCACCGACGAGGCCGGCCGCGGCAAGGGGGTCGGCCGGGCGCTTATCAACGGCGTCTACGAAGCGGCGAAACGCGCGGGGTCGCCGCGCGTCTATTGGCTGACCCACGAGACCAACCACACGGCGATGCAGCTTTACGACAAGGTGGCCGATAAGTCGGGCTTCGTCATGTATCGAAAGATGTTTTGAGGCCTGGGATAGGGTAGAGCGGAAAAGCGCTGCACATTTTTCCGGAAGTGCTTACACCGGCTCTACGAACCCATCCAGCACACGCTTCTGCCCGGCGCGGTCGAAATCGATCGTCAGCTTATTACCCTCGATCGCCGCGATGTTGCCGTTGCCGAACTTGATGTGGAAGACCCGGTCGCCGACATTGAAACGGGAGGGCTCGGCGCTCGTCGACTTGGCGACGAGTTCGCCTTCGATGGTGCGGGTGCGGGGCCCTGATTCGCCGTAACCGATGCGTTCGATGGCGTGGCCGGAGCGGGTGCCCCAATTGTCGCGGGTGGCGTCCGAGCGGTGCTGCTGGGCGCGCTTCCAGCCGGGCGTCTGATAATTGTTTTCGAAGGGATCGGCCTTGTCGAAGCGCGACTGGCCGTAACCGCCGCGACCGTAACCGCCATAAGAGACCTCCTGTTCGGCGACTTCCACATGGGCGAGCGGCAACTCGTCGAGGAAGCGTGAGGGAAGCGTCGATTGCCAGAGGCCGTGGATGCGGCGGTTCGAAACGAACCAGATATGACAGCGGCGCTTGGCGCGGGTGATGCCGACATAGGCGAGGCGGCGTTCCTCCTCCAGACCTGCGCGGCCGCCCTCGTCCAGAGCGCGCTGATGCGGGAACAGCCCTTCCTCCCATCCCGGCAGGAAGACGGTGTCGAATTCCAGCCCTTTGGCCGAATGCAGCGTCATGATGGAGACGGCGTCCATATTCTCGTTCTGCTCGGCGTCCATCACGAGGGCGACGTGCTCGAGAAAGCCGCGCATGGACTCGAACGCTTCCATCGAACGGATGAGTTCCTTCAGGTTTTCCAGGCGCCCGGGCGCTTCGGCCGATTTGTCGGCCTGCCACATGGCGGTATAGCCGCTCTCGTCGAGGATCTGCTCTGCAAGTTCGGTGTGCGGCGTCGATTCGAGCAAAGCCTGCCAGCGGCGGAAATCGGCGACGACGTCGAAGAGGCCCTTGCGCGCCTTCGGCTTCAATTCGTCCGTCTCGACGATCTCGCTCGCCGCGGCCAGCATCGGGATGTCGCGGGCCCGGGCGTAGTCGTGCAGGGTGCGGACGGTCGTCTCGCCGAGGCCACGCTTCGGCGTGTTGACGATCCGCTCGAAGGCGAGATCGTCGGCGGGCTGACAGACGAGGCGGAAATAGGCCATGGCATCGCGAATTTCGAGCCGCTCATAGAAGCGAGGACCGCCGATGACGCGATAGTTGAGGCCGAGCGTGACGAAGCGGTCTTCGAACTCGCGCATCTGGAAAGAGGCCCGCACGAGGATCGATATGTCGTTAAGGTTGTGCTTCTTGCGCTGGAGCTGCTCGATCTCTTCGCCGATCGCGCGAGCCTCCTCCTCGGAATCCCAGGCGGCATGAACATGCACTTTCTCGTCGTCGGGATTGGTGCGTTCGGTAAAGAGCGTCTTGCCGAGCCGGCCCTCGTTATGGGCAATCAGATGCGCCGCCGCGCCGAGGATATGCTCGGTCGAGCGGTAGTTGCGCTCCAGCTTGATGACCTTGGCGCCGGGGAAATCCTTCTCGAAGCGGAGAATGTTGTCCACCTCGGCGCCGCGCCAGCCATAGATCGACTGGTCGTCGTCGCCGACGCAGCAAATGTTGACGGTGGGCTTTCTCTCTTCGGCGCCAGGGGAATGCCCCTCCCCAACCGCTCCCGACGAGGGGGAGGGGCTAGACTGCGGCGCCGCAGGGCTTGGGGAGGGGTTGTTCTTCCCGGAACCCTGCGTCCGCTGGGCCAGCAGCCTCAGCCACATATATTGCGCCGTGTTGGTATCCTGGTACTCGTCGACGAGGATGTAGCGGAACTTGGCGTGATACTCCTTCAGCACGTCCGGATTGGCGCGGAACATGCGGATCGGATGCAGCAGCAGATCGCCGAAATCGCAGGCATTCAGGGTCAGCAGCCGGTTCTGGTAGGCGGCATAGAGCTCGCGGCCCTTGCCGTTGGCAAAGGCGCGGGCATCGCCTTCGGGGATTTGCGACGGGTCCAGGCCCTTGTTCTTCCAGGTGTCGATCATGCCGGCGAACTGCTTGGCCGGCCAGCGCTTGTCGTCGAGACCCTCCGCCTGGATGAGCTGTTTGATAAGTCGAACGACGTCGTCGGTGTCGAGGATGGTGAAATCGGACCGCAGACCCACCAGCTCGGCATGGCGGCGGAGGAGCTTGACCCCGATCGAGTGGAAGGTGCCGAGCCAGGGCATGCCCTCGACGGCGTGGCCGACGAGCACGCCGATGCGCTCCTTCATTTCCCGCGCCGCCTTGTTGGTGAAGGTGACGGCGAGGATCTGCGAGGGATAGGCGCGGCCGGTCGAAAGGATATGGGCGATCCGCGTGGTCAGAACGCGCGTCTTGCCGGTGCCGGCGCCGGCGAGCACGAGCACCGGACCTTCCAGCGCCTCGACTGCCTCCCGTTGCTCCGGGTTGAGCCCGGAGACATAGTCCGGTCGCTGCGCCTTGTCGCGGGCGGCCATGGCGCGCGCCGCGATGCCGCCGCCGGCGGCGGCGGGTTTCCGCGGCGCAGGTTCCTCGTCGAAAAAGGGAATATCGTCAAAACCTTTGGTCATGCGGCCCAATGTAGTGATTCGGGACCGAAAGGCCAGAAAGGATGTTCTTCTTTTATTCCGGAACCTTCGCCCGCTCGCGCATGCCTGTGGAAAGACTGATGTTTTCAGGTCGGCATGCCGCCGTTTATGTTTTGCCGGACGCGTCGAACACCGGATCGACCGGGACCTGCAGGGCCGTCGCCAGCTGGTTGGTCTTGGCGGCGAGCGAAATGACGCGCAGGAGATCCGCGTGCTCGGCGTCCGTCATTCCCTTGGTCCTTGCGGCGGCGGTGTGGGAATGAATGCAGTAGCCGCAGCCATTGCTCACGGAAACCGCGATATACAGCATTTCCTTCACCAGCGGGTCGAGCGCCGAAGGCGTCGCCATTACCGCCTTGACCTCCGCCCAGGTCCGCTCCAGCAGTTCGGGGTCGAAGGCGAGCCAGAGCCACATATTGTTGATGAAGTCCGATTTCCGAGTCGCCCGGATGTCGTCGAAGACGGCCTTGACGCGTGGGTCGGATTCGGGACCGGATGGCGGCGCCACAGTGCTCATGCTTACTCCATGCGTTTCAAACGAGGGCGAAGACGCGGGCCGGGCCGCCGGTGCCGCCACGGTGCTTTGGTGCGCCGAGGACCAGAGTCGCGCCCTTGGCCGGCACCTTGTCGAGATTGGCGGCCGCCTCGAGGCCCCAGCGGCCTTCCGGCAGCCAGGCGTGATGGGTGGCGAAATCGGGCGAAATGCCGTGATCGAGCGAGAGGGTATCGACGGCGATGCCGGCTGCCTTCGTGTCCTCGATCAGGAACTTGGCTGCTTCCGCGTGAAAGCCGGGGAAATGCATCTTACCGGCCGTGTCTGCATTGCGGAACTTGTCGGTACCGAGATGATCCGACCAGCCCGACAGCATGGCGACGCAGGCGTTTTCGGGAATGTCTCCATTGGCCGCAATCCAAGCCTTGATGTCGTCCGGCGTCAGCTGCGCATCCGGATCGGCGGCCGCCTTCTCGCGGATGTCGACGACGCAGAGCGGCACGAGCAGCTTGTCGAGGGGCAACTCGGCGACTGAAAGGCCGTCGGCGGAGAAGTGCAGCGGCGCATCGACATGAGTCCCGGTGTGCTCGTTCACCCGAAGTTCGAAAAGGTTGAACTTGTGTTCGGCATATTTGAACTTCTGCTCCCGGAAGAATTGCTGCTGACCGAAGAAAGTCGGAAACTCCTCATGAAGTTCATGGGTGAGATCGGTGACGCTGCCGTGGCCGGCGGCAAGCGCCGGAGGTGCGATCCCCATGCCGGCGGCGGCAATGCCTGCCGTACCGACCGCGGCCGCACGGAGCAAACTCCGCCGCGACATCATCCGCTGCTTGACCGATTCGATGACGCATGCATCGCACATTGCCGTCTCCCTTCGTGTCGAGAGCCGGCCCGAAACAGCCGCCGGCGACGAACAGAATAGCCGAGCCACGCAAGCTGTAAACATGCCGCCGACCCGCCGCCCTGCGTGTGCGGTTCAGGACGGGCGCAGGGGCCATCATGCCGCCACCAAAATCGCTTTTGTTACAATTGCGTAATGATGCCATTCCGAGATTGCCCGGACGTCTGCAAACAACGATAATCGGCCCAAATCGGAACGTTCCATCGGGTGCGCGCCTCGTTGGAGCGCCCTTTTCTTTTGGAGGGCTTTTTCTTTTGGAGAGCTTTTCTTTTGGAGACATGAATGCGCTTTTGGAATCAGCTCGCGATCAGCGTCGTCGTCCTCGCCGTCGGGGGCGCCGCGTGGGTGCGCTTTGCGCCCGGCGCGGGTGAGACCTTGGCGGCGATCGGGGTTTCGCAACCGTTGATCGATGCGTTGTCGGGACCAAAGGACGGCGAAGGGGCAGGGGGCGGTTCGGGCAATGGCGAGCGCGGGCAGGGTCGACGCAGCGGCTTCGCGGAAGCCCCCCTGGTCGTCGTTAAGCCTGCCGAGCGCGCCGTCGTCAACGACAGGCTGAACGCGATCGGCAACGGCGAAGCGATCCGCTCGGTTACGGTGACGCCGACCGCAACGGGAAATCTCACGGAAATACTGGTGAAGTCGGGCGACAGGATCACGGAAGGCCAGGTTATCGCGCGCCTCGACAGCGACGACCAGATGATCGCTGCCGAGCAGGCGCGGCTGACCCGCGACAGTGCCCGGGAGAAGGTCGAGCGCTACCGCAATCTCAGCACCGCGCGCGCAGTGACGGCCGTCGAGGTGCGTGACTCCGAAATCGCGCTGCAGGCAGCCGAACTGGCGCTGAAAACCGCCGAGCTCGACCTGAAGCGTCGCGACATCGTGGCGCCCTCCAAGGGGGTGGTCGGGATCATCACCGTCAATATAGGAGATTACGTCACGACCTCGACGCCGATCGCCGTCGTGGACGACCGGTCGCAGATCCTCGTCGATTTCTGGGTACCCGAGCGCTTCGCAGGCAAGATCTCCGTCGATCAGCCGGTGACCGCGAGCGCGATCGCGCAGCCAGGTCGTGCACTTCAGGGCGTCGTTCACGCGATAGACAACCGCCTCGACCCGGAGAGCCGGACGCTCCGGGTCCGGGCGCGACTCGAGAATCCGGATGACATGCTGCGCGCCGGCATGTCCTTTTCGGTCACCGTGGCATTCGACGGCGACCGATATCCCACCGTCGACCCGCTGGCGATCCAGTGGAGCTCCGAAGGCTCCTTTATCTGGCGGGTCAAAGGCGACAAAAGCGAGCGCGTGCCGATCAAGATCATCCAGCGCAATCCCGACAGGGTGCTTGTCGATGCGGACCTCGCCGAGGGCGACCGCGTCGTGACCGAGGGCGTGCAGCGGCTTCGCGACGGCGGCGTGGTGCGGATCGCCGGCGAGCCTGCGGCCGAGGCCGAGCAGAAGGTCGCGGGAGACGCGAAATGAATATCGGCATGGGAGGCCATCAACCAGGCGGAGGGCAGGGCGGAAAGACGGGTTTCACCGCGCTTTTCATCCGCCGGCCGATCTTCGCCCTGGTCGTCAACACGCTGATCGTCGTGGCCGGTCTTGCCGCCTGGAACGGCGTCGAGATCCGCGAACTGCCGCAGGTCGACCAGCCGGTGGTTTCGGTCACGACCGAGTTCGACGGCGCCTCGCCGGAAACGATCGACCGTGAAGTGACCTCGGTCATCGAAGGTGCCGTCTCGCGCGTGCAGGGCATCAAGGGCATTTCGTCTTCCTCGTCATTCGGGCGCAGCCGGGTGACGCTCGAATTCTCCGACACGACCGATATCGGCCAGGCGGCCAACGACGTTCGCGATGCGCTCGGCCGGATCACCGGCCAATTGCCTGATGATGCCGACGAGCCGCGCATCGTGAAGGCGGATTCCGACAGCCAGCCGATCATGCGCCTTGCATTGACCTCCGACACGATGAGCATGGACGACATGACGCTGCTCGTCGAGAACGAGATCAGCGACCGGCTGGCCGCGGTCGAAGGCGTTGCCGACGTCACCGTCTACGGCGACCAGGAGAAGATTTTCCGTATCGACCTGAATCAGGCGAAGCTCGCCGGACGCGGAGTCACCGTGGCCAATCTTCGCGAGGCGCTTTCCGACGCCTCCTACGATGTGCCGGCGGGCTCGCTGACGAGCGCAAGTCAGGACATCTCCGTTCGGGCGACGGCCGACCTCCAGACGCCCGAGCAGTTCGAAAACCTGATGCTCGGCAACAATGTCCGGCTTCGCGACGTCGCGACCGTGACCCTCGGCCCGGATACGGGCACTTCGGCGCTGCGCTCCAACGGCCGCGAGGGTATCGGCCTCGGCATCATCCGCCAGGCCCAGTCGAACACGGTCGATATTTCCGAGGGCGTGCGCAGCGTCGTGGACGCGATCTCCTCGGATATCCTGCCGCCCGGAACCGAGCTCAAGATCACCAGCGACGATGCGGTGTTCATCAACGGCGCCATCCATGAGGTGGAGATCGCACTCTTCGTCGCCGTTTTCATCGTCACCCTCGTCATCTACCTGTTCCTGCTCGACTGGCGCGCGACGCTCATCCCGACCATAACCATGCCGATCGCGCTGATCGGAACGGTGGCCGCGATCTATCTTGCGGGCTTCTCGATCAACATCCTGACGCTTCTGGCGATCGTGCTTGCGACCGGGCTCGTCGTCGATGATGCGATCGTGGTGCTCGAAAATATCGTGCGGCGCCGGGCCGAGGGCCTCGGTCCGCGCGCCGCCGCCGTCCACGGTACGCTCGAGGTCTTCTTCGCCGTGCTCGCAACCACGGCTACGCTGGCGGCCGTGTTCGTTCCGCTCTCCTTCCTGCCGGGGCAGACGGGCGGGCTCTTCCGTGAATTCGGCTTCGTGCTCGCCTTCTCGATCCTCCTGTCGTCCTTCGTCTCGCTGACGCTCTGTCCGATGCTCGCCTCGCGCATGCTGACGAAAGAGCCGCATGAGCATGAGGGGGTGATGCAGCGCTTCGGCCGGCGCGCTTCCGCCTTCTACCGCGTGACGCTTCGCGCCTGCCTCAATGCGCCGCTCATCGTCTTCGCGGTGGCCGCCTTCTTTACCGCCGTCGGCGCTTTGGGCTTTCTGACGCTCAAGTCGGAGCTGACGCCGAACGAGGACCGTTCGCAGGTCATGCTGCGGGTCAACGCGCCGCAGGGCGTCTCGCTGGAATACACGCAGGCACAGCTGCGCCGCATCGAAGAGGGCCTGCAGCCGCTGCTCAAATCCGGCGAGATCAGCAATGTGTTCTCGATTTCCGGTCAGGGCGGCTCGGCCAATAGCGGCTTCATGGTCCTGACGCTTGCCCCATGGGAAGCGCGCGAGCGTACGCAGGGCCAGATCGTCGCCGACATCAACAGGGCGACGTCGAAGATCCCGTCGGTTCGCGCCTTCACCATCCAGGCGAACAGCCTCGGTATCCGCGGTGCCGGCAGCGGCCTGCAGGTCGCGCTTGTCGGCAATGATTACACGAAGCTGGGCGACGCGGCGGCGAAGCTCGTCAGGGCGATGGAGGATACCGGCCGCTTCGAGAATGTGAGGCTCAACTACGAGGCCAACCAGGCGCAATTGTCGGTGACGATCGACCGGGAGCGCGCCTCCGACCTCGGCGTGGACATAGGTGGCCTCTCCTGGGCGCTGCAGGCGATGCTCGACGGCAGCAGCGTCGTCGATATCTTCGTGGAAGGAGAGTCCTATCCGGTCAAACTGCTCTCTTCCACCGAGCCGCTCAACGACCCGACGGATCTGCAGAACATCTTCGTCAAGGCCGGGGACGGCCGCATCGTGCCGATGTCGTCCATCGCCACGGTCGAGGAGAAGGCAGTGGCGCCGCAGCTTTCCCGCGAATCGCAACTGCGCGCCGTTTCGCTGTCGGCCGGCCTGAAGTCCGATCTCGCACTCGGCGAGGCGCTGTCGATGGTCGAGGAGATCGCCGAACCCCTTCTGCCGCCCGGATCGCGGATCATGCCGCTTGCCGAGGCCGCGACGCTGGACGAGAACGCCAACGGCCTGTTCGTTACCTTCGGCTTCGCGCTCGTCATCATCTTTCTGGTGCTCGCGGCGCAATTCGAAAGCTTCGTGAGCGGCCTCATCATCATGTCGACCGTGCCGCTCGGTCTCGCCTGCGCCGTCTTCGCAATGATCGTGACCGGCAACACGCTCAACATCTACAGTCAGATAGGGCTCGTCATGCTGGTCGGCATCATGGCCAAGAACGGCATCCTGATCGTCGAGTTCGCCAACCAGCTCCGCGACCGTGGGCAGGACGTCCGCAGCGCCATCGAGAATGCCGCCAATATCCGTCTTAGGCCGGTGATGATGACAATGATCGCGACCGTCGTGGGCGCGGTACCGCTGGTTCTGGCAAGCGGTGCCGGCGCCGAAGCACGCATCGCCCTCGGCTGGGTGCTCGTGGGTGGGTTGGGCCTGGCGGTGGTCGTGACGCTCTATCTGACGCCCGTCGCCTATCTGGTCATTGCCCGCTTTACCAAGCCACATGCCGACGAGGAGCGGAAGCTGCTGGAGGAGATGAAGGCGGCCGAGGTGCTCAAGATCTGACATGGTCGAAATCTGAGGCAGCGGCAGGTGGCGCGGCGCAATTGCCGCGGATCGTCAGAAGCCGCCTGCTGCGGCAGCGAGATAGATGAGGGTAGCGAGCGCACCGAGGGCGCTGCGGCCGGCATGGAGCCTGCCCCAGCGCTCGATCAGTTCGCGGGTTTCCGCATTCGCCTGATCCGGACGGGTCGTCTCCAGGCGCTGGTTGACGGGCATGATGACGAAAAGCGTATAGGGCCAGTTGAGTATGATGACGGCCGCTCCCAAGCCCCAGAGCGCATCGCCTGACTGCCACCATGCCACAGCGCCGAGGAGGCAGGAAACGATCGCGAGAGGAGCCTGCATCTCGAAGCCGCGCCGATAGGCGGGTACCCATTCCCGCAGCGCTGCACCTCCGTCCAGCGCCAGTCTGGCAGGCTGTTCAGCCACATTGATGTAAATGGCGGCGCCGAAGAAAATCGACGCGGTGATCAAAGCAAGCAGCCCGAACATGCGACGTTCTCCCTTTCCGGACATAATACCCTATAGGCCTGCAAACAAAAGGCGCATTCGCTGCGGTGCCCTCCAGTCGGCCGGACTTGTGACAAGCCGGTATCACCGGCGGTAATTTTTTGACGCGATGCCGCTCCAAACCGGTGAACTTCTGGACAAAGTGATTCCGATTTGCACAGTAGCCCATTGAAATGTAAGCGCTTCCGGTCGGCCGGGTGGCTGGGGCGCGTGCGGACAAGGACGGTGTCGATCTTCGAAGCCGTCCAAAGCGCCCGCGACGGATTTGCGAGAGTGGAGACGGGAGAGTGAGCCCTCGCGTATTTTCCTTGTCGCGCCGGACCGGGTGCCCTTAATTCGAGTGCGAATTGGGGATAGATTGTGCGGGCGCTCAAGACGAAAGAGCGCTCTTCCGGGGCCGCGAAGGCGCATCGGGAGATGAGAAGGAGAATTTTCGTGGCGGTGAACGCAATCCGGGCAGGGGCGAGAAACGAGAACGGTATCGCGGCGGCCAAAACACACCTCGCCACACGCTTCGGCGATCGATTCCAGACCGGTGAAGCGATCCGGGCCCAGCACGCCCACACGACGACCTACATTCCCGCGCAGCTGCCCGATGCCGTGGTTTTCCCCGAAAGTGCAGCCGAGGTGCGCGAGGTCGTGGAGATCGCATGTGAGCACCGCGTGCCGCTCATCCCCTTCGGAACGGGCTCTTCGCTCGAAGGTCACGTCAACGCGCCCCACGGCGGCATTTCGGTCGACATGATGCGGATGAACCGCGTGCTTGCGGTCAATGCCGACGACCTGGACTGCACGGTGGAGCCGGGCGTGACGCGGGAGGAGCTCAACAGCTACCTGCGCGACACCGGTCTCTTCTTCCCGATCGATCCGGGCGCAAACGCCTCGATCGGCGGCATGGCGTCGACGCGTGCATCGGGCACCAATGCGGTGCGCTACGGTACCATGAAGGAAAACGTGCTCGCCGTCACGGCCGTCGTCGCCGGCGGGCGCGAAATCACGACGGCGCATCGGGCGCGCAAGTCGTCGACCGGCTATGACCTGACGCGCCTCTTCGTCGGCGCGGAAGGCACCCTCGGCATCCTCACCTCGATCACGCTTCGCCTGCAGGGCACACCGGAGGTGATTTCCGGCGGCGTCTGCCCTTTTCCGACGATTGCCGACGCCTGCAATGCCGTGATCCTGACGATCCAGTCCGGCATCCCGGTGGCGCGCATAGAACTCCTGGACGCGTTGCAGATGAGGGCGTGCAATGCCTATTCGGGCCTGACCTACCAGGAAACGCCCACCCTTTTCGTCGAATTCCACGGCAACGGGGAGAGCGTCGAGCTGCAGTCCCGTCAATTCGCCGAAATAGCGTCGGAATTCGGTTCTACGGGTTTCATCTGGACGACCAATCCGGAAGAGCGGGCACGGCTCTGGAAGGCACGGCACAACGCCTACTGGGCGCAGAAGAGCCTCATGCCGGGGCGCGCCATTCTCTCCACCGATGTCTGCGTGCCGATCTCGCGTCTTGCCGACTGCGTCGCGGCGACGCATGAGGACATTGCTGCACATGGTTTGGTCGCGCCGATCGTCGGGCACGCCGGCGATGGAAATTTTCATGTGGGGCTGCTCTTCGACGACACGGATGCGGCTGACGTGGCGCAGGCGGAGGCTTTCGTCGAGCGGCTGAACGGGCGGGCGCTCTCCATGGACGGCACCTGTACGGGTGAACATGGGATCGGGCAGGGCAAGATGCCGTTTCTTGCGGCCGAACTCGGCGATGCGTTGGATCTGATGCGGCAGATCAAACGCTCTCTCGATCCCGACAACATCTTCAATCCGGGCAAGATCTTTGCCTGAGACTTGCAAAACCGGCTCAAAGCCGCAATGCAAGGGACGGACGAACTGACGGGAATGTGACACGGTGCTGGCGCGAATTCTGGTTACCCTCGGAGGACTGTTGGTCGTCGCGCTCTTTGCCGCGCTGATCGCACCCCTGTTTATCGACTGGACCAGCTTCCGTGCCGATTTCGAGCGGGAGGCAAGCCGCATCATGGGCAAGCCCGTGGTGGTCCATGGCAGCGTCGATGCGCGTCTCATTCCCTTTCCCACGGTCACGCTCAACGACGTGCGCGTCGGAGCGAGCGACGGCGGCGCACCGCTGATTCAGGTCGCGCAGTTTTCGATGAGCGCGGAGCTTGCGCCCTTCCTGAGCGGCGAGGCACTGATTTTCGACATGCGGCTCGACCGGCCAAAGGCGCGGCTCCGGCTCCAGCCCGATGGCACGCTGGATTGGGCACGCGGGTCGCGCGCCACGATTCCCGCCAATACGGTCATCCTGGAGAGGGTGGAGATCGCCGACGGCGAGATCGAGTTCGTGGATGAGCAGACGGGGCGCACGCGCCGGGTCAGTGAGCTCTCCGCCGACCTCTCCGCCCGCACGCTCGCCGGGCCCTGGAGGGTCGAAGGCCGTGCGACGCTCGACGGTGAGGCGGGAAGCTTCTCATTGACGAGCAACACTGTCGACGAAACAGGCGCCTTAAGCCTGCGGGCGCGGCTGGTGCCGGACGAACGGCCCTTCGGCGTGGAGCTCGACGGCGATCTGAAGATCGTCGATTTCAGACCGGTTTATGCCGGGCGCTTCACGCTCACGGAAAACCGGCCCGCCAGCGAGGTCAAGGCGGACGGCGCTCTTCGTATCAACGGCGAGTTCCAGCTTACCAATGAAAGCATCCGCGTACCGGAATACCATTTCGAAATAGGGCCGCCCGACGATCCCTATATCGTCACCGGCGAGGCGACGCTCGACACCGGCAAGGACCAGCGGTTCCTGCTGATCGCCGACGGCCAGCAGATCGATGTCAGCCGCATCGGCAATTCCGGCAGCAGCGGCAAGACGGGGCGCGATCCGGCCGTCTCGCTACGCCAGCGGATCGACGCAATGCTGGCGATCGCCGCCGATATCCCGATCCCGCAGGTGCCGGGACGCGCCAGTCTGAAACTTCCGGCGATCGTGATCGGCGACACGACGGTGCGCGACGTTCGCCTTGACGTCCGGCCCGACGGCGCCGGCTGGATCGTCGACAATGCGGTCGCACTCCTGCCCGGCCGCACGCAACTGGAAGCCAAGGGCCGGCTGAGCCTCAAGGAGCAGCGCTCCTTTCGCGGGGACCTCGTCATCGCTTCGAACCAGCCGTCGGGATTCGCGAACTGGCTGGCGGGATCGGTCGATCCGGCGATACGCACGCTGAAAACGGCCGGGTTTTCGGCGACGGTCAATCTGACGGACACTCTGCAGCAATTCGAAAACCTTGAAGTGGCGGCAGGTCCGGCCACGTTGCGCGGCAGGATCGAGCGCCAGTCCTTCGCCGAGCAGCCGCCCGCGCTGTCGCTGCAGTTGAAAGGCAACCGCATAGATATGGAGGCGCTTCAGGCCCTCGCCGGTCTTGTCGCGGGCGACGCCTCCACCGGGACGTTGCTGCAGCACGCCATCGCCGCCGATCTTTCCGCCGAGACATTCTCCGCCTTCGGTGAGGAAGCGCAGGACGTTCAGGCGGTACTCACCTTCAAGAACGGCCAGCTCCAGGCGGAGCGCGTGGCGATCGGCGCTCTTTCCGGCGCACAGCTTGCGTTTTCCGGCCGCATCAGCGGCGGGCTCGAAAAACCGGTCGTGTCGGCGAAGATGAAACTCGCCGCGGAGGAGCTTACGCCCTTCCTCGAAATGATCGGACGGCATAGCACGGCCCATCCGGCGCTGGCACGGCTGATCAAGGCCGGACCCTATTACTCGGACGCTGCTTTCGACGTAACGCTGACGGCCGGCAACAAGGAGGGTAACGCACCCTTCACCTTCGGCGTAATCGGGACCGCCAATGGAGGCAAGATAGCCGCCAGCTATCAGGCGCCCGATGTCGCCCAGGCGCTCGCCGGCCAGGGCATGCTGCTGGAGGCGACGCTCGAGAATCCGCAGACATCCGTTCTCCTGGGGCAGGCCGGATTGGACCCGCTGCCCTTCGAAGCGGACGCGAACGGCATTCTTGCCATAAAGCTGCAGAGCACGGAGGGCTCGAAGGCAAATGGTTCGCTGACCTTCACCACGGAGCGGACGTCGCTTGCGGCGAACGGTGTTTTCGATCTTGCGCGCGCGCACTATCTCGAAGGGCAGGGGAAGTTCACCCTGAAATCCGAGGACCTGGAGCCCTATCTGCTGTTGCAAGGCATCGGGCTGCCGCAGATGGGCAGCGGTTTGCCGGTAACGGTCTCGGCTGAGTTTGCGACCGATGCCGAAAAAATCGCAGTCACCGCAATCGAGGGCAAAGCCGACCAGAATGGCTTTGCCGGCGCGCTTTCGATCGACCGCAAGGTCCTCGGCAAGGCGCAAGGGGAGCTTTCGGTCGATGCCCTCGATCTCGCCTGGCTCGGCGAAGGAATTCTGGGGCAGGTTCACGACGCAAGCACCGGGGGACTGGCGCTGGCACCGGTCGTAAAACCGGCATGGACCGGGCTCGATGTGGCGCTCAACGTAAGTGCGAAGCGCGTCTGGCCGGGCGTCTACGGTCCGGTGACCGGCTTTGCCGGGAAACTGCAATGGAAGGGCGATGAACTCGCACTCAGCGATGCGACGGGAGACTGGCTGGGGGGCAAGCTCGCGGGGCGGCTGCAAATCGGCAATGCCAACGGCTCCGGCTACCTGCGCTCGAAGTTCGATCTCACAGGTGCCGACATTGCCGAAACGGGTTGGGTGCGGCCGACGGGCCCGGTGGCGACCGGTCGCTTCGACCTTGCCGTGGCGATGGAGGCTGCCGGCGCAACGCCGCAGGCAATGGTGCAATCGCTCAGCGGATCTGGAACGGCGACCTTCAACGGGCTTACTCTCAACGGCATCAATACGGCGGCGCTGCCGCAACTGATGGCGGCGGCGGACGCAATGAAGACCGATATCTCGCCCGATGCGATCCGCAAGGCTGCAGAGAACCTGCTCTTCACCGGCCAGTCGGTCGTCGGCGCTGTGAAGGTGCCCTTCGGCATTGCAGGCGGAACCGTCAGGGCGCAGAACGTCACCGCCGGTGATGGCAACGCTGCTTTCAGCGGGGAGGCTGCTTTCGACTTGCCTGCAGGGCGAATGAGCGGGGCGATCGATCTGACCTTCCGTCCCGGCGAGGAGGCGCTTGCGGGAGCCGAGCCTCGCGTCCGGTTCTCCTATGCCGGGCTGCTTGCATCGCCCGGCGTGACGGTCGATGTCACGGAGCTGTCTAACTTCCTGTCGCTCAGAGCCTTCGAGCGCGAGCGCAGGCGTGTCGAGACACTACAGGCGAATGTGCTCGAAAAGCAACGCTTGCGCCGCGAGGTCGCGCTTTACCGGGCGCGCGCGGCGGAGCGTGAGCAGCAGCGCTTGCGGACGATCGCCGAGGAGCGCCGCCGTCAGGCAGCGGCGGCGGAAGCGGCGCGGATGCGGGCGGAGGCGGCAGCACGGGCGGCCGCTGAACGCCGTGCGGAGGATGAGGAGCGGCTGAGAATGCGGCAGCTGCCGCCGCGCAGCATCGGTCGTCAGCAGACGCCTGTCGCTCCGTCGCAGGATGCCCGGCGCGGCGGCCAGTTGCCATCGCCTTCCGGTAACCCGGGCGGGCAAAATGCCGGACCACCGGCTGGTCAGGGCCTGAATTTCGATTTGCTTCCCGACATTACCGTGCAGTAGCAGGCGACCGGCGAGCAACGGCATTGTTCCCGGAGGTGGCTCTATGCCTCGCGCACCGTCCCTTCGCGTGCCTTCACCCAGGCGAGCACATAGACCCTTAAGGCCGACGACAGATTTCCATCCTGGCCGCGGCCGTCGTCGATCTCGGCAATGAGCCGCGCGAGCGGCATGTCGCGGTCCTTGGCGATGGATTTCAATTCCAGCCAAAAGGGTTCTTCGAGAGTGAAGCTGGTGCGGTGTCCGTGCAAGGTGGCCGAATGCTTGACGACCTTCCCCATGCTCATAAACGGATTCAAGCAGCTGCCGATTGGATTCGGAAAGCTGCCGCAAGTCCTTGAGTGGGAATCGCTTTTGCGGCTGCGGTCGTCACGGCTTCTTCCGGTCGATTGAAGCCTCGCCGCCCGCTTGCTCGAGCCTGCCGTGATCAAGCGTCTTTGCGGCCTTTTCGTTCAAGGCCTTGGTCAGGGCCTTCTCGGTCTTGCTGCGGCCGAAGGTAAGGCGATTCTGCTCGGCCTGCTTTTCCTTTTCAGTCCGAGCCTGGCGTTTGCGGAACTGACGCAGATTGATCACGTCGCCGGCCATGGTCCGCGCCTCCTCGCGTCGTCAGTTTTTCTTGCGGAAGGAATCGAGCGAGACGACGGAAGCGCCGCCGCCCTTCGGGCCGTCGGGTTTTTCCGTGCTTTCGTCAGTTGGGGCCTCGGCAGCTTCGTCGAGCGGATAAGCGGTTATTTCCGCCGAATCGGTTTCTTCTTCCTCGCCGGCCGCCACATCGAACTCCAGTTCGAAGTTGACCGAGGGATCGTAGAAGCCGCGAATTGCATTGTACGGGATCACAAGCTTTTCCGGTGTGTCCGAGAACGAAAGGCCGATTTCGAAGCCGGTCTCGGTAACCTTCAGATCCCAGAACTGGTGCTGGACGACGATCGTCATCTGTTCCGGATATTTGGCCTTGAGATGTTGCGAGATCCGGACACCGGGCGCACCGGTCAGGAACGTAATGAAGAAGTGGTGATCGCCGGGCAGGTGGCCCGTAGCGGAAACTTCGGCCAACACCTTGCGAATGACGCCGCGAAGCGCGTCCTGCGCCAGAATGTCGTAGCGAATATGGTCCTGGCCCATTTGGTCCCCGTTCTCTTCAAGTCACTTGATGCATGATTCCTGCAACCGGAACTCCATTCAGGAAATCATGCAGCGATTCAAGGTGCTACAGCCAAACCTGCGCCTTGACTATGTCGGCGCCGTGGCCTGCTCCTTCATTGCCCGTCTGTTTATGACGAGTCAATTATTGAGGCATCTATAGACCATTTCACGACAGGGGAGAAGGTGAAGGCTTCTGTTGCCAGGTGCCTTCGGACCCCGCCTTACGGTGCTACCCGGAAGGACTTGATTTGAAGTGTCGCACCGCCGTTAGGCAGCGAGACGTGCTTCAGCATAGTTGTCGTTTGCAACTATAAGTTTAGCCCGATAACGGTGGTACAATGCCGAGCAAAAAGCCGATCTTTACGCCCTTGTCGATCCTATTTCGCCCCCATCAAAAGCCGGTCTGCACCAGGCCGGTTTTTGGTGGAGGCGCCGGGTACCGCCCCCGGGTCCAATGGGTTTATTGCATCGCCCGTTTATTGCCATAGCCGCCCGAAGACGGCACTCGTCATATAGGTCTTTCCGACTGCCAAGAAAAGGGCTTCTCGAGGGAAATGACGGATTTATGTCGGTCTCGCCAACTCCGCACGAAATGCTTGACTTACACGAGCGGCGTGAAAAACTCCGCCTGCTGCACGCGGTTCGCGAGAAGGGCGGCAGCTTTTGAGAGCAAGTGCAAAGTGGAGGCTTCATGACTGATTATCTTGCAGACGTGCAGAAGTATGACAGCAGCGCCGACGAAGCAGTTGTCAACAAGATCGTGCGCCATCTCGGTATCGCCCTTCGCAATAAGGATTCCGCCCTCGTTTCGGCGTCGGATCCAAAAGAACTGGAACGCGTCAAGGAAAAATGGTGTGAGAAGAAACTCGGCGTCGGTGGGTCAGATGCAGATGCCGCTGTTGCTGCGGCGGCCAAAGCGATGGCGGATGATCGCAGCAAGTCGCGTGTGACCTTCTACTATCTGGTCGCCAAGAATCTGGGCAAGCTCCAGACGCTCTGATCCAGGTTGGCCGGCAAAGCGCTTTCCGGTCGGCGACGAGCCGGCCGGGCGCCAGAGCTGCCCCGGCGGCGCCGTGACCCGGCGCCGATCTCTTTTATTCGCCCCCGTTTGCGCTATTCGCGGGCGCCGATGCTGTCGGGCCACAGCGACTGAATTTCTTTGGGCAAGGCGTCGCGTACCTTTGCAGTCTGGCCAAGGTCGACATGCCGCGCCAGGACCCGAAATACGCTACGCGCCGCGTCGGCCGGATTGACCGGTCGCGTATCCTTCATACCCTCCGCGATCCGGGCGAGAAATTCGTCGAGCGAACGAGTGCCCTTGTCCGGTGGGTGGTTCGGCCGGTATTGATCGTAGTAGGCGCCTCGTACGATCAGCGGAAGTTCCGCGCCGAGATGGGCCGCGATTTCCGGAGGAAGCCGGTCCCGCAGGACCCGCAGCACAACTGACAGGATGTGCCAGGCGACTTTCCGGTCGGGACCGTGTTGTTCCATGATCTCGCCGAGCCAGATATGGGTCGTTTGCAGTGTCTTCTCGAAGACGTCGAGACCTGTGGCGCTCATCGTCACCTCCCTTGCTTGATGGCTGAAGCGCAACTGCATGTCTCTTTGGCGGGAACCGGTTCAGGCGGTCAGAGCCCGTTCAGGCGTGAACATGCAGAATTTCGCGTCCCGCCAAGAACGCGGCGCTGTAGATTGGCCTAACAGCCATACGCCGCGATTGTTTCGCCGCTGCCGATAAATACTGCTCCGCCTCGTACTGCCGAACGGGGCCGCGATTGCGGAACATTCACGGTTCAGTGCGGTTAACCGAGGAAGTGAACGAGGGGCGCCCCGGGACAAGTCGCAGAGCAGGAGGAAGGCCGATGACATCGTCCAAACATCCGAAGACACGCCGCCCGAGCGACAAGGACCTGAAGCAGGATCCCGGGATCGGACGCACGAAGGGCATTGGTGGACCGTCGGACTACGAAGCCCTGAAACGCGGCAACACTATTGAAGGAGATGTCGCGAACGACACGACCGCGCAAGGCGGCGCAAATCCGGACCAGCGCGGTCGCAGCAACAAATAGGAGCAAGGCAATGGTCGGCAGAAAGACGCAAGAGCAGCAGAAGCGCGTGCTGCAGGGCCGCGAGAACACCTCCAACGCAGACAAGGACTTCAATGCCGACGCGGATCTGCACCGTTCCGACGCTTTGAGAAAGGCGCAACGCAAGGGACAGGATCTGAGCACCGAGCATGGCGATGCCCGCGAGGCGGACGATCGCAGCATTCTGCGTGGGAAAAATCAGGAGAGCAGGCATCACAAGGGCGCCGGCGACTGATGGAACTGGCCGGCATTTCCGAGAATAGCTGAAAGGAGACTGCGATGGCTCACGCCAGCAAGAAGAACATGGGAAAGCCCGACAAGGGCAAGGGCGACGGTAGCGGTGCGAAAACCGAACTGAAGGAAGGCATCCTCGGCGAAAACGACGTCCTGTCGAACAGGGACAAGGCCCAGCATTCCGACTCGCGCGGCCTCGACGAGAGGGCGGTAAGGAACGAGCAGTATCAGGACCACGCCGCAAACCGACGCCCGTCGAAATGAACCGCCGGGCGCGTATGCCGGAGGTCTTGGGGCTGGTTGGCCCGACCGACGGACGGTCGTGCATGGCGACGCGAAGTGCGGGAAAACACCTTTCCACCATTGGTTCGCGCGGCGGTTCGTTCTATTTTCGACGCTACGAACGAATCGTCGGCGGAAAAGCATGCGACAATATCTCGATCTCCTCGAACATGTGATCACAACGGGAACCGACCGGGGCGACCGTACGGGTACGGGCACGCGCTCCGTTTTCGGCTATCAGATGCGCTTCGACCTGTCGCAGGGTTTTCCGGTGCTGACCACCAAGAAGCTGCATCTGCGCTCGATCATTCACGAGCTTCTCTGGTTCCTCAGGGGCGACACGAACGTCGCCTATCTCAAGGAAAACGGGGTGAGCATCTGGGACGAATGGGCGGACGAAAACGGCGAGCTCGGACCGGTCTACGGCTATCAATGGCGCTCCTGGCCGACGCCCGGCGGCGGACATATCGATCAGATCGCGGCGCTCGTCGAAGGCCTGAAGACCAATCCGAATTCCCGCCGCCACATCGTTTCGGCCTGGAACCCGGCGCTTGTGGACGAAATGGCGCTCCCGCCATGCCACTGCCTGTTCCAGTTCTACGTGGCGGACGGGAAGCTCTCCTGCCAGCTCTACCAGCGCTCGGGCGATATCTTTCTCGGCGTACCCTTCAATATCGCTTCCTACGCTCTGCTGACGATGATGGTGGCGCAGGTGACAGGACTCGAAGCCGGCGATTTCGTTCATACGCTGGGTGACGCACATATCTACCGCAACCACTTCGAACAGGCGCAGCTGCAACTGACGAGAACGCCGAAGCCGCTGCCGAAAATGGAACTAAATCCGGCGGTGAAGGATATATTTTCGTTTAGATTCGAAGACTTTGAGCTCGTCGGCTACGAAGCCGATTCACATATCAAGGCGCCGGTCGCGGTCTAGCTAAGCACTCCGGGCAAAGCCGGCTCCCGCGTTTCCCGGTGGTGCCCCAATGGGAGGTTTCCATGCTGACGCTGATCCACGCGCCTTTGTCGCGCTCATCGCGCATCATCTGGCTGCTCGAAGAACTCGGTGCCGACTACGACATCCGTTATGTCGATATCCGCCGTTGGGACGGATCCGGCGGCCCGGACGAAAACAATCCGCATCCGCACAAGCAGGTGCCGGCACTCCTCCACGACGGGACATTGATCTGGGAGTCGGTCGCGGTCGTGCAATATCTGACGGATCTCTATCCCGATTGCAGCCTGAGCCGGCCGCCCGGCCATCGCGAGCGCGGCGCCTATCTGTCGTGGCTCGCCTACTATGCCGGTGTCATCGAGCCGACCGCTCTCGCTCATATATCCGGAGTGACGGTGAACAATCCGGGGCTCGCGAGGCTATACACCGAAATGTGTGCGCATGTGATCGACGCGCTTACGCGGCACACCTATCTCCTTGGCGAATCGATGAGCGCGGCCGATCTGTTGCTCGCAAGCGCATTGCAGTGGATGCGCAAGATCCTGCCGGAAAGCGACGTGATAGATCGCTATATTCGCGTCGTCACGGACCGGGCGGCGCTGGTTCGCGCGCGTGAAATCGACAGCAAGCCGAGTGGCTTTCATGACTGAGGCGGAGCAGAAGGTGACCACCCGACCGAAGATCGTTTTCGTCGTCGCTGTCGCAGCGAATGGAGTCATCGGCCGCGAGGGCGATCTGCCCTGGCGGCTTTCGACCGATCTCAAGCGCTTCAAGGCGCTGACGATCGGCAAGCCGGTCGTCATGGGACGTAAGACCTGGGCCTCGCTCGGGCGACCCTTGCCCGGCAGGCCGAACATCGTCATCAGCCGCAACCCCGATTTCGAGGCTCCCGGCGCGGAGGTGGCGCCGTCGCTGGAAGTGGCGCTCACGATCGCGCGGGAGCGGGCGGCCGCGGTCGGGGCCGACGAGATTTGCATTATTGGTGGCGGCGAGATCTACCGTCAGTCGATCGGCATGGCCGATGTGCTGCACGTGACCGAAGTGCAGGCGGAGGTGGATGGCGATACACGCTTCCCTTCTATCGACCCGTCGATTTTCGAAAAGGTGCTGGAGGAAGACCTTCCGCGCGGCGAAAAAGACAGCCACGCGATGCACTTCGTGACCTGGCGCCGCCGCACGTCGCCGCCAGAAGGTGCCGGAGCCTGAGCGGTCTCGGTGCTTATCCACGCACTTGCCTATCGCTGCGGCGCAGCGGTGAACAATTTTAACGCATTTACGGTGAACTCGGCCGTATCGCGTTGAAAGCAATGCACATGATACCTATAACGGGTTCACATCGTGACCGGCCGCAATGCCTGCGGGGCGTTCAGCGACAGAGTTTCTTGGAAGTGAGGATTTGATGCCCTGGAGCAATCAGAATGGCGGCGGCGGCGGCCCGTGGGGCGGCGGCGGCGGCAATCAGGGGCCATGGGGCCAGGGGCCCAACCGGCCACGCGGCGGAAGAGGCGGTCCGCCGGATCTGGAAGAGATCATCCGGCGTGGCCAGGATCAGTTGAAAAACGTGGTGCCGGGAGGCTTCAACGGCGGGATCTTCGTCATCGTAGGCCTGTTGGTCCTCGGCTTCGTTCTGCTGAATTCCATCTATACCGTTCAGCCGGATGAACGCGGCGTCGAGATGCGCTTCGGCAAGCCGAAGGAAGAAATCTCCATGCCGGGCCTGCACTATCACTTCTGGCCGCTCGAAACCGTCGAGATCGTCAAGGTGACGGAGCAGCAGCAGAATATCGGCGGCCGCACGGGCCAGTCGAATGCCGGCCTGATGCTCAGCGGCGATCAGAACATCGTCAACGTGCAGTTCTCGGTGCTGTTCTCGGTTACCGATCCGAAGGCCTATCTCTTCAATGTCGAGAACCCGGCCGACACGCTGCAGCAGGTGGCCGAAAGCGCAATGCGCGAGGTCGTCGGCCGCCGTCCGGCCCAGGATATCTTCCGCGACAACCGCCAGGCGATCGCCGCGGACGTGAAGAACACGATCCAGGCGACGATGGATGCTTACGGCGCCGGCATATCGGTGAATACCGTAGCGATCGAGGATGCCGCACCGCCGCGTGAGGTGGCCGATGCCTTCGACGAAGTGCAGCGCGCCGAACAGGATGAGGACCGCTTCGTGGAGGAGGCGAACCAGTACGCCAACCAGGTGCTCGGCAGGGCTCGCGGCCAGGGCGCCCAGATCCGCGAAGAGGCGGCCGCCTACAAGGACCGCGTCGTCAAGGAAGCTCAGGGTGAGGCTCAGCGCTTCATCTCGGTCTACGACGAATATTCCAAGGCCCCCGAGGTCACGCGCAAGCGGCTTTACATCGAAACGCTGCAAGGCGTTCTCGGCAAGTCCAAGAAGGTCATCCTGGACGAAAAGAACGGCCAGGGCGTGCTGCCCTACCTGCCGCTCAACGAAATCGGCAGGCCCGTTCAGTCGGGAGGAAACCAATGATCAATAATCGCAGTTCAATAATCCTGATCGTCCTCGCCGCCGTCCTGTTCGTCGTCTATTCCTCGGTCTTCGTCGTGAACGAGCGCCAGCAGGCGATCGTCGTTCGCTTCGGTCAGATCCGGGAGGTGAAGAGCGAACCGGGTCTTTATTTCAAGCTTCCATTCGGCTTCATGGACGCCGATCGCGTCCAGTATGTCGAAGACCAGGCACTCCGTTTCGACCTCGACAATATCCGCGTGCAGGTCTCCGGCGGCAAATTCTACGAGGTGGATGCATTCGTCGTCTACAAGATCGCCGACCCCCGCCGCTTCCGGCAGACGGTTTCCGGAGACCGGGAATCTGCGGAGTCCCGGCTTAGGACGCGCCTCGATGCGTCGCTGCGCCGGGTCTACGGTCTGAGGGGATTCGAGGCGGCGCTTTCCGACGAGCGCGCATCGATGATGCGTGAGGTCCGTACGGACCTCAGCGCGGATGCCGAGTCGCTTGGTCTCAATATCGAGGACGTGCGCATCCGCCGCACGGACCTGACCCAGGAAGTCTCGCAGCAGACCTACGATCGGATGAAGGCGGAACGTCTGGCCGAAGCCGAACTGATCCGTGCCCGGGGCAACGAGGAAGGCCAGCGACGCCGCGCGATTGCCGATCGTCAAGTGGTCGAGATCGTCGCCGAAGCGCAGCGTGATTCGGAAATCCTGCGCGGTGAGGGCGAAGCGGAGCGGACGCAGATATTTGCCGACGCATTCCAGCGCGATCCGGGCTTCTTCGAGTTCTACCGGTCGATGGCTGCCTATGCGCAGTCGATCGGCAGCCCGGACACAACCATCGTGCTGTCGCCGCATTCGGAATTCTTCCGTTATTTCAACAGTGCGGACGGTGCGGACCAACCGCCACCGAGCCCGGGCCTGGCGGCGCCGACCACCGCAGATTGAGCGGACGATGTCCGACTTTCTGACCGGTCTGGCTTTTTTCCTGATCATCGAGGGGCTGGTGTACGCACTGGCCCCTTTGGTTTTGGTGGAACTGGCGAGGCGATTGCCGTATGTCCCTGAACATCAGCTCCGATTGGCCGGATTGACTTCGGTGGCCGTCGGCGTCGGGCTCGTATGGTTGCTTCGAGGATAATGCGAATGCCACATAAATTGCTCATCCGGCTGGTCGATGCCGAATATGCCATTACCCGTTTGAACGTCGGATCCGCGATTCCGGAGTGGCTGCCGGGCCCGGGGTTCTGGACGGTTTCCAGTTCCCGCGAGGAAATGACGCTCGTCTGTCGTGCCGCCCGTGTCCCATCGAGCGTGCAGAGTTCGCTCGGCTGGCGCTGCTTCCGCATCGAGCAGCACTTCAGTTTCGACGTGCCAGGCGTTCTATCGTCGGTGCTGCGACCGCTGTCGGAGGCAGGTGTCGGCGTCTTCGCCAATTCGACCTTCAGCACCGATTACGTCTTCGTCGCCGGGTCCAATCTCGAGCAGGCCGTGGAGGCTCTGAAAGAGCACGGGCACGAAATAACCATCTGAGGCACCGCCGGTTCGCTGCCCGGATCAGGAAATCGTGTTTGGACGCTTCGGAATTCCGCCGTATCTTCAAGAGAAGGTTCGCGTGATGCGCGTCTCGATCGGGTCGCGCTGCGCTGTAGTTCGTTGCAGCCGAGCGATGTTCATGCATCATCCTTGCCGGACGACCGGGGGCCGGCGTTATGTAAGGGAAATGATAGGAGCCTAGCGACTTGTCGAAACGACCCGAATTCTTCCGCGGCCTGGTGCTGGCGGCTGCGACGGCACTCATATTCACCAATGCGACGCTGGCCCAGACGGCCACGTCCCGGCCTCCGGCCGGCCCGCCGTCCGTTGCCGATCTCGCCGAGGGACTGCTCGACGCCGTCGTCAACATCTCGATTTCGCAGAACGTCAAGAGCGACGACAATGCGCCGATGCCGCAGGTGCCGGAAGGATCGCCGCATCAGGAGTTCTTCGACGAGTTTTTCAAAGGACAGGGCGGCGAGGGCGGCCGGCCGCGCACGGTCAACTCGCTCGGTTCCGGATTCATCATCGATCCGGCCGGCTACATAGTCACCAACAACCACGTCATCCAGGATGCCGACGATATCGAGATCAATTTCTCCGATGGATCGAAGCTTAAGGCGAAGCTTGTCGGCATGGATACGAAAACCGACCTCGCCCTCCTGAAGGTCGAACCGAAGAAGCCGCTCAAGGCCGTCTCCTTCGGCGACTCGCGAAAGATCAGGATCGGCGATTGGGTGATGGTCGTCGGCAATCCGTTCGGCCTGGGCGTATCCGTATCCGTGGGTGTCGTCTCCGCACGCGGCCGCAATATCAATGCCGGACCCTACGACAGTTTCATCCAGACCGATGCGGCGATCAACCGCGGCAATTCGGGCGGTCCGCTTTTCAACATGCAGGGTGAGGTCGTCGGCATCAATACGGCGATCCTTTCGCAGACCGGCATGTCGGTCGGTATCGGCTTTGCCGTGCCGGCGGAGCTTGCGGTGAACGTCGTCAACCAGCTCAGGGAATTCGGCGAGACGCGCCGTGGCTGGCTCGGTGTACGGATCCAGCCCGTCACCGACGATATCGCCGAGAGCCTGAAGATGGAGCTGCCACGCGGCGCGCTCGTTTCGGGCATCATCGAGGGCGGTCCGATCACCAAGGGCGAGATCAAGCCGGGCGACATCATCATCCGCTTCGACGGAACGGATATCGCGGAAATTCGCGATCTCATGCGCACGGTCGGCGAGAGCCCGGTCGGCAAGGCGGTCGATGTGGTCATTATCCGCGACGGCAAGGAGCAGACCGCTCGCGTGACGCTCGGCCGGCTGGAGGATGGCGAGCAGCTCGCCAATGCGAAACCGGGCGAAGTGCTGCCGAATGGCGGTGAGGCGAAGCCCGGCGAGCCGCCGGCCGCGCAACTGCCTGCAAGCGACACCGTGCTCGGAATGAAGCTTGCCGAGCTCGACGCCGACCGCCGCCAGAGTTTCGGCATTGTCGAAAGCGTCAAAGGCGTCGTGATCACCGAGGTGCAACCCAATTCGCCCGCTGCCGAGCGTCGGGTGGAGCCGGGCGAGGTGATCGTCGAACTCGGTCAGGAAGCGATGGAAACGCCGGAGGATGTCACCTCACGCGTCACCGAACTGAAGGCCGACGGGCGCCGCAACGCCTTGCTGATGATCGCGAACAAGACCGGCGAACTGCGTTTCGTGACGGTGCGGATGGAATAGAGCGCGCGCTCTCGGCCGTGGCGACGGGGTGCTACCGCTTCGCGGCAAGGCCATCCCGCCGCCATTCTTCCGCGGTTATTGCGTAAAGGACGTGGCGTTTGAGATGCGGATGCGTGTCCGGGACGCCGGAATGATCGAAGTCGCGCATGGAATCGGGGCGCATGCCGATCCGCTTCATCACGGCGGTGGAGCGCGTGTTGGCCGGAACGGCGATGGCAACGATCTCCCTAAGCTTCCTCTCGCCGAATCCATAATCGAGAAGCGCCCGGGCTGCGTCCGTCACGTAGCCCTTTCCCCAATGGCGGAGAGCCAGGCGCCAACCGATCTCGACGGTGCCGTCGGGCAGGTGCGGTTCGAGATCGGTGCGTGCAAGTCCGCAGAAGCCGACCGGTGCGTCGTTCTCACGGAGCGCGAGCGCGAAGAAGCCGAAGCCGGTTTCGAAGATGTTGCGGTTGTTGCGGTCGAAAAGCGCGTCGGCCTCCGCGCGGGTGCGGCGGAACGGGAAGAACTCCATGACCGTGGGATCGTTGTTGATCTCGGCAAAGAGTTCGCGGTCGGTCTCGGCCCAGGCACGGAGCCTGAGCCGCTCGGTCTCTAGAATGATCACGTCACGAAATCCGTCTTGCGGTATCCCTGGAGATAGAGCAGGGCGGTGAGGTCGCCATGGTCGATGCGGATCTTCGCCTGTTCGGCAACGACGGGCTTAGCGTGGAGCGCCACTCCAGTGCCGGCAAGCTGCAGCATTCCGAGATCATTGGCACCGTCGCCGACGGCGATGACGTCCGCCGGCGTGATGCCGAGCCGTTCAGAAATGTCGATGAGCGCGTCGACCTTGGCCTGCTTGCCGAGGATCGGCCGGGCAACGTCGCCGGTCAGCTTGCCGTTCTCTTCAACGAGAATGTTGGCACGGTTTTCGTCGAATCCGAGCTTCTCTGCGATAGGGCCGGTAAATACGGTGAAGCCGCCGGAGACGAGGGCGCTGTAATGTCCCTTCGCCTTCATCGTAGCAATCAGTTCGCGGCCACCCGGCGTCAATGTGATACGCGTGGCGATGACCTCCGCGACGACGGTAACGGGCAGGCCCTGGAGAAGCGCCACTCTTTCGACGAGTGCCGGCTCGAAAGCGATCTCGCCGTTCATGGCGCGCGCGGTGATTGCCGCGACCTTTTCCTTCAAGCCGACTTCCGCGGCCAGCTCGTCGATGCATTCCTGCCCGATCATGGTGGAGTCCATGTCGGCAATCAGAAATCGCTTGCGGCGGCTTTCGGCATCTTGCACGGCGACGTCGATCGCGGCGCCGGCGACCGCCTGGCGCAGCCGAGCTTCCGCTTCGCCGGCCTCGGCGCCATCCCTCAACACGATGTCGCAGGCAATACCGTCCGCGAGCCAATAGAGCCCGGACGCGTCGAGGCTTTCCGCTGCCGCTTCCGCGCGTGCTGGCGACAGAACGGGATTTGACGGATTGGCGATAAGCGTGGCAACGAGAGCCATGATGCAAAACCTTGCGAAAGACATCGACGCGATCCTGATAACCGGGCCGACCGCCAGCGGCAAGTCCGCGCTCGCGGTGAAGCTCGCGCAAAGACACGGCGGCGTCGTGATCAATGCGGACAGCATGCAGGTTTACGGCACACTGAAAGTCCTGACCGCGCGGCCGGATGAAAGCGAGATGGGGGGCGTCGAGCATTTCCTCTACGGTCATGTCCCCCCGGGCCGGGCCTATTCCACCGGCGTGTGGCTCCGCGAAGCGGAAGCGCTCGTGGCGCGGCTGAGGAAGGAAGGGCGGCTGCCGGTCTTCGTCGGTGGCACGGGCCTCTATTTCAAAGCGCTGATCGGAGGGCTATCGGATATGCCCGAGATTCCGCCGGCGATCCGCCAGCGCCTGCGTGCGCGCCTGACGGAGGAAGGCGCCGAGGCGCTGCACGGTGAACTTTCCGAGCGCGATCCGGAGACGGCGGCGCGCGTGCAACCCGGCGATGGGCAGCGTATCGTGCGCGCGCTGGAGGTAATCGAGGCCACGGGAAGGCCGATAGGATCTTACCAGCAGAGCCGTGGGCCGGTGAACATCGACCCGGCGCGAGCGCAGAAGATCGTCGTATTGCCGGAGCGGCGGCTTCTTCATGGCCGTATCGATCGACGCTTCGAGACGATGCTTGCGAGAGGCGCCGTCGAGGAGGTGCGCGCGCTTCTCGCGCTTCGCCTTCCTCCGGAGATGTCGGTGATGAAGGCGATCGGCGTCCCACAGATCGCCGCGATGCTGAAAGGCGAGATGAGCGAGGCGCAGGTGATCGAGGCCGGCGCGGCGGCAACGCGCCAATATGCCAAGCGTCAGATGACCTGGTTTCGCAATCAGCTTGACGAGACCTGGCAGCGTATCGACGGTCCGGATGCCTTAGACTGAACAACGAGCACAGGGCTGAGGCTCCTTGAGCATTATGCTGCTGTCTGAAGCGGCATCAGAAGCGTCAGTCGATGCCGTGCTCCTTTAATACCGCCTCCTCGTCGCCGCTGATCCAACCGAAAATCTTCGGCTCGCCGCCACGCAGCTGAACGAGGTAATGAACCTCGAAATCGATGGTGACATTCGGCTGTTCCTCGGCGTCGAAGACGGAGCGCCAATCGACCCTTACGAGAAAATGCAGCGCATCGATCGGCGTTACCGTGGTTTTGCGGATCTTCAATTCCCTGGTGCCGATAGCACGATAGCGGGCATAACCCTTTTCCATCGAAGCCGTCAGGGTCTCGTCGTTTTTTCCCGTCATGACTCCGGCCGGCGAGGCGGCGATAAAGTCCGTGGCGAAGGCGGAGGTCGTACTTCCGACCGGAAGCGCCCCCGCAAGGACCTGATTGGCCATGCTCTCGTAGCGCTCGAAGAAGCGCGTCAAAATCTCTTCCATGATTTTCATCCCAATTTGCTCCGCGCAACGGAGGCGGAGGCTTGCGGGCCGTCAATCAACCGGCGTGTGCTGGTGCTGAATAAGCTTCCAGTCTGCTCCCACGCCGTGATAGGTCGAGGTACAACACGCCGCATAAGGCCCACCTTCCGCGCGTCGCGCCTCCGCAAGATAGCCGAGCACGATGAAGTTCTCGCCGATCCGGCTCATGACTTTCTCGCTGATCGTGAGATGTTCCCACCGCGGAATTCCCTGGAGACTTCGGATTATGACCGATCGTCCGCGCAGCAGACCAACCGGCGCAGGGAATGCCATGATGCAGTCTTCGTCCAGCAATTCGCGATAGGGATCGGAGCCCTCAAGCCAGAGGCGCCGCTCGTTTCTCCATGCGTCAGTGTCGTCCATGATCGTCTCCTCGCCTTGACGTCACCTCAACGCTTGAGAGGAGCCCCCGGATCCAAAATTGCAATCAGGGCAGGTTGAGCGGTCAGGACGCACCGTACCCTCCGCTTCCGTTCTATTTGCGGATGAGGCTGCCGAGTGGTCGCCTGAGCAGGCTTTCGCGAAGCGACCCCTCGTGACGCGGTGCCGGCGTGGCGAAGCCTGCATCCGGTTGGCCGGGCGCCTCGGCGGGCCGGCCCGACATCCGTTCCGCCTCTCCGGACAGGATCTGCTCGCGGATCCGGCTGAAGCGTTCGAACTCCTGGTTTCCCGGCTCGGACGGGCGGGGAAGCATGTCGGGGCTATAGGGCTCGAATGCGGGGTATCGTCGCGAATGGGAGTCCGCGATCTCGGTCCCGGTGCCTCTCCCGCTCCGGTTATTGTCCTCGAGCGCCGGCGCCTGCTTGGTCTGTGACGCCAGATAGCTCTGTTGGAAACTCGATATGTCGGGACCGTTGACGGCACGCATTCGGCTGATGATCGAACGGAGGTCGGCGAGGGGCGGCGCGTCGTCGTCAACCTTGTCGGTGATGCCGTGGGCGCGGGGCAACCGCGCATCGTCGACGCGGGCAAAGCGCATGCGCATCGGCACTGCGACCGCCTCGCCGAATGCGATCGCCTCGCCGTTGCCGATCGAGGAAATGAAGCTGGTGGTGGAGATCGACGAATTGGCGATCGCCGAACGGATGATTTCCTGGTCGCGATCGTTGGCGAGCCGCATGGCGAAGACCGTCGAGCATTGCGACAGGATCGTCGGATCGAGCTCGCCCGGCCGCTGGGTAATGATGCCGAGCGAGACTCCGTATTTGCGACCCTCCTTGGCGATCCGTGAAATAGCCTGGCGTGTCGGCACAAAGCCGAGCGACGGATCGGCCGGCACATAGCGGTGCGCCTCTTCGCAAACGACCAGCATATGAATGGCGCCATTGCCCCAGAGGCCTATCTCGAAGGCCATGCGGCAGAGCACGGAGGCGAGGGAGTTGACGACTTCCGATGGGATCCCGGCAAGCTCGAAGGTGGCGATCGGCTTGCCGTCGCCGGGAATGCGGAAGATCTTTGCAATCGTGTCCTCGATCGTGTCCGTGATCGTGTTCTGCGAGAACATGAAATGGTAGCGCGGATCGTTGACTGCGGAGACGATCCTGACCTTGAGGGAGCGCAGGTACGGCTTGTCGTTGCGTCCCTCCAGCCGACCGATGCGCTCATCGATCAGCGCCAGAAGATCGGCAATGCGGTATGGGACGGGGGTATCCGCGGTGATCGAGCTCTTTTCCGTCTGCCGCCGCATCAGGGCGGATTCGCCGCCCTTGAATGCTTTTTTCGCGTCCGCGATGACGTCCCGCAGGATATCGAGTTCGTCCGGCACCGGCGGGCGTCCGCGAAAGATGACCTCGGCCAACTCCTCGAGCCGGAAGAACCAGAACGGGAGGTCGAGCGTATCCGTGTCGATTATCACCGCCTGGTCGGGAAACGCGGCGGCGAACTCGTTGTGCGGATCGAGGATCAGCACACGCAGCTTCGGGTCGGCGGCGATCGCCTTGTTCAGGAGCAGTGTCACGGCGGTCGACTTGCCGACGCCGGTGGTGCCGACGATGGCAAAGTGCTTGGCAAGCATGGAAGGCACATGGATGGTGGCGTCGAGACTTTCGTCCTGCGTCAGCTTGCCGATGACGCAACTGTCCGATTGACCGGAGTCGTAGATGCGGGCGAGATCGCTCACGCGGATGCGGTGGGCAATCGCTCCGAGATAGGGATAGCGGCTGATGCCGGCGGAAAACTCTTCCCGCCCATCCGCACCGACATGAACCTCGCCCATCAATTCCACTTCGATGCGGAAAGTATTGTTGACCTCTTCGCCCCAGCCCTCGGAAACGGTCTGCATCGAATAGACGAGTGCGACGACACGGTTGGTGCCGACGGAAATCGAAACCAACTTGCCGACCGACCAGAGCTCGGTGAGCGAAGTCTCGCCATTTTCGGCGACCGCCGCGATCGTGGCGCGCGAGCCGTTGCAGGCGACGACCCGCCCGAGAAATCGATTGCCGGGCTTGAACGTATCGCGGCGATCCGTCTCGGCGGCGCGAGGCGCCGATTGATTTCCACTTTCGAGCAACGCAGCACCTCGGGCGAAAACGCCAATCAGCAGCAGGATGCGCGCCGAATCCGGCGCCTTTTCCTTGCTGCGTCCCAGGATAGCGGCTGCGGTTTAATAACTGGTTGCTCGCAGGCCGTGCCGATCGGGACACGCCAAAGCCGTTGACGGATGGGGAATTTCCGTTTAACAAATCGCCCCATGAAAAATTTCGCGGTTATTCTTGTGGTGGGACGGCGCATGGGCAGGATGGTGTAACCATCCGGCGGTAGCCACCCATGCGCTGAACGAGGCTCCTGACGGGGCCTTTTTTTATGCCTTCAAACACGTTATTCACCCAAACCTGAACGAGGGACGGAAGCAGGCCAATGAGCGGAACTGAGAACCAGATGACGGGCGCGGAGATCGTTCTCCAGGCTTTGAAAGACAATGGCGTCGAACACATCTTCGGCTATCCCGGCGGTGCCGTGCTCCCGATCTACGACGAGATTTTCCAGCAGGAGGATATCCAGCACATTCTCGTCCGCCACGAGCAGGGCGCCGGCCATATGGCCGAAGGATATGCCCGCTCCACCGGCAAGGTCGGCGTCATGCTCGTGACTTCGGGCCCGGGAGCAACCAATGCGGTCACGCCGCTGCAGGACGCGCTGATGGACTCGATCCCGCTCGTCTGCATTTCGGGGCAGGTACCGACGTCGCTGATCGGCTCGGACGCCTTCCAGGAATGCGACACGATCGGCATCACCCGGCCCTGCACCAAGCACAACTGGCTGGTCAGGGACGTCAACGAGCTCGCCCGCGTCATCCATGAGGCTTTCCGCGTTGCTCAGTCGGGCCGTCCGGGTCCGGTCGTCGTCGACATTCCGAAGGACGTCCAGTTCGCAACCGGTACCTATACGCCGCCTTCGGCCGTTCCGACACAGAAGAGCTACCAGCCGAAGACCCAAGGGGACCTGAAGAGGATCGAGGAGGCGGTCGCGCTCATGAAAACGGCGCGCCAGCCGGTCATCTATTCGGGCGGCGGCGTCATCAATTCCGGGCCGCAAGCCGCACATTTCCTGAGGGAGCTGGTCGAGCTCACCGGCTTCCCGATCACGTCGACGCTGATGGGCCTCGGCGCCTATCCGGCCTCCGGCAAGAACTGGCTCGGCATGCTCGGCATGCATGGGACCTACGAAGCCAACCTGGCGATGCATGATTGCGACCTCATGATCTGCATCGGCGCGCGCTTCGACGACCGGATCACCGGCCGGCTCAATGCCTTCTCACCCAACTCGAAGAAGATCCACATCGATATCGACCCGTCCTCCATCAACAAGAACGTCCGCGTCGACGTTCCGATCATCGGCGACGTCGCCGCTGTGCTCGAGGACATGATCCGCCTGTGGCGTGCTGCGGCCAAGACGGTCGACCAGGCGCGGCTTGGCGACTGGTGGAAAGAGATCTCCAGGTGGCGGGCGCGCAACTCGCTGGCCTATACGCCGAGTGCCGACGTCATCATGCCGCAATATGCGATCCAGCGGCTGTACGAGCTCACCAAGGACCGCGACACCTACATCACCACCGAAGTCGGCCAGCACCAGATGTGGGCCGCGCAGTTCTTCGGCTTCGAAGAGCCGAACCGCTGGATGACCTCGGGCGGCCTCGGCACCATGGGCTACGGATTCCCGGCCGCGGTCGGCGTCCAGGTCGCGCATCCGGAGAGCCTCGTCATCGACATCGCCGGCGACGCCTCGATCCAGATGTGTATCCAGGAGATGTCGTGCGCGGTTCAGTACGGCCTGCCGGTCAAGATCTTCATCCTGAACAATCAATATATGGGCATGGTCCGGCAGTGGCAGCAGCTCCTGCACGGCAACCGGCTGTCGCATTCCTACACCGAGGCGATGCCGGACTTCGTCAAGCTCGCCGAGGCCTATGGCGGCGTCGGCATCCGTTGCGAAAAGCCGGGAGAGCTCGACGATGCGATCCGGCAGATGATCGACACACCGGCCCCGGTCATTTTCGACTGCCGCGTCGCCAATCTCGCCAACTGCTTCCCGATGATCCCTTCGGGCAAGGCGCATAACGAGATGCTGCTCCCCGACGAGGCAACGGACGAGGTGGTCGCCAACGCCATCGATGCCAAGGGCCGCCAGCTCGTTTGAAGACAAGGTAGGAACAGGAAAATGAATGCACATCTTCAGGCGACGGGCTCCGCCTACTTCATCGCCAAGGAAACGGAGCTTGCGGAAACGCACACGCTTTCCGTTCTGGTCGATAACGAGCCGGGCGTGCTGGCCCGCGTCATCGGCCTTTTCTCCGGCCGCGGCTACAATATCGAGAGCCTGACGGTCTCCGAGACGGAGCACGAGGCTCATCTCTCGCGCATCACCATCGTGACCCGCGGCACGCCGCACGTGCTCGAGCAGATCAAGAACCAGCTCGAACGTCTGGTGCCGGTGCACCGGGTCGTAGATCTCACGGTCCGCGCCGCCGGTCTGGGCCATGAGCGGCCGATCGAGCGTGAACTGGCGCTCGTCAAGGTACACGGCTCGGGGGAACATCGGGTGGAGGCGCTCAGGCTCGCCGACGCCTTCCGTGCCTCGGTCATCGACGCCAACATCGATCACTTCGTCTTCGAAATCACCGGCAAGCCTTCCAAGATCGAGCAGTTCATCGCCATCATGAAGCCGCTCGGGCTGATCGAAGTCTGCCGCACCGGCATCGCCGCGATGAACCGCGGGCCCCAGGGAATGTAAAGAAGCGGGAAAGATCGCGCCCTTCGGGGGCGCGCGCCTCCCCACAGGTGGGAGGGGCTGCACCTGCCGCACCCTTACAAGCCCACTTCGCCCGTCTGGGTACCTATGGCATCAAATCACCTCCAGCCGCGTCTTCCTTCGCGGCGGCGGGAAGTGGCGGTCGAGTTCGTCGAGATTTTCCGTCGTAAGGCGGATATCCATCGCGTCGCGGTTTTCGCGGGCGCGTTCGGGGGAACCGGTCTTCGGGATCGAAATCACCCCGGAACGCGTCTTCAAAAAGGCGAGTGCCACCTGGGCGGGCGTCGCCTGATGCGCCTTGGCGATGTGAATCAGATCGGCGTCATGCAGAAGGCGGCCTTCGTCGAGCGGTGAGTAGGCCATGACCGCCACGCCCCGATCGCGGCACCGGGGCAGCAGGTCGAATTCGATGCCGCGGCGGGCGAGATTGTAGAGCACCTGATTGGCCGCGACGTTGCCGCCGTCAGGAACGGCCGACACCTCCTCCATGTCGTCGACGTCGAAATTGGATACGCCCCAGGCACGGATCTTGCCGGCCTTCTTCAGCTCTTCGAAGGCGGCGACAGTTTCGGCGAGCGGATAGCCCCCGCGCCAATGCAGAAGGTAAAGATCGACGCAGTCGATGCCGAGATTGCGCAGGCTGCGTTCGCAGGCGGCAACCGTACCCGCGCGGCTGGCGTTGGAGGGCAGCACCTTGCTGACGACGAATGCCTCGTCGCGCCGACCCCGGATCGCTTCTCCCACGATACGTTCGGCAGCGCCGTCGCCGTACATCTCTGCAGTGTCGATCAGCGTCATGCCGAGATCGAGCCCGGTCTGCAGGCTGCGGATCTCGTCGGCGGACTTCGCGCGGTTTTCCCCCATGCGCCATGTCCCCTGGCCGAGCGCGGGAACCTTGCGGCCGTCCGGAAAAACGATGGTCGGGATCGGATCGTGCATAGGGATTGTCCTGAGAGTTGCTCCAGTTCCGAGATTTAAGGCCGCGTGGGGGAAAGTCCACAAGCAAGTCGCAGCATTGCGGCCGTGACACGCCGCCGCGTGCGGTCGCGCCGATAGTCTTCTCTCGAAAGAAAATAAAATTGTGCCTTGTAAGAAACACAATGATGACCTACATAGCTCGGTATCGATATTGATCGACGATATTTGTTTCTGCGCCAAGGCGCATCGTCACGAAAATCCTGACAACATCGGTTTTGATACACCGTTTTTATGCGGTGGCGGTTTTCCATGGCTATTGAAAGGACATCGACGTGGCTTCTGGAACGGTAAAGTGGTTCAACAGCACCAAGGGCTTCGGTTTCATCCAGCCAGATGACGGCGCCGCTGACGTGTTCGTCCATATTTCGGCGGTTGAACGCGCCGGCCTGTCCACGCTGAAAGACGGGCAGAAGGTAAGCTTCGAGCTGACGCAGGATCGGCGCTCGGGCAAGACCTCGGCGGACAACCTTCGCGCTCTCTGAACGGATCGCGCGTTTGTGCCCTAACACGGCACTTCATGACATTGTTATCTCCCCGCCCGTGACCACGGATGTACTGGCGCGGCGGGTTGAGATGATGAGGAAGGTCGGGCCTGTCCCGGCCTTTTTTATTGGCTGAAATTTGATGGAGGATCTCGCATGAAGGACGTCGGCAATCGTATTTTCAAGGCCGAGAAGAAGAACCCTGCGGATCGCGCGGATCAGGCCACAATTGCATCACGCGCCATTATCGAGCAGGAAGCTGCGGCGCGTGTGAAGAAGACCGCCCGGCTCAAACAGATGCGGCTGGAGAAAGAGGCCGAGGAGGCGGCAAATCCAGTTGCCGCCCCCGCAAAGAAGGGCAAGGCGCAGAAGCGAAAGTAGCCGGACTTTACGGCATATTTCCTGAATTCGGCGCTTGCCCTCCAACAGGGCGGCGGCAAGGGATGGCAAATACTACTCGCGCATCCCGCGCGGCCGAGACTCCTACCTTTGTGCGGCAACGAGCATCATCATCGGCCGGTCGACCTCTTCCGCGAGCTCCGGCTTGCGGGCGATCTCATCGGCGGTCGGGCTCCACTCCTGAACGCGGCGGATCGAAAAACCGGCTGAAATCAGGGTGTTCAATGTGGTGCCGAGCGTGCGGTGATACTTGACGACGCCCTTGGCAAGCCAGTCGGTGACACGCTTTCCTTCGGCCGAGTAGCGATCGAGCGGCCAGATGCGGCGGCCCTCGGCGTCCGTGGACCAGCCAGGGTTCGTCGGAGCCATGTAGACCGGATGTTCGATGGTGAAGACGAAATGCGATCCGGGCAGGAGACTCCTATGGATCGTTCGCACCAGCCGGTCGAAGTCTTCGATATAATGGAAGGCGAGCGAGCTATAGGCGAAGTCGAAGCTCGCCTCGGGCAAAACCAGATGCTCGAGGTCGGCGATTTTATACTCGACCGAAGGATCCTCCGTTTCTTGCCGCGCGCGTGCGATCATTTTTTCGGAGAGGTCGAGGCCAAGGACATGGGCCGCGCCGTTCTCCCGCGCCCAGCGGGCGAACCAGCCGAAGCCGCAACCGAGATCCACGACGCGCAAGTCCCTGAGGTCGGGCAGCATTGCGCGGATTGCCGGCCATTCGGCAGCGCCGGCGAGTCCATGCAGGGATCGCCCGAGTTGGCTGTAGCCGGTGAAGAATTCGGGTTTGTCGTAAACGTTCTGTGCCATTTTCCATCTCCATGATGACGATGGACGGGCGCCTGAATTAGAAGAAAGCCCCGTCCGCTTTGAGCGAGGCTGAGGGGTTGCGCGTGCCTGCGCGTATAATAGACGCGCGGCGCTGTTGTCAGCGTGTGCGAAGCCCCTGCATCCCGCCTGTTGGGATGCCGGCGAACCGGGCGACAATGTGGGTGTCATGTTCACACATAGCGTGGCTATCCCATGGAAAAGGTTAGGGGTCAAGGCGGTGCAGCACCCCCGGCTTTCGGTTTGTCACCGTGACAAGATTTGGGTGGCGGTTGCATTTGGGTCAGCTAGCTTGACCCACCAGGGTCGCCGCCCGGGAGATTACGCGACGCGAATCCCAGGTTTGTAGCGGCGTTCTCGGCAGACCCGCGGCTTTGGAGGAACTCATGCAACTGGATACGCTTCTGGCGCTGTTCCTGTTTGCCTTAACGACATCGATCACGCCCGGACCGAACAACATGATGCTGTTCGCCTCGGGCGTGAACTTCGGTTTCGTGCGCACGATTCCGCATATGCTGGGAATCGGCATCGGCTTCTTCGTTCTTCTCATTGCCGTGGGGCTCGGTCTCGGCGCACTGCTTCATTCCGTGCCGCTCCTCTATACGGCCCTGAAGTTCGCCGGAGGCGCCTATCTGGTCTGGATCGCCTGGAAGATCGGCACGTCTCGCTCGCTCGGCGAAGGAAAGGCGAATGCAGTGCCGATGACCTTCCTGCAGGCGGCTGCTTTCCAATGGGTCAATCCGAAGGCCTGGGTAATGGCGGTTTCGGCCATGGCCACCTATACGAGCAGCGACAGCTATCTGATGAGCGTGCTCGTCGTCGGCGTCGTCTTCGCACTCGTCAATGTGCCGAGCGTTTCGACCTGGGCGGGTTTCGGCTCGGCCCTCAGGCAATGGCTCTCGGAACCTGCGAGGCTCAAATGGTTCAACATCACCATGGCCGTCTTGCTCGTCGTCAGTCTTTGGCCGATGCTCAGATAGTCCGCCGACACGCGACGTTTTTAGGGTCACGCATCAAGATCAGTAGCCTTCGGTAGAGGAGCCAGGAATGTCCGAGCATCATCATGGGCATGGCGACGATCACGGCCATCACCACGACAACCATCTGACCGACATGGAAGCCCGGGTAAAGGCACTGGAGACGGTGCTGACGGAAAAGGGTTTGATCGATCCTGCGGCGATCGACGCGATCGTCGAGGCGTACGAGACGAAGGTGGGACCGCGAAACGGCGCACGCGTCGTCGCCAAGGCCTGGAGCGACGTCGATTTTGCCGATTGGCTGAAACGCGACGCGACCGCGGCGATCGCCAGCCTCGGTTTCACCGGGCGCCAGGGCGAGCACATGCGTGCGGTGTTCAACACGCCCGAAACGCACAACCTCATCGTCTGTACGCTGTGCTCCTGCTATCCCTGGGCAGTGCTGGGGCTGCCGCCCGTCTGGTACAAGGCGCCGCCCTATCGTTCGCGCGCGGTTATCGATCCTCGCGGCGTGCTTGCCGAGTTCGGGCTCGAGCTGTCGGCTGAAAAGAAGGTTCGCGTCTGGGATTCGACGGCCGAACTGCGCTACCTCGTGGTGCCGGAGCGGCCGGAAGGTACCGATGGCTTCGGCGAGGACGCCCTGGCAGAGCTCGTGACGCGCGATTCCATGATCGGCACCGGGCTCGCCCTTTCGCCGGAGGGGGTACGATGAACGGGCCGCACGATCTCGGAGGTCAGCATGGCATGGGTCCGATCGCTCCGGAACGCAACGAGCCCACATTCCATGCCGAGTGGGAAAAACGGGCGCTCGGCATCACGCTTTCCTGTGGCGCTTTCGGTGCCTGGACGCTGGACGAAAGCCGGCACGCGCGCGAAAGCCTACCCCCGGCGACCTATCTTTCCGCGAGCTATTATGAAATCTGGACGCGGGCGCTGGAAACGCTTCTGAAGCGCCACGGCTTCGTGACGGAAGCCGAGCTCGACGCCGGCCACATGCTCGACAAGGGGCGGGAGCCGAAGCGGGTGCTCACAGCGGATATGGTGGCAGGCGTGCTCGCCAAGGGCGGGCCATGCGACCGCCCGGTCGAAACCCCGCCGCGTTTTGCCGCCCGCGAGAGAGTGCGTACGAAGAACTTCAATCCGGAGAGCCACACGCGCCTGCCGCGCTACGCCCGCGCCAGGACAGGCATGGTGGAGGCCGTGCAGGGCGGCTTCGTCTTCCCGGACGACAACGCCCACGGCAAGGGCGAGAACCCGCAATGGCTCTATACGGTGGTCTTCGACGCCGGCGAGATCTGGGGTGAGGGCGCGGACCCGACGCTTACCGTCTCTATCGATGCCTGGGAGAGCTATCTTGAACACGCATAGATCGACGCCTGCTCCTGCCCGTTCCCCGCTTCTGGCTTCGGCGGAACTGCCAAAATCGCGCGAGGGCGATCCCGTCTTTGCCGAACCCTGGCAGGCGGTCGCCTTTGCCATGACCGTGCGGCTTCACGAGCAGGGTGTATTTTCGTGGAGCGAATGGGCGGAAGCGCTTTCGGCCGAGCTCTACAAGCCCGGCCGCAGGGCGGACGGCAGCGACTACTACGTTTGCTGGGTTGCGGCGCTGAGCCGTCTGGTAACGGAACTCTCCCTCGCTTCCGGCCCCGAACTGGAAGCGCTGGTCGGCAGTTGGCAGCGCGCAGCGGAAGCGACGCCGCACGGAACGCCGATCGCGCTCGCGAATGATCCTCTGCGTTGAGGCATGGTCCGACGGCCGTTCAAGAGCTCTCCGAAGCCTCGAACTGGCGATAACATTCGTCGGCAACCTTCTGCAGCAGGGCGCGCGGCACTTCGCCCGTCACGGCGTAGCCGATTTCGCCGTCTATCCAGTAGAATGTCTCGACTTCACCCCGGCTGGATATACGGAAACTCGTTTCGCGATTTTCCGGGTTGCGGCCGAGAAGGACCGTTAGCCGTTCCCCCGTCACGTCTTCATACATCAGCATTGCGCCTGCCGTATCGTTGACCGGCACGAGGCGCCCGCCGACGAGCGAGAATCCCAGCGAGGACAGGTCGGGAATTTTCAGCCCATAATCGAGGCGTTTGCCGAGCCATGTGGCGAGATGCTCCCGCTCGCCGGCACCGACCTCCACTGGGTGGCGGACTTCGCTGGCATAGATCAGAAATGCCGATTGTGCCTGCCGGGGGAGCGCCTCGGAGGCATCGGCGGACTCGGGCGGCGGAGCCACGAGGTCGGGTCCATAGGCTCCGGCGAGCGCGCCGGCGGCAAAGATCAGAAGCCCGGCGGCGAGACGTCGCAGCGTCGGCACCGCCGATGCCCATCCGGTACTCCGTGATTTTCGGCGGGCGGATATAAGCGAGCGATCTTCCTCGTCGCTGCGGGCATAAGAGGCGAAATGCTGCTTCAGCGCCGTCGCCTGCGCCTGCCACTGGCGGACCTCTTCGGCTTTTGCCGGCTGCTTTTCCAGCCAGGATTCAATGCGCTCGCGCTCCGGTTGCGCCAGGTGGCCATCCACATAGGCGTGGAGGTCGTCATCGGAGACGGTTTCGAAGTCGGCGCTCATTTGGGTCTCCGCAGGGCGATCACGTTATCGTCCTTCATCGCTTCGGCAAGCTGGCGGCGGGCTCGCGAAAGGCGGGACATCACGGTCCCGACCGGAATTTCCATCATGTCTGCCACATCCTGGTAGCGGTATCCCTCGATGACGACGAGCATCAGAACGGCGCGATTGTCCGCGGAGAGCCGCTCGAGTGCGCGCAGCAGACGCTGCCGCTCCAGAGGATCCGCATTGTTTTCCTCCGCGCGAAGGCCGAGCGTCTCGTCAAGCTCCACTTCCGGGTGCTGAGCGCGGCGGCGTCGGCCGTTGCGATAAAGATTGGTCATGATCGTGAAGACCCAGGCGCGAAGGTTCACGCCTCGCCATTGCGCGCGTCTCGTAAGCACTTTTTCGACGCAGTCCTGCAGCAGATCTTCGCCATCCGTATCGGAACGCGCGAGGCTGCGCGAGTAACGCCTGAGCGCCGGAATCAGCGCCAGGACGTCCTCCTCGAACGGGTCGGCGGAGGAGATTTCCTCCCCCGCGCGTTTATTCAAGCCATCACGGCCGTGCGGCATCCCATACGCCCTTCACGCCGTCGCCGGTGACGTCACCCATTTTCTTGTCCTTCACCCAGAAATAAAGGGGCATGCCGTCCTTCGCCCATTGTTTGCTGCCGTCCTTTCGCTCCACGACCGAAAAGGCACCCTCGGCCGTTGCGTCGCCTTCCACCATGAAGGGCGGCCAATTCGTGGCGCAGGCATCATAGCAGGCAGAGACGCCCTTTTTGTCGTTTTTGAAAGTGTAGAGCGTCATGCCGTTTTCGGCGGCGAGCACCGGCCCTTTCTCCGACTCGACCGTTTTCACGGGCGGAGCGGCAAAGGCGGCGGCGGCCGTGGCAAGTGAGATGGCGATGGTCAACGCAAGCGTTCTCATGGGCGTTCCCTCCTCAAGATGTCTTCGACGTAGAACCGCGCTCGGGCGGGTTCGAGGATAAGACACGGAACGCTACGGATTTATTCCCTGCGCAAGTAACGATTGCGGCGCTGGGTTTATGCACGGTCGGCGACGAAGCGGGCGAGGGCGGGGCCGATCAGCGTGATGATGAGCAGACGGGTCGTCTGCAAGGCCATGACGAATGGCAGGTCGACGTCACTCGAGGCAGCGATGACGGCGATCGAATCGAGCCCGCCGGGACTGGTCGCGAGATAGGCGGTCAGCGGATCGGTCCCGGCGACCTTGACGAGCAACAGAGCGAGAAAGCCGGAAAAGGCAATCAGCACGAGGATGGAGACGATCGTCGGCATCAGAGCGCGCCGCGCATGCACCAGAATTGCCCGCGTGAAGCCGAGGCCGATATTCCATCCGAGCATCGCGAAAGAGAGCGCCAGCAGCCATTGCGACAGTTCGATCGTAAGCGTTCCGGTAATGTTGAGGGCCGAGCCGATTGCAAAGGGCACGAGGAAGGCGCCGGCCGGGACACGCAGTATCCTGCCAAGGAAGCCGCCCGCGATTCCGACGGCGAGCGTCATGATGAAAGGCAGACCGGCAAGCGGGGCGAACCAGTGAGGTGCCGTTTCGGCTTCGACGCCGCTCACCCAGAGATGAGACACGATGGTCGCCGTGCTGGCGACGAAGACGACGCGCAGATATTGCATGAAGGCGACGAGCCGGGCGTCCGCGCCATAGGCATCGGCCATCAGCAGCATGGTCGAGGCAGCGCCCGCCGACGAGCCCCAGATCGCGGTCGTGCCCGGCAGGATGCCCATCCGGGTGATCGTCCAGCCGCAGAGCGTGCTGACGCCGATCACCGAAAGAATGATGGCGAGAAAGAGGAGCCAATTGCCGGAAAAGGTCACGAGAAGATCGGGACTCATCGAAGCGGCGATCATCATCGCCAGCACGACCTGAACGCAAAAGAAGAGTTGTCGCGGCAGCCGGATCGTTCCGCCATTCATGCCGACGAGCGCACCGGCGATCATCGGCCCCATCAGCAGCCCCGCAGGAATTCCGATCATTTCGAGGAGGCCGGCGAAGACGGCGGAGAGCAGGGCCAGCAGGCACCACTGCCAAACGGCGGACAGACGTCCCAGTCCGCCGTTCCTGGGCAGCGTCGGGGTTGAGGGCTGTTCCGGCTTCAAGGTCATTCTCCGGCGGGCGGCGCGTCTTCCTGCACACTGTATGCAGCGCACCGTTGGTAGCAGGATCGGCCGCCCCGATTCAAGGTGCGGTGCAAAAAAGTGCCACAGCCGTTTTGCCGGAAGTCGGCCACAAAGTCGTGGATTGCTGACGTGATGGCCTCGCGCAGCAGCACCGCACGAGCTTCGTTGGCTGGCCGGCCAAATCCGCACTTGCGCCGGGCGGCCGAATCCTGACACTCAAGGTCATGCAGTTCGCTCCGCAACAGGATGAGGCCCTGAAGGCCGTTTCGCAATGGTTGAAGGGAGGCCGATCTCAGCTCTTCCGGCTGTTCGGCTATGCCGGCACCGGCAAGACGACGCTCGCCCGCCATTTTGCAGAAAATGTCGATGGCGAGGTGGTGTTCGCCGCCTTCACCGGCAAGGCTGCACAGGTGCTGCGCTCCAAGGGGGCCACGAACGCCAAGACGATCCACTCGCTGATCTACCGACCGCGCGGCGAGGAGGAAGTGGAGGACGAGGAGACCGGCAAGACCTCGATTGCGCCGATGTTCGCGATCAACCGCCAGAGTCCGGTCGCGAAAGCGGCGCTGATCATCGTCGACGAATGCTCGATGGTGGACGAGGCGCTCGGCAAGGATCTGATGAGTTTCGGCACGCCGATCCTCGTTCTCGGCGATCCCGGCCAATTGCCGCCGGTTTCCGGCGGCGGCTACTTCACCAATCACGAACCGGATTTTCTTCTGACGGATATCCATCGCCAGGCGAGGGACAACCCTATCATCCAGCTCGCCATGCAGGTGCGCGAGGGCAAGGAGATCATGCACGGCGACTACGGCACCGCCCAGGTCATCTCCAAGGGGCAGGTGACACAGCCTATGGTGCTGGAAGCCGATCAGGTATTGGTCGGGACCAACAGGACACGGCGGCGCTACAACCAGCGGCTTCGTGAACTGAAGGGCTTTACCAGCGAATATCCGCAGTCCGGCGACAAGCTCGTGTGCCTTCGCAACGATCCGGCCAAGGGGCTGCTCAACGGTTCGCTCTGGCAGGTGATGAGTTCGTCAAAGGAGACGGTCAAGCCGGGGATCAACCTGATGATCCGCCCGGAAGACGACGACATGGATCGCGGCGCCGCCAAGATCAAGCTCCTGAAGGCGGCTTTCGAGGACGTCGAGGGCGAAATCCCCTGGTCCACGCGCAAGCGTTACGACGAGTTCGATTACGGCTACGCGCTGACCGTGCACAAGGCCCAGGGCTCGCAATGGAACAACGTCGTGCTTTTCGATGAGAGCTGGGCTTTCCGAGACACGCGCGAACGCTGGCTCTACACGGCGATCACACGCGCGGCCGAGCGGTTGACGATAGTCCGGTGAAGTCTCGGCCTTCCTTATGCCTCCAGCGGTTTGCCCTTCGCCTTAAACCCTCTCCGTTTTTGACGGGGAGAGGAGACCTGCCCCGCAAATCGCCGGAGTCTGTTGGCATGGACGCATGTAGCCAGTCCTTCGCCCCGCTTGCCGGGAGCAGGTGCTGCCGGCAGGCGGATGAGGGACTGTCACGCGCTCCTGACCTCGGCGCATCCGATAACGCGCGATGCTGTAGCGGAAATTGTAGTTTCAAACTTTCGGTCGTTCACCCTTTAATAAGTCGGTGCTATCTGTAATTGTGGCAGCGGCCGCGGCGCCGTCTTCGTCAGGTCGGGGCCTTCACCGCTCCATTTCTCTCCCTCGCCGATCAGCTTTTCGAGAAGCTGCGCCGCCTCTTCGCGCTCCGCCTTGCTTGCAAACCGGTATGAGGGAGGCTTCGACGTAGGGTCGCGGGCGAGAGCGTAGGCGGTCTCGTAGCCGGGGATCTTCGGTTGATAAGCGTCGCTCGCGGCAATATCGATCGTGTAGCGCTGGAGTGCCGAGGCGAGATTGCGCCAGCGGATCCAGTAATGGTTCTCGAAGGAGAACCGGGCGAATGCCTCGCCGGCGGCCGTGCCTTTTTTCGAGACGGTCGCGAGGACCTCTTTCGACATTGCGAGGTTCAGGCCACCTTCCTGTGGGCTCAACGAGACATGGACGATGCGTTCGCGATGCCCGGGCGCGCGCGACTGGAGGAGATCGCGCCAGTTCTGCATGGTCGCGACGATCGCGAAAACGAAGGCGCAGAGTTCGTGAACTGCCGACTTGTGTGCAATCGGCTGATAGTGCCGCTGCCATCCTTGCCGGTTGTTCTCCGGCAGAAAGACCTCCGGCCGCGAGCCGGTATCGGAGGTTCCCGGATAAACGAGATTGATGGCGAAGGTGGGCCATCGCGGCAGCGCCCGGTCGAAGAGGTGGATCGGGAAGTTGCTGCTGATGCCGCCGTCGGAGAACCAGCAGATCCGGAACGCGGCGGGCCTGGCCCTGCGCTTCTTGCCGCCGGTGGTCAGCGCTTCCGTGCTGTCCAATACGGTCTTCTGTTCGTCCTCGTCCGAAGTCGTATCTTCAGCTTCGTTTTCTCCGTCGGATTCCGGCGGGCTTTCGCGGCGGGCCGGCTCATGCAGCGGCACGGCGCTGATCAGGAGGGGGAAGCTGAGGCTCATGCGCGTTGCGACGAGCACCGGCATGTCGGCGCCATGCGGTAGCAGATAGTAATCCTCACCCGCCACGGTGACCGGCTCCCCGGCCTTCTCTACCATCCAGTCGACGACGACCTTGGGAAAAAGCGCTTCGAATTCCGTGCGCCTGAACCAGAAAAGCGCGCTTTCGAACGGCAGGCTGCGCGGTTCCTGGTGCGATATGCCGGTCGTGATCATCTTCAGGGTGACGGCCCGGTCGGAGCCCGGTTCGCCGGGGTAGCGCTCCGCCGTCCAAAGATCGCCGAAGGTGAGGGGCTGGTCCGAAGCCTTGCCGGACAGTGCCTGCAGGGTTTCATGGAGCCAATCGGTCAAGACCATCTTTCCTGGGCGGGCGGGCTGATCCGGTGCCGTGCCGGTACAGAGGCCCATCAGATTGCGGCGCAGGACACGAGCGATGCGCAATACCGAGAACACCGCCCCTGCCAGATAGGCGCAGACCGCAGCCGGTAGAGCCGCCGCTATCATGCCGGTTTGCCCCCCGACAGCATAGGCAAGACCCGTGAGTGCCGCGAGCAGGAGCAGCGTTTCGACGGGTGCGATGAGCACGACGCTTCCAAGAAGCGCAAGGCCTTTGCGAAGAACGCCGGCGTTGCCGGCGAGTGTGACGAGCAAACGGAATGCCTGACCTGCGCCGGCCGCAGGCAGGAGGAGGCCGTTGATGAAGCCGGGAGAGGCGAGGTTCGACGATGCCTTCGCAAGGCCTTCGAAACCGACGTGCTCCTCTGGTTGAGCGATCGCCGCCTTCATCTGCTTCCGCCGGTCTCCGACCGCGGCCGCCGCACAAGCCGCAGCTGCGATCGCCCCGGCCGACGTGCCGCCGATATTCTTGAACCGGTACTCCCGCGCAAGCGCCAGAGCGGCATTCGGGTAGACGATACCGCTGGTGATGCCGCCCTTCATGACGAGATCGCAGTATTTCGCGGGAGTGCGTGCCATCGATCGTCTCCTGATGCAGATGTGACGAAAAACCATCCTCCAGGCGCCGGGTGCCTGCGCCGCCTCTCTTGCAAGGTTGCGCTCAAACCGTGCGGCAATCCAGTAGCGCCTGCGGTTCCGGCGTGGGTTGCAGCACAAGAAGGCGCGTCTTAACGCTCATCGAAGGGGAAAGGTTGCCCGGCTGCGCGTTTTGCAACTGCCCGCCGATTGACATTGCCCTGACGGGCAATCAGCCTTCCCCGTGTCGGTCCCGACACCGCGTGCAGTCAGGGGTGATATTTTTCGCACTCAGGTCGGGATCACGTCGGAAAAATGCGAGACAGACAGGTCGCCCTTAGGCAGCGCCGCGTATCTGAGCGGACCTGGCAGGCGAATGCGGGAGTGGTGCATGCTGCGCGAGAGCCGGACCAAAACACCACGAGGAGCGGCCGAGCGTGGGAAGCGCCCGGGCGGCTCTTCCGTGCGTGGCGGCGAGCGGCGTATCGTCACGGCGCTTTGCTATGACCTGGTCGGGTCGACCGATCTGATGCACGTGATGGATATCGAGGACTATCAGGAACTGATGTCCGCCTTTCAGCTTGCTTCCAAACAAGCGATCGCATCGCATTCCGGCGTGATGCAGCATGAGGCCGGCGACGGCGGTGTTGCGCTCTTCCCGATCGAACTCGAGGCGAAGGACGCCGCCTCGCTCGCAATCCGCGCTGGGCTCGGGATCGTAGAGGCCTGCAAGCGCGTCGGCCGCGAGGCGGGGCAGGACGATCTCCAGGTCCGCGTGGGCATCGCCACGTCGGTAGCCCTCGTTCGCGAAGGATCCCGCGAAGGCTGGACTCGGGAACCGGTCACAGGCGCGGCGCTTGCCATGGCTGCCCGGCTGCAGGCCATCACGGCCCCGAACAGCGTTCTGGTCTGCGAGGAGACACGTCACCTTGCCGGCAGATCCCATGCCTTCGTGTTTCAGGGCAGCAAGGAGCTCAAGGGCTTTGCGGCGCCTGAGAAAGTGTGGCGCGCGCTCGGTCATAAATTGGGAGTGGACCGCTTCTATGCTTTCGGACGGATGGGCGGGCCCCTTATCAACCGCGAGAACGAACTGAATACCATCGGGCAACTTTGGGATGGCGTCCTTGCGGGACACGGCTCCGTGGTCCTGATCCAGGGGGACGCCGGCATCGGCAAATCGCGTCTTCTCAGGGAAATTCGCAGGCGGACGCGCGGCAAGCGTTCCAAGCTTCTCTTCTTCCAGTGCCTGCCCGGCGGTTTCCGCTCGACACTTCATCCTCTCTTGAACAATCTCCCCGAGGCGGCGTCGGGGAGCGGAGGGCAGATGGGTCCGACGGCCGCTGCGGTGGCGGCGCTGTTCGAACGCAACGGTATCAGGGACGCCGAGGTCGTCGATGTCTTCTCCTACCTGCTCGGGGCGCAGGGCAGCCGTCTGCAGTTGAACGAAGATCCGAAGGCGATCCGCGAGAAGGCTCATCGCGCCATGCTCCGTGCATTGGAAGCCGTGTGCCGACGCGGGCCGGTGGTGGTGGCTGTCGAGGACGTCCACTGGATCGATCCGACATCCCGTGACCTGCTTGGCGAAGCTGCGAGGATCATTGCAAAATTCCCCGTCTTGCTCGTTACGACGTCGCGTCCTTCCTTTGCTTCGGAATGGCTCGACGCCGCCAACCCGACGCGGCTTGCGTTGCGGCCACTCGATTCGGATGAAACCAGGCTGGCGATAAAGGCAAAATGGCCGGAGCACCGCCTGGCGCTGCTTCCCGATCTCTTCGACGCGACCGAACGGATATCCGGCGGCGTTCCGCTCTTCATCGAGGAGATCTGTCAATGGGTGTCGCAAAATGTCGAGCCCGACACGATGCGCCTGTCGGAGAACGCCAACCCGTCGCATGTGTCGGCGTTCGAGTCGATACTGGAATCCCGCCTGCAGCAGCTCGGCACGGCCAGGGAGGTCGCGCGCGCGGCGGCAGTCGCCGGCACGCAGGTGACCTTGCCGCTGCTTCGGGCTCTGTTACCCGATTTCGGCAAGAGCGCGCTTGCGAACGCGGCCGATACTCTCTGCGAGACGGGATTCCTGACGCGGATAAGGGTGCCGGGGCGCACCGCCTACGGCTTCCGGCATACGCTGATCCAGGAGACGATCTACAATGCCGTGCTGCGCAAGCAGCGGCAGGTGCTGCATCGGCGGCTCTTCACAGCGGTCGACCAAAATCGTGGCATGGCGGCCTGGATCGATACCGGCGCGCTTGCCGAGCATGCGGAAAGGGCGGGGCTTGTCGAAGAGGCCGTCCCCTTGTTCATCGCCGCGGGGAAGGAGAGTTCGAGCCGGTCCGCAATGATAGAGGCGAGGCAATTTCTGGAACATGCCCTGGATCTTTGCGGCCAATTGAGCGAGAGCGACACAGCCGAACCTCTGAAGCTTTCGGCGTTGACGGCCCTCGGTCCGATTTTGCTAGGAACGGTCGGCCTGAGTTCCGACCCCGCGCGAAGGCTTTATGAGGACGCGGTGGAGATCGCCCGGCGACGACCGATGTCCGAGCAGTCCCAATGGTTTCCGATATATTGGGGTTGGTGGCTTACCGGACAGGACTTCCGTATCATGCACGACCGTGCCCTGGAGGTGCGGTCGATGCTGTCGAAGGCCAACGAACCGGAAATCCAGCTCCAGGTCAACCACTGCATTTGGGCGATCGATTTCAATCTCGGCCGCCATCGGGAAACGCAGGAGGCGATCAAGGCCGGCCTGGCGCTCTATGACGAGAAGCGCGCCAAAGAGAGCCGAACGGAATTCGGCGGGCATGATGCGAAGGTTTGCGGCCTCGGCCAACTCGCGCTCTCCCTATGGCTCACGGGGCGCACGAAAGCCTCGGACGCGGCGCTATCGAGAATGATCGCTTTCACGGACCGGATAGCGCATGCCCACAGCAAGGCACACTCCCTGGATACCGAAGCGGTGTCTGCTTTTTACCGGGACGATTTCGAAAGGCTCGTCGAGGTTTCGGCACGAATGGCGGATTTCGCAAAGCGGCACAAGATGCAGTCCCTGTCCGGCCTGTCGATTCTCTTCAGCGGGTGGGCCGAGGCGCACCGCACGAGCCTTGCGAGTGGCCATGCCACCTTTCAAAACGGCCTGGCGCTTCTGCGCGAACTTGGGACGGTGGCGGATCTGCCGATCTATCTCTGCATGCACGCTACCTTGCTGGGTCTCGCCGGCAAGATCGAGCCGGCGATCGACGTCGTTAACGAAGCGATCGGTAGGGGGGAGGAAACCGGCCATGCCTATTGGCTGGCGGAGTTGCACCGATGCCGCGCCATTCTCCGGGCGCGGGCAGGCGAGCGTAAGGATGCCGTCGCCACAGACCTGCGGTGCGCCGTTGAAATCGCGGAAAGCCAACGGGCGACGGCGCTCATCAGGCGAGCGAGGCATTCGATGCGGGAGCTCGGCATTGCCATCGGGCGCTGAACGAAACGGTGCGAAGTCGAACGAGGGCGCACGCGGCCCCCTCGCTGATCTCTATGCCTCGTTCGTGTCCGCGCGGAAGGCGCCCTTATCGGATGATCTGGTCGAGGGGAGCCTGGAGCGCTGTCTCGCCGCCCTGCCGCCACTCTGCCGCCGCGCGCGCATCACCCGCCTCGGCGATCTGACGGGGCTCGACCGCATCGGCCTGCCGGTGATGCAGGCTGTCCGCCCTGCCGCGCTTTCAGAGGTCACGTCTCTCGGACGGGGCCTGTCGAGAGCGGAGGCGGCAGTCGGCGCTCTGATGGAATCGCTCGAGCGTTATTTCGCCGAGACCATTCCGGCGGAGCGGACCTTTCTGGCGACGGCCGACCAGCTCGAAATCGCCGACGACCTTTTTGACAACCTCGTGGTTCCGCAGTGGCGCGGGAAATGGCGGCAAAGGACAATTGCGTGGATCGACGGTATCGATGTCGTCGGCGGCTCGGCGCACCCGGTGCCGCTGGAACTTGTGCATACGTGCTACAGCGAACCGCAGCCGTCCCATGACGGCGTCTTTCTGCGAACAACCACCGGGCTTGCCTGCCATACGAGCCCCCATGGTGCTTTCCTGCACGGATTATGGGAATGCCTTGAACGGGACGCCATCGCACGCGCATTCGCAACACACGGCTTCTTCGACCGGTGGCGCATTGCGCCCCACGGACTCGGTGACGGGGTGGATCATATCCGATCGCTCGCGGGCGCTCGCGGGATATCGTTTGCACTGTGGCGCGCTCCGTCGCCGGCGGCTGTTGCCGTCGTCTGGTGTCAGACGGTCGAGGCCGGGTTCGGGGAACCGATCCTTGCGTTGCCGACGGAAGGCTACGCCGCCGGGCCCAGCATCGAAATGGCGGCGGCGAGCGCAATGCTGGAGGCGCTCTCGGCAAGGGCAGGGGCGATCTCCGGCGCCCGTGACGACCAGACGAGGGAACATTACCGCAGGAGCACCGATGCCGCGGTGGCGAAGGCCCGCGAGCTCGTCCTCGCCGATGCGGCGGCCAAGCCGGCAGAGCCGACGCCCGCGGCGACTCCGGATCCCGGTACATTGGTAGACCGGGTGGTCGAAGCCGGTCTTGGACCTGTGCTGGCCATTCCCGTGGGCGCCGACGAGGAGGCGGGTGTCCATTGCGTGCGAACGGTTCTTCCCGGAGCCTCTCCCTTTTTCGTCCTGCGATGAGTGTGCGATGGCCGGCCGAGGCGACAATCCGATCCTAGTGTTTCTCGGTCCGACGCTGCGTCTTGCCGAGGCGGAGAAAATCCTCGACGCGATTTATCTGCAGCCGGCCGCCCAGGGGGATGTCCTGCTTGCGGCACATGCCTTTCGACCGCGGGCCATGATTTTGATCGACGGCCAGTTCGAAGACAGACCGGCTGTCCGGCACAAGGAAATTCTCTGGGCCATGGCGCAAGGGATCGTCGTTATCGGCGCCGCCAGCATGGGCGCGCTCCGAGCCGCGGAGCTTGACGCTTTCGGCATGATCGGTCTCGGTCTCGTCTACAGGTGGTATCGACGCTTCGGACGTGGTCCACTTTCCAACCCTGCCCCCGACGATGCGGTCGCGGTACATTCGGGGCCGCCGGAACTCGGCTTTCCGCCTTTGACGGATGCACTTGTCGACCTGGAGCGAACCTTTTCCGCGTGGTGGCGCCTGGGTGTCGTCAGCCGTTCGGAACGCGAGAGACTTACAACGTTTGCGCGAAATCTGAACTTCCGGGAGCGCTCGCTTTCTGCGGTCTTGCAGGCGGCGGGCTGGGCTCAGGAGAGAAGCAAGGAACTGCGGGAGCAGATGATCGGACAGAAGAGGCACGACGCGATCCTTGCACTACAGCAAGCGCCAAGCCTTCTGGAGCAGCATCGCGGCACGCAGCAAGATGGCGACTGGATCGCGACGAACACCTTCCTCCGCGACCTGGAAGCAGGCGGCATTGACTCGAATTTGGTGAACACCTATAAATTGAAACCATAATTTAGGCATTTTCATCCGGGGGGCAGTGTGCGATGCGTCTGCTTCGAGACGAAGCCCTCGAGTCCGGCGATTCCCGTCTGGGCACGCGGTTCTGGATTTTCCCTCAGCCACCCTTCATTCCGGGCTATGAAAAACCGGACCGCGTCTGGCTGCCCATACCGAGGGATGAGATCGGCGAAGGCCCGAGCGACGCGACGATGTATGTCGTAGATCCGCTCGATGACAAGGAACCCTACGGCTTCGACCGGCTGCCGCCGTTTCACGGCGCCGCTCGCGCACCGGTGGGACCGGGTCCGGATCGCCATTTCGACAACCTGTCTCCCGACTCCCGGGCGTTCCTGCCTGTGCATGCCTATGCCTGTGTCCACTTCGTTCTCAACATCTGGCAGAGCTATCTGGGCAGACCGGTCCGCTGGTTCTTCGATCAGACCTTTCCGCGGCTGGAGATCGTTGCCTTCGTGAATTGGGACAATGCCCAGGCGGGCTACGGCTTCCTGGAGCTTGGCTGTTCCGACATCGACGGAATTAGGCGGCCCTATGCGCTCAATTTGGACACCATCGCTCACGAGACCGGACATCTCATTCTCCTTTCTGAAACCGGCATTCCGACGGCTGTGTCACATGGAGGCGACTTCTTCGCTTTTTCCGAGGCCTTTTCAGACCTTGTGTCGCTGATCTCGTTCCTGCACTTCGATTCCGCGATCGACAGGCTGCTCAGGCGGACGAAAGGGAACCTCCTTCTCTATAACGAACTCAACCGCTTCGCCGAGACCAGTCCGGAAAGCCAGATCCGTCTCGCCACGAATTTCCGCCGCATGTCAGAGGTCACGCGCGAGGTGCATGACCGCGCACTGCCTTTCGTGGGCGCAATTTTCGACTCGATCGTCGAGCTCTATCATCGCGAGCTTGTGGCACGCGACTGTGCCGACATACGGCTGCTCGATATCGACCTCCGGCATCTGGAGCAGGATGATTTCGACCGGTTCCGTCAGGCAACGGCAGAGGCTTTCCGGATCAAGCCGATGATCTTCGGACTTGCGCTGCGGTCGGCCCGCGACGCGGTTGGACAGGCGCTTGCAGCCTCGCTGCGGTCGGTCAATCCGGACACCTTGCGGCTGGATCAGGCCGCGGCCGCTGTCGTCGCGGCTGCCGATGGAACGGCCGCCGGAGTTCTGGAGGCGAATTTCGCATGGCGTGAAATCATCAGCTCGAGATAGGGGACAGAAAAGGAGAGGAAGATGAGCAATTGCAGCAGCCATCCCGGGGTGGGCAAAGAGCCGGACGGCCTGTCCAAACCAATCTACGATACCTACAATCCGAGCGAAGTACGTCTCTACGGGCGACCGGCAACGCGAGAAGAGATATTCAAGATCACGGACGAGCAGATCCGGCAAAGAATCAAGTCGTCGCTGCGCGAAACTTCGCTTCGGGACGAAGACCTGAACACGCTGGTGAGAATAGTAAAGGAGGCGGCGATCGGAACGGTCGACAACGACGTTCTCGCCGGTATCTTAAAGCAGCAGATCGTCCTCGCCATTTTCGATGATGAGCTGAAGTTCAGTCAGCTTCCGGTCAGCGTCAACATACCGGCGAAGAATTTCGAAAAGGGCGGCGAACGATACATCAAGAGCATCGGCGTGATATACGGCTATGCCTATGAGGGGCATTGTTACAAGTTGCCGAAGCCGCAGATCATGTATCTGCCGGAAGAGCCGCGGGAGATCCTCGGCGGGGATTGCGGATGCGACTGCGGATATGTTCCCGAACTCGGCTACGCCGTATGGCAGATCGACAAGCTCGAGCGCGTCATTGCGCTGGACGTCCGCTCCGACGACGTGAAGACCCTGGTGCTCGACGAGAACATGCCCGGCAGCCGGTCGCCCATGGCCTATGCGCAGGTCATGGCGTTGGCTCCGCAACGGCATCGCGACTGAACATCCTTGGCCGAGCGGCGGCGCTGCCCTATTGGAGGCTGCCGTCGCCGCTTCTGTCGGCTGATTTGAAGTCGGCCATGACCCTGTTGAGGAACTCGGTTCGGCTGAGCTTCCCGTCGCGATCGGCGTCGGTCGCGGCAAATTGCTGCGCGTTCAGAACCTGCGCCACTTCTTCCGAGCGCAGGCTTCCGTCCTTGTTCCTGTCCAGGTTCGCGAAGGCCGAGGCCATGAAGGCCTGATATTCCGGCCGGTCGACGGCGCCGTTCCCGTCACGGTCGAGACGATTCATCTGACCCTGGTTCATGGCCAGCGGCTGATCCTGCGCCGCTGCTGCAATCACCTGGCAAAGCGCGAACACCGCCACGAGGACTGGTCTCTTCATCACCCCGTTCCTTTGGGTCAGGTGCAGGTCAGGGCGCTGCCCGCCGCGCTGCCGAGTACGGCACCGCCGCCCACGGCCCAGAGTTGTCCGGTTCCCGATCCGATGGTCGCGCCGGCCAGACCACCGACGACCGCGCCACCGACGGTGCCTGCGATGCAGCCGAACTCACCGGTCCGCCCCCCGGTCATCGAGGCGGTTTGGCAGCCGGACAAGGCGAAGCAGGCTGCGAGAGCGAGAGCGATCGTGCAATTCTTCATTTCTTCCTCCAAGCATTTCGCCCGTATCAAGTACAGATCGTAGGAGGCGCCATCGAGTGGCGTCGAATGGAAAAGGGCTTCCGAATAACTCCTTCCTAAGAAGAGGATTCTTCTGTTCCATCGGAAGCTGCCCTTCGGCAGAACACGCGGTCCATCCGGAAAGACGTGCGGACTAACGGCAAATACTACCGCTGCCTATGCGTGAAAACAACTCTCGGGCCAGTTGACCACCGATCACCAATGGCAACATATGATGTGGGCCGTGATTATGCCGGGTCATATTCCCGCTCAGCGGCGTCCCACCGGATGAAGAACGCCCTGTGAAGAGTTCAGTGACCGTTGATCTTGTGCGGACTGCTGACCGAGAGGATGAAGAAGGGCTCGTCGCCCTTGAGCGGCTTTAGTTTCTGCTGACAGTTCCACGCCTCCTGGAAGCTTTCGCGCGTCAGCAGCTTGCGGTACTGAGCGGTCGCCGACATGCATCGCATCAGCGTGCTTTGCAGGCCTTCCAGTGCGGCATGGGCATAGATTTCGCCGTCCAGGGCAAAAAGCTGTGCCGCAAGCGAGGTGCTTTCGTAGAGAATGTCGGCCTCGCTATCGAGCCGGTCCGCTGTAATGAAGTCCTGGCGCAGGGGGATGCCTTCGCCGTCATGGGAAAGCGTGACCCGGATGCCGGCCGCAGGCGCATCATACCAGGTGAGCGCTATGGAGAATGCAAGCGCCTGATTGCCCGAAACCGACGCACGGCCGCCGTCGGACGCGGTTGCCTGCCCGAGCGTTCCGTGACGAAGCGCCGCCTCGCGCAACTGCGCGGCAAACCGTCGGGTGCTCTTGTGCTGCGGGCCGGTCACGCTGATGCTGACAGAGGGAAGGCCCCTGACGGCGGCCATAGGACCATTGACGAGCTTGGCCTCGGCATCGATCTCGAGCGACATTTCCGACGCCGGCAGAGGAACGAAAAGGAGAAGCGGCAGCACCGTGAGCACGGCCCAGGGAGAGGAGAAGGGGGCGGGCTGCCAGGGCGGCCTGCGCCCGGACTGCCGGCTGCGGGTGCCTGCGGTATCGTGACCTGAAGACACAGGCACACTGGACGACCGCCGGCGATACTCCGGCACATAGGTCCCCTTGGGCATGGCGATCTGCCATTCTTCGTCTGCGCCGTCCGTTTCGTAAAAGGTCTTTAGCAGCTTGCGCAGCTTGCCGGCATGGACGCGGACAAGCGGATCGCTGTCCGCATTGAATGTCTGGCTGCGTCCGAAAACATCGATGGCAATCGAATAGCCCTTCAACTGGGCGCCTTCACCGAGGATCTCCTTTTCCACCACATAGGCGAGAAACGCGCGCAGCCGCTCGGAGCGTTGAAAGCCCTTGCTATCGAGAATCCGGGCGAGCGCTCGCCGGATCGTCTCATTGCATGGCCTTTCGGCTGGCGTCATCGATGGCTCCAATAAAAGATGCGGCTCAAATTGTTTTAGAACATAAGCAACCTTAGCCTGATTCGAAACTTAGGCCCAAAGATGGTGGTTGTCAGGCCGCGCGTCAAAAAGTCCGCGTTTCGGGCTCCGCAGCAGAAATGCGTGGATTGGCGGGCGCGCAAGGCCGTCGCCTGCACGGGTCCTCTATGGACGGGCAGGCGAGGGCGCCTAAAACGGCGCGATCACTGGCCGCTGCTATATTCGAGTTTCGGGTACCAGTCGGCACCTCGTCCCTCTGGCGTGGTGTCGAGCAGGGTCCATAACGGGTCGGGATCGGGTGCGCCGCGCGGATCCTGGCCCGGATCGGCCATCTCGCCGCTGATCTCCGCACTCCAGAAGTGCCGGATCTTTCCGTCTCTCCGCGTGAAGACGGTATAGCCCGGAACGTCCTCATCCTCGGCACTGACATAGTCACGGGTGAAGGCGCCGTCGCTATCGGAATAAACCTTCAATTGCGTCCAGCCGCGGGCCTTCTTTGCGGCGAGCAGTCTCTCCACGGGCGAACGGGCGACCATGGCGAGTGCCACGCGTTGCTCGATATCGGGCACCTTGCCCTCCCAGCCGGCCATCAGGGAGGTGCACATGGGGCAGGGTCTTTCGCGCTGCGGCCCGAACATATAGCTGTAGATGATGAGGGTATCCTTGTCGCCGAAGAGATCGGCAAGTGTGACGGGTCCGCTCTCACTCTCGAAACGGTAGGTCTTGGTCACTTCGCCCCCCGGCGGCAATCGCCTGCGCAGCTCCGACACCCGCTCGATGTGGCGCCTCAATTCGATCTCCTCGGCGAGAAGCGCGTTACGCGCCCGGCGGTAGTCGGGACTTTCGTTGGGAAAGCGGGCGCGGTTACGCGCTGCGAGTTCCGTAGCGGTGGTCTGCATCGTCATGATCACTCTCCTCCGGTTGCTGCGGCATCAATCAATCATCGGCGGTAACGTTGATATCAACCTATCTGATCGCTGTCAAAGAGGCGTCATGTGATGGGGCCGGGCAAAGATCGATTTCGGTTTCCTGAAAACTGCGGTAGAACAGCAGCGTAGCCATCATTCGGCCCCTCGTTCAATTGGGGCGTTTCGTCCGAAAGTTCCGATATGCCTGCAAAGCTCTCCGTAAATCTCAATGCCATTGCCATGCTGCGCAACCGGCGCGATCTCCCCTGGCCGTCTGTGACCGGCCTCGGCCGCACCGCCTTGCAGGCGGGAGCGAGCGGACTGACCGTCCACCCGCGCCCGGACCAGCGGCATATCCGCTTTTCCGATCTCCAGCCGATCCGCGACCTGATCGACGACGAGTTTCCGGCTGCGGAATTCAACATGGAGGGCTTTCCGAACGAGGCGTTCCTCGAACTGGTCGAGCGGCACGAACCCGAGCAGGTGACATTGGTGCCGGACGATCCGGCACAGGCAACCTCCGACCACGGCTGGGATTTTCGCAAGAGCCATAACCTGCTCGGCAACGTCGTCGGGCGGCTGAAGAAGAGAGGTTTCCGCGTTTCGCTGTTTGCCGACGGCGTTCCCGACCCGGAGGCGCTGAAGCTTGCCAAGGAGACCGGGGCCGACCGTATAGAGCTCTATACCGGACCCTATGGCGGCTGTTACGACGATCCGGAAAAGGCGGAGCGGATCGCGATCGAGCTGGGCCGCACCGCGGAGATCGCGATCGGCCTTGGTCTGGCCGTCAATGCCGGCCACGACCTGACCGTCGCCAACCTGCCATTGCTCGTCAAACACATTCCCGAACTCGCCGAGGTCTCGATCGGACACGGGCTGACGGCCGATGCGCTCGAATACGGAATGGCCGAGACCGTACGACGCTTCCGCCGCGCCTGTGGCGAGACGACTTAGGGCGACGGATTAGTAGCTCGGCGCGCCTCTTGTTGCGTGTCGCTTTGACGAGGGATTTTCGCGCGTACCTCTTTTGATGTGAAGCTGCGCGCGCCGACTGCGGGCAGCTGAGGCCAAAAAAAAGCGGCGGATCAACGTAATTGAGTTCAGTTCGGGCTCCACTTGTATTATAGAGGTCACACTACAGCGTTATCGATCAAGTTATTTCGAATAAATTTATTGCAGGTGCTCGAGGATTGCTCAGATGGAGTACCGAAAGGATATTGACGGGCTGCGAGCGATCGCGGTCCTGCCGGTAGTTTTGTATCATGCCGGCATTCCGGGTTTTTCCGGCGGGTTCGTGGGCGTCGATATCTTTTTCGTGATATCGGGGTTTCTGATCACGGGAATACTCCATAAGGATCTTGCCGAAGGTCGCTTTTCGCTTGCTACGTTTTACGAGCGGCGTGCCCGCCGAATATTGCCGGCGCTCTTCGTCGTCGTGGCGACGTGCCTTGCTGCCGGTGTGCTTCTCCTTCTGCCGGACATGCTGGTCGGCCTTGCGCGTTCGGCACTGGCGACAATGATGTTCGCCTCGAACGTCTGGTTCTGGTTCTCCACTTCCGACTACTTCGCTCCAAGTGCGGATCTGGAACCCCTGCTTCATACCTGGTCGCTGGCCGTCGAAGAGCAGTTCTACATCGTCCTGCCGCTGCTCCTCTGGTGGCTCTACGGGAGGCCGCGCAGGGCCGTTCTCGGTGCGCTTGTCGGTCTCTGTATCTTCTCCTTCCTGCTTTCCGTCTGGGCGACGGGTCCCTATCCGCAGGAGAGTTTCTATTTTGCTCCGACACGGGCCTGGGAACTTGGGCTCGGTGTGCTGCTGGCGCTCGGCGTGTTTCCGGCCTGCCGGAACGCGTATCTGGTCGAGGCGATCGCGCTGTCGGGGATCGCGGCAATCTTCATCGCCGTCGCGCTCTATAGCGCCGCGACGCCATTTCCAGGCATTGCCGCCGCGCTGCCATGCTTCGGAGCCCTGGCGTTGCTCTGGTCGGGCGAGCAACGGCAGACGGCCGTAGCGCGCATTCTGTCCAGCCCGGTGCCGGTGGCGATCGGCCTCGTCTCCTATTCGCTCTACCTTTGGCACTGGCCGATCATCGTTTATTTTCGTTTGACCCTCGGTACGCTGGACCTTCCTTACGCGCAGGCTTCGCTTGCGATAGGCCTTTCCTTCGCCTGTGCCTTCGCGAGCTGGCGTCTGGTCGAAAGGCCCTTCCGTCGTCGGCCGCCGATTGGAATTTCGCGGCAACGCATTTTCGCCTCCGCGCTCGCCGGCGCTGCCGTCCTCTCGGTCGTTTCAGCAGTCGTAGACCTGCGGGAGGGTTTTCCGGAACGCCTTCCGCAGGATGTCCGACTTGCCTATGCCGGCAGTCGCGATATCGACGCGCGCCGCGGGCGGTGTGACGGCAAGCTGCCTAAGGACGGACTGTGCCGCATCGAAGGCGAAGCAAGTTCGCCCTCGGATCGGAGGAACGACGTGCTCCTATGGGGTGACTCCCATGCAGGGGCGCTTTTGTCGGGCCTCGATTTCCTGATGGACGGCCGGAAACGAGGCGGCGCGGTCGCCTTCAAGGGCGCATGCCCGCCGATCCTCGGCGTGCAGCGGGTGGATCAGAAACACAGCGGAGATTGCGTCGCCTTCAACGCGGCCATCATGGCGATGCTGGAACAAAGCGATGATTTTCCGATCGTCGTCCTCAGCGCACGTTGGCCGCTCGCAGCGAACGGTAAACGATATCCCGGGGAGACGGGACGCCCCGCAATCCTCGACCGTCTGGATTTCGAGGAGGCGAGCCTTGGCACCGCCGGAAACTATGCGATTTTCAAGAGCGAGTTTTTGAGGACGGTTCGGGAGATCCGCGACACCGGCCGGCGCGTCGTCATCGTGGATGGGATACCGGAGATCGGCTGGTCTGTTCCGCACGCGTTGGGGCTGCACCGCCTCATCGACGCCGACCTGCCGCCTCCGCCAACGCGGCAGGCAGTCGATGCACGCAGCGCGAAGGCCAATTCGGTCCTGGCCATTGCCGACGAGGACCTGGGCGTACAGCGCGTCAGTGCAGTGCCGCTCCTCTGTAATCCGGTCTGCGCTGTCGAGAAGAACGGCATTCCCCTATATTCCGACGACGACCACCTCAGCGTCTACGGTGCGATGACCATCGTGCCGAGGATGTTCAAGGATCTCATGCCGAGCGACACCAATCGCCGGCTCAGGCCCGGTTAGTCGTATCGCCGGAAAGCCGCGCGCTCCAGCTCTGTCTACCAGGACGATCTTGCGCGCCAAACTCCGTCCATGCAATATCCATACATTGTAAGACTCGAAAGGCTACGATGGACGTGGATCGCGTGGAGGTTTCCTGGATGCCGGCGCTCGGTCAAGCGCGAGGACCGCTGTATCTCGCAATTGCCGACGAGATCGCCGCGGACATCGCGGCGGGTCGACTTGAGGGTGGAGTGCGCCTGCCGCCGCAGCGCGCGCTGGCGGCCGCGCTCGGCATCGACTTTACAACCGTCAGCCGCGCCTACAACGAAGCGCGCCGGCGCGGTTTGGTCGAGGGTCGCGTGGGGCAGGGTACCTACGTCACGGCTCGGCGCCGGAGCGCCGCACGTCCCTCCTCGGGCGGTCTGGCGGGCGGCCTGCTGGGCGGTCTCGTCGACATGAGCATGAACCTGCCGCCGCTCTTCGACGGCCCCGCCCTGTCGGAGAGAATGTGGACGGATGTTGCGCCTCTCGACCAGCGTGATCCCGAACTGCTGATGCGCTATCAGCCCGTCGGCGGCACGGAGCGGGACAGGGCTGCCGGTGCAGCCTGGCTCAAGCCGCGGCTCGGCGACCTTCGAGCCGACCGCTTGGTCGTCTGTACAGGAGCGCAAGGGGCTCTGCTTGCGAGCGTCGGGGTGCTGGCGACGAAGGGCGACAGGATCTGCGCCGAGGCGCTCACCTATCCCGGCCTCCGCTCACTGGCGGCGCATATGGGTATCGAGCTCGTGAGCGTCCGGATCGACCGAAACGGGATATTGCCCGACGCGTTCGAGGAGGCGTGCGCCCGGCACAAGCCGAAGGCGCTTTACTGCAATCCGACCCTTCACAATCCCACGACCGCGACGCTTCCGCTCGAGCGCCGCGAGGCGATCGTGGCGATTGCACGCCGTTACGGCGTGTCCGTGATCGAGGACGACGCCTACGGCGCCTTGCCCGCAAACCCCGTTCCGCCACTGGCCGCGCTCGCGCCGGACCTCGTCTTTTATATAGCGGGGCTTGCCAAGTGCCTCTCGCCGGCGCTCCGCATCGCCTATCTCGTCGCGCCCGATCGATCGGCGGCAGTCCGCCTCGAAGGCGCGATCCGAGCGACAGTCGGCATGACGTCACCGCTTTCGGCGGCTATCGCCACGCGCTGGCTGGAGGAAGGAACGGCGCAAGCGGTTCTGGGAGCGATCCGCACGGAAGCCGGCGCGCGCCAGCAGATCGCGATCAAGAGCCTCGAGGACGCCGATCTTCTCACCGATCGCGAGGGGTTTCATCTCTGGCTGAAGCTGCCCCCCCGTTGGAATCGCGGCGAGTTCACGGCGCAGCTGCGAACGGCGGGGATCGGCGTCGTCGCCAGCGATGCCTTCGCGATCTCCGACCCACCGGAAGCCGTCCGGCTCGGTCTGGGGTCTGCGCGGACACGCGATGAACTGCGGCACAGCCTGGAGGTCATCGCCGGTCTCCTCGCTCAGTCGCCGGCGGCCCGAAACCTCATCGTTTAGCGGTGATACTCCCGTGCGAAGGTGCTGCGTGGAATTGCCGCGCCCCCGTATGCATACAATTTATTGTTCTTGTATGGTTTGTATGTCATCTTTTGGGGGTCGCCGAAGCGGCCGGTGCCTGGTCGACGGGAACGTCTCGCAGGCTTGCGGGTTTGCCGGGGCATGCAGAAGACTGAAAGGAAGAACGATGTCGGATCATGAGTGGCCGCCTCTGTCGCCGCTGCATACGGGATTACGAGGTCGCTGCCCCCGTTGCGGCCAGGGACATTTGTTCGATGGTTTCCTGAAGCTCAGGCAAGGATGCGAAGTCTGTGGCCTGGACTATTCTTTCGCCGATCCCGCGGACGGTCCTGCTTTCTTCGTCATATGCTTTGCCTGCGTGCCGAGCGTGTTTCTCGGCGTGTGGCTGGAGGTGCAATACAACGCCCCCCTTTGGGTCCATCTCCTGGTCACCGGGCCGTTCATGTTCCTGACCTGTATTCCGCCGTTGAGGCCGTTAAAGGGCTGGTTGGTGGCGAGCCAATATTTCTACAAGGCCGAGGAGGGCAGGGTAGCTCGCCGGGCCGCAGCGTCCGCGCCGCAGAGTTCGAGCGAGACCGCCTTGCGCTGAACGCCGAACCTCCACCCTCGAATTGGACCGGAATTCCGAAGGGAAAGCTGCGCATTCTTCTGCTCCCGCTTTTAAAAAAGGCCCGGTCGTTTGCCGGGCCTCCCGCTTCCTCATGATCAGTGGACGAGTGCTGACTTATTCGCCTCCAGAAAGGAGGCGAGGTCGATGGGGGGCCTTCCGGTAAGCCCGGCGGTGTCGTCGGTCACGATGTCGAAATGTCCTTTGCGGGTATTGGCGTCGAAGGAGACGAGGATCGGGACGACGAAGTCCGGGAGACCCGCATTCTTGAGACCGCCCGACAATGCCTCGTCAGAGACGTGGACCACCTCGAGCGTCTTGCCGGTGGCCTTGGCAACAAGGGCGGCGATCTCGCCGGTTGTAAGGGCCTGCGGTCCGGTCAAGGTGTAAGTGCGGCTTTCCGCAGAGCTTGACTGGAGAGCGGAAGCGGCGGCGGCGGCAAGGTCACGGCGGCCGATGTGGGAAATACGGCCATCGCCGGCGGAGGAGAACCATTGTCCTGCCGCGAGTGCGTGCGGGAGCGACAGGAGGAGGTTTTCCATGTACCAGGCGTTACGCAGGATCGTGTAGGGAATTCCCGTCGCCTTGATGGCTTCTTCGGTGCCGAGATGATCGGACGCGAAAGGGATCACCGAGGTTTCCGGCTGCGGCATCGACGTATAGAGGATGTGCTTCACCGCCGCCTTCCTGGCCGCTTCGACGGCGGCAAGGTGCTGCTTCAGACGCTTGCCCGGTTCGTCGAGAACATCCGTCGAAATGATGAGTATGCGGTCGGCGCCGGCGAAGGCCCGCTCGAGCGAGGCCGGATCGTCGAAGTCGGCGGCACGGGTCTCGACGCCCTTCGCTGCGTAGTCCGCCAGTTTGGCGATGTCCCGGCTGGCGGCGGTAATATCGGCCGGCTTCGTCTTGCCGGAGGTCAGGAGCGCATCGAGCACGAGTTTGCCGAACTGTCCGGCGGCGCCGGTTACGAGCAGTCTTCCAGACATGTTTTTCCTTTCGTTTCCACTCCAGCGCGTTGTTCAGCATGTCCTGTCGACATGAGCTCATCCCGAAAGCTGGTCTCTTTTTGAGAGTTGCTCTTATCCCGTGATCTGCTAAGAGCTGTAAAGGAGGCAGTTTTTTCTGCCGTGGTTACGGAAAGGGTACCGCCATGACCAGGGCGTCGGGCACGTTGAAGGGCAAGCGGGTGGCAGTCGTCTGCGGCGTGCCTATGGACATCGACAATTGTCCGGTGCGGGACGTGATGGACAATATCGGCGGTAAGTGGAACTCGCTGATGATTCTGTCGCTCGCCGACGGTCCTTTGCGCTTCTCGCAGCTCAGGCGGCTCATCCCGGACATTTCACAGCGGATGCTGACCCAGACGCTACGCGATCTGCAGCGTGACGGTTATCTGCGCCGTACCGTTTACCCGACGCAGCCCCCGAGCGTGGAATACAGCCTTACGGATCTCGGGCGCTCGTTTCTTATCGTGCTAAGGGCCTTCGTCGACTGGTCGCTGGAGAACCACCAGACTATCCGACAGGCGCGGGCGGAGTACGACGACACGCGATAGGCGGATTATCGCCGCAGGCCTGTGGCATCGCCACGCTCATGCGATCGGTATCGCTCTCGGTGCTGCGGTGGGCCTGCTATATCAGCGCCTTTAGGCAGCTTACTGCCGGTCGCCAAGCGAGAATTCGACCGCCGCCTCCGCATGGATGGCGGTGGAATCGAAGCCCGGGAGCGGCAATTCGGCCGGATCGAGAAGCAGGCAGATTTCGGTGCAGCCGAGAATGACGGCGTCCGCACCCTCCGCCTTTGCTTTCTCGACGAGCCCGATCATTGCCGAGTGCGAGACGTTCAGCACCTGGCCGGCGCGGAGCTCGTCGAAGATCACGTTGGTGAGTGAGTGTCCGGCCATCCGCATCGGGTACCATCAGGTCGATATCATGTGTGTTCATGCGCTCGGCATAGAAGCCGTGTTCCATGGTGTAGCGTGTGGCGAGCAACAGGGGCTTGCGGCTGCCGGCGGCCTTCAGGCGCAAGGCCGTTTCGTCGATGATGTTGATCAACGGGACGTCGACGGAGGCACGCACCGCGTCGGCAATGATGTGCATGGTATTGCTGCAGATCAGGATGCAGTCCGCGCCGCCGGCGACGAGCCCGCGCGCGACATCGGAGAGAAGCAGGGCGGCGTCATCCCAATGGCCGGCTCTCTGCAGGTCCACGATCTGCTGGAAGTCGACGGAATGCAGAAGCACTTCCGCCGAATGTAATTTGCCGCGTCGCTTGCGCACGGCCTCGTTGACCAAGCGGTAATAGACTGCCGAGCTTTCGAAGCTCATGCCGCCGATGAGGCCGATTTTCCGCATTTCCATCGTCATTCCTGCTGCTGCCCTTTGGCCGTCGGGAACGCTTCGCCACGTTCCCCGTTCCATTGCTAGATTATCGTGCGGGCCCGGTTGCATGTGTTTGCTTTGATCGGCGCTTGGCCAAATTTTAGCAAGCCGTTTGCGCCCGAATCCAGATGCCGCGAAAAATTTCGGCGCACTCTATGGCAAGAGCAAGGAGTCGGAGCGTGCTTGACGAGAGAGACCGGAAGCTGCTCATGCTTCTGCAGCAGGATGCGAGCGTCGCCATGGGCGACCTTGCCGAGAGGGTGAGTCTTTCGCTTTCCGCCTGCTCGCGGCGCATTCAGCGGCTGGAGGAGGCCGGCTATGTCACCCGGCGCATCGTCGTCCTCGACCGGGAAAGGATGGGCGTGCCGACCACGGTTTTTGCGCTGATCAAGACGGCGCATCATTCCGACGACTGGATCGAAAAGTTCCGCAGGGCGATCAGCGACATTCCGGAGATCGTCGAGGCGCACCGGCTGACCGGCAATTACGATTACATCGTCAAGGTGGTTCTGCCGCGGGTCGAACACTACGACGTCGTCTACAAGCAGATCGTGCGGAAGGTGGAGCTTTTCGACGTTTCCGCGTCGATTTCGATGGAAGTCCTGAAAAGTGGTACCGCAGTGCCCGTCGGCTATGCGGAGTAGGCCGCCGAAACGTCCGGCGAAGACCATTCGCGGATGCAATGCAGCCATGCCGGGCAACGGCTTGCGCTCCCGCGTGTGGAGTTCAACAGTGTTGCCAGCTCGATGTGAGCGGATGAGGAACAGGACGGAAGACCATGCAGGAAAGACATCATGTCGTCGTGGTCGGCGGAGGTTTCGGCGGGCTGCAACTCGTCAACGACCTCAAGGGTGCGCCGGTCAGGGTCACGCTGATCGACCGGCGCAATCATCACCTTTTCCAGCCGCTGCTTTACCAGGTGGCGACCACGGTGCTCGCAACCTCCGAGATCGCATGGCCGATCCGCCGGCTCTACCGCGACCGACAGGAGGTGACGACGCTGCTCGGCGAGGTAGCGGGCGTCGATACGACTGCGAAGGAAGTGACGCTCGTGCATGGGCAATCGATCCCCTACGACACGTTGGTCCTGGCGACCGGCGCAACGCACGCCTATTTCGGCCATGACGAATGGGCGGCGGTCGCGCCGGGACTCAAGACCCTGGAGGATGCGACGACCATTCGCCGCCGCGTGCTCATCGCCTTCGAGCAGGCGGAGATGGAGGAGGACCCCGCCAGGCGCGACGCACTGCTGACCTTCACGATCATCGGCGCAGGACCGACCGGGGTCGAGCTTGCGGGCATCATTGCCGAAATGGCCCATAGAACGCTGCCCGGCGAGTTCCGCCGGATCGATACGCGTCTGGCCCGCGTGGTGCTCGTCGAAGCCGGCCCGCGCATTCTTCCCGCCTTCAGCGAGGAGCTTTCCGCCTATGCTTCCCGCGAACTGGAGAAGCTTGGCGTCGAGGTGCTGACGGGCACGCCGGTGACCGACTGTACCGAGGAGGGGGTCACGATAGGCGAGAGCTTCGTCGCGAGCCGGACGCTCGTCTGGGCGGCCGGGGTCCAGGCCTCGCCCGCCGCCAAATGGATCGGCGCAGACGCGGACCGCGCCGGCCGCGTTAAGGTCGGGCCCGATCTGACCGCGCCGGGCCATCCGGACATCTTCGTCATCGGCGATACGGCATCCGTCATCCAGGAGGACGGCAAGCCGGTGCCCGGCATCGCGCCCGCGGCCAAGCAGCAGGGGGCCTACGTCGCCCAGGTGATCCGTGGCCGCTTCACGGGCTCTCCGGCGCCGGGGTCGTTCCGCTACCGGCACCAGGGAAGCCTGGCCACCATCGGCAGGCGCGCGGCGATCATCGATTTCGGCCGGATCAAGCTCAAGGGGTCGCTTGCCTGGTGGATCTGGGGCATTGCCCACATCTATTTCCTGATCGGTACGCGCAGCCGCTTTGCCGTGGCCTGGAGCTGGCTATGGACATATCTGAGCGGCCAGCACAGCGCCCGGCTGATAACGCAGAAGGATACGCTTCCGGAAGAAAGGTGACCGCGGGGCGGATCTTCCACCTATTGCCAAGGCCGGACGAAAATCGGACAGTCCCGTGAAACGACAGTTTCATGGGAGTGCCAATGGCCGCCAAAGAACGATCCTTCCTCGCTCGCGTCCGCGAAATTCTACCCGAGTTGCATCCGGCCGAGCGGCGGCTCGGCGATTTCCTCTGTGATTTTCCGGGGGAGATAGCGAGCTATTCCGCGCAGGAGCTGGCGGCTTTGGCCCATGTGTCGAAAGCGACCGTGTCGCGCTTCGTTCAGCGCCTCGGCTACGAAAACTACGAGGAAGCGCGGCGGCACGCGCGCGCGGACAAGCAGACCGGGTCGCGCCTTTTCCTGGCGACCGCCACCGATGCCGACGGCCGGCAATCGGTCGCAGCGCATGTCGCCCAGGGCGTCGCCAATCTCGAAGCCACGTTCCTCGCGATCGGCGAGGCTGAGATCGATGCGGCTGCCACAGCCATCCTGGAGGCCCGCAAGGTGTGGGTCATCGGCTTTCGCGCCAGCCATTCCTTTGCGACCTATCTGCAATGGCAGCTCACGCAGGTGATCGAAAACATCGCTGCCATTCCCGGAGGCGGGCAGACGCTCGGCGAGCATCTGGTCAGCATCGCGCCCGACGACGTCGTCGTTCTCTTCGGTCTGCGGCGCCGCGTCGCTCTGATGGAGCAACTCATGGCGCAGGTGGAAAGAACCAAGGCGAAGTTGCTCTACATCACCGATGAAGGCGTGCCTCTCCTGAGCGGTGCGGCTTGGCACTTCCGTTGCCAGACCCTGGCGCCGGGGCCGCTTTTCAACCATGTGTCGGTGATGGCGCTCTGCCATCTCCTGACCACACGCTGCATCGAGACCGCAGGCGTTGCCGGCCGGAACCGGCTGCGCGGTATCGAGGCACTGAACGACACGCTGGAAGAGCTGTGAGCCCGCGCAGTAAGGATCGCAACGGCTTGGCGCACGAAGCTCGCCATCGATAGGCCCCGGCCGGAACGCCATGTTCGTGGAGGCCAAGCCTGCCGGAAGGGCAGGAATTCCTCTCCGTCGCCCCCTGTGGATTCAGGGCTATGAAACTGCAGTTTCTTGATGTATGATTGAGAAACTAAGTTTTCACGCTCGTTCAACCACAAGGGGAACAACAATGGCAGCGGAAAATATGGTGCCGACCGGCGGGAGTTCGCCGGTCATTCGACAACTGGAATCGGCTTTCACCAAAATCGGCGTTACCGGCGCGCACAAGCAGATTCTCGCCCTCGTCCTGATCGGTTGCCTGTTCGACAGCTTCGAACAGAACACGATCGGCGTCGCCGGCCCCATTCTCAAGGAGCACTGGGGCCTTACCGGCACGGACATCGGGTTTCTCAACACGATCACCTTCGGCAGCGCCGCGGTCGGGCGACTGCTGTCGGGCATTCTCGGCGACCGCTACGGCCGGCGGGTGATGCTGACCGTCAATCTCCTGCTCTTCACCATCGGCTCGGCGGCCTGCGCGATGGCGCCGAACTTCACCATGCTTTGTTTTGCCCGCGCGATCGTCGGCTTCGGCGTCGGCGGCGAAATCTCGACGGCGGTGACGATGCTCTCGGAATTCTGCTCGCCGAAGTTTCGCGGCACGGCGGCGGGTCTCGTGAATGTCGGCGCCGGCGGGTTCGGCAACTTCCTGGCGCCGGCATTCGGCCTGCTGATATTTACGCTTTTCCCGGGAGAGAACAGCTGGCGCTGGCTATTTGCGTCACTGGCGCTGCCGGCGCTTCTGGTCGTCTTCTATCGCCGCTTTGTACCGGAGACGCCGCGGTTCCTCGCCTCGAAGAACAGGATCGACGAGGCGAACAAGGTACTGTCCATCCTGGCCTCAGGCTCGTTGAAACCGCGCAATCTCGTGGTGCAGGAATACCTGACGACAGATCATATGACGGACGAGGCCACCGAGAAGAGCGACTGGCGGGAACTCTTCCGAGCACCCTTCATCGGGCGGACCATACCGGTAGCGATCGCCATTCTCATGAGCTATGGCGCGCAATTGTCGGTCTTGACGCTGATGCCCGTCATCTTCGTGTCGATGGGCTATACGCTCTCCGGCAGCCTGCTCTACAGCATGATCATCCAGAGCGGCAGCGTCCTCGGTGCGATCGCCGCTTCGATGTTCGGCTACTATCTGCCGCGCAAGAAGGTGCTGACCGTGGGTGCGGCGCTCGCCTGCCTTGCGGCGGTGTCGATCGTCGCTCTCGGCACCAATATCTATCTCGTGCTCCTGTTCGGAGCCATCTTCCAGTTCTTCGTCCTGCTGCTCAACACGTCGATCTGGATCTATGCGCCGGAACTGTTCCCGACGAGAATTCGCGCCTTCGGGGTGGCCCTCATTCTGGCAACGGGATCGGCGGCCGGCTCGTTCGTGCCGACGATTTCCGGCATGCTGTTCGACAGCTACGGAATGATCGGCGTCTTCGGGCTTGCTGCGGGAATGTATGCGGTCTTCGCATTCTGCATCCAGCTTGGCCCGGAAACCTACGGCCGATCGATGGAGGATCTCTCGCTGCCGGCGGAGGCCGATCAGCCGAAGGCGGCGCAGCAGGGGCCAGTCGTCGCGGAGCTCAGAACGTGAACTTCCATCTTCTGCTGATCAACCCGAACAGCTCGCAGGCGACGAGCGAGATGATGGCCTCCATCGCGCACAAGGCTGCGAATGGACGCCTGGCCGTGGCAAGCGCCACGGCCAGGCGCAGTCCCCGGATGATCCTGAAGCCGGACGAACTGGCAGCCGCCGCCGACGAGGTGGTGGAAATCGGCACCAGACACGAGCCGGGCTGCCTCGGGATCATCGTCAGCGCCTTTGGCGATCCCGGCCTTGCCCTGCTCCGGGAGCGTGTCGGCATTCCCGTCGTGGGCATCTGCGAAGCTTCGATGCTGGAGGCTTCGCGGGATGGACGACGGTTCGGCGTTGCAACCACGACGCCCGACCTCGCGGATGCGATCGCAGAGCGGGCACGGCATCTGGGGCTTTCCCATCTCTACTCCGGCATCCGCTGCACGCCAGGCGATCCGCTCGCCGTATCCAGAGACGAGGAGCGCTTGCGGACCTCGCTCTGGCACGCAGTTCGCGCCTCCGTCGACCTGGATGGGGCGGAGGCAGTCATCATCGGCGGCGGCCCGCTCGGACAGGCGGCGGAGCAGCTGCAGCCGCTATTCGATGTGCCCGTCATCGGCCCTATCCCGTCCGCCGTAACGCGGGTTCTCGGGCTGTTGCAGGTCGATGCCTGAGCGCAATTTCCGGGCGGAACTTGGAAACCGTCACGTTTCATGATCTTAATTCGGTCCAGCCGGATCGTTCCGCCGTCTCATTGAGCCATCGAAGCGATCCGGCTCCTCCCGGCAGTCTACCAATCACCGTGATCAGGGAAGCGGACATTCGATGTCTTCCGCCGAAACGCCCGAAATCAGTACAGCTCTCGTCGAACAGTTGATTTCCGAGCAGTTTCCGCAATGGGCGGACCTGCCGATAAGACCGGTCAAGTTCGGAGGGTGGGACAACAGGACCTTTCACCTGGGCGACGATATGAACGTGCGGTTGCCGAGTGCCGCCCATTACGCGCTTCAAGTGGAAAAGGAGCAGCATTGGCTGCCTCGTCTTGCGCCGTACCTGCCGTTGCGTATTCCTGCGCCTTTGGCCATTGGGCGGCCGGGCAGGGGCTATCCGTGGCATTGGTCCGTCTATCGATGGCTACCGGGCGAGACCGCGACCCATGCGCCCATCGCCGACCTCGGCAGTTTTGCGAGGACCCTCGGTGAATTCCTGGCTGCGCTGCAACGGATCGACGCGCGGAGCGGTCCGCCGCCCGGGCAACACAATTTCTTCCGAGGCGGTCCTTTGGCCGTCTACGACCCCGAAACGCGCCGGGCACTCGAAGCGCTCGAGGGCAGGATCGACGTTGCCACCGCACGTGTGGTGTGGGAGGTGGCGCTTGGCTCCGCGTGGAACAATGCTCCCGTCTGGTTCCATGGCGATGTCGCCTCCGGCAACCTCCTGGTCGAAAACGGCCAGTTGAGCGCCGTGATCGATTTCGGCACGTCCGGCGTCGGCGATCCGGCTTGCGACCTGTCGATCTCCTGGACGATGTTCGATGAAACAAGCCGCGCCGCATTCCGGGACGCCCATCCGCTCGACGAAGAGACCTGGGCGCGTGGCCGTGGATGGACCTTGTGGAAGGCGCTGATCGTTGCCGCCGAGATTCCGGGCACCGATCGACGGGAAATCGAAAAATCGCGGCGGGTCATCGATGCGGTTCTGTCAGATCACCGCCGCTATGGGTAGCGAACTTCATTCCCGCGTCCTGTTGACGATGCGGTTCAACCGGAAACGCGCGCGGTGGACTGGCCACACCACGACTGTGGCTGCCCGGTTCGCTTTCTGGCGAGCCCTTCCGATATGAGGATGTCTCCGAGGGATCTGCCGTTCCTGACGACGAGCCGCCGCTTGCCGGGCTCGTCGCCCGGGGTGGCTTCGGATGCAACGAGGGCGAAGTTTCCGGAATTCAACAACTCTCGCAATCGTGCCTTGGCATAAGAGCCGCGCGACCGTTCCTCGTCGCATTTCGCGAGCTTCGTTTCCGGCGCATCTATGTCGGCGATGAGAATTCTCTGGCCCTGGTACAGGAAGGTATCGCCGTCGAGAACGCAGTTATCATGGCGGATGCCGCAGAAATAGAAGGTGCCGCTCTCGGCCGGCCGCAGGTTCGTCTGTTCGAGAGACTGCCTAACCGGTAGTTCCACGGGTGCAGGCGGGATCAATGCGGTCTTCGGCGCTATCGACCCGGTCTGATCCTTCGGACGGGAAGGGATCGGAATGGTCGCCAGTTCTACCTTTTTGGGCGGTTTCTTCTCGGCCGGCATCTTCGCCTGCGCTTTTTTCTCGGACGGTTTCTCGGCGTGCGAAAGCAGTGCCGTCACCTTCGATGCCCCGGGGAGATGTCCTAACTCCCCCCGGTGCTCGTAGGCCACAATCCCGCCGACGATGACTGCTGCCGCCAGATACCAGCGGCCCATACCGCTCCGGCTGCTCTTGCGGGCCGTGCTGCGCTTTCGTCTTTTGGAATTTGCCTTGGTCATGGGATTCGGTCCTCGATTGCGGCGGCATTATCGGGACCAGGGGTTAGTGAAAGGTTGTCGTCGCTGCACGGGTCAAGTCATTTCAGTTTTGCACACTCTTCCTGATCCCGCTCTGACGACACCGCTGCCAAAAGGGAAGGGCGGCACCTGCGGGAGCCGCCCTTCAAGGGTTACCGTCGACGTTGCTGGACAAGCGCCCCGGCTTGTCACTTTCCCAGTCCGGCCGTAAGCCGTCGACAGTCGCGATCGCTGTTCTCGCTGATGCCAGGGACTTCCGTCACCGCGTCCATGGCCGCGGCTGCTTACTTGTCGCCCTTGTCCTTCCCGCCTTTGCCTTGGCCGTCCTGATCGCCCTTATTGTTGTCCTGGCTACCCTTGCCGCCGTCCTGGTTACCCTTGCCGCCGTCCTGGTTACCCTTGCCGCCGTCCTGGTTACCCTTGCCGCCGTCCTGGTTACCCTTGCCGTTGTCCTGGTTGCCCTTGCCGCCGTCCTGGTTGCCCTTCCCGTTGTCCTGGTTGCCCTTGTCGCCGTCCTGGCCGCCCTTCCCGTTGTCCTGGCCGCCCTTGCCGCCGTCCTGGCCGCCCTTCCCGTTATCCTGGCCGCCCTTACCGCCGTCCTGATCACCTTTGCCATTATCCTGGTCACCCTTGCCGGGATCCTGACCACCACCGCCGCCGTTGTCGCCGCCGCCGCCGCCACCGCCGCCACCGCCGCCACCAGCGCCGCCGCCCTTGTTGCCACCGCTCTTGCCGCCGCCTCTCGTCGGACCGCTTGCAGTGGAGTCACTGCGATCGTGGCGTCCGGTGCCCGCACCAATGGTCGCCGTCGTCAGGGGCGGACACATCTTAATCTGCGCGGGGGTGAGAATCTTCGACCGGTTTATTGCAACGCAACATGCCGCGAAGTTGTCTTCCGAAAGCGGACTGCACTGACGGGCAGTCATGCGCTGGCGCTGTACTGCATCCGCATCCGTCGTAACGATTACGGCTCCTATCGTGGCCGTGGATAGTATGAAAAATGTCCGAAATATCGATCTATTAATTCTTTTCATTTCTATACTCCTAAAAACATTAACTTTAAAAATACTTTTTAGAATTGAATTAAAATTACCTGTGGTCAACTTACGAATTGTTAGTAGATGGCCATATCACTGCCTCATTTCGGGTTATCAACCATGGCTTAATCTATCTTAGCTAGTCTCTACGGCGAACCGGGGGACTTATGCCCGCCGTTGGAGAACGCCTCGTGAAACGCTTCATTGCGCAGACAGTCTTTTTGTTGCTGATCGCGGCCCCTGGGGCTGCCGATGCCGGTACAACCATGAGGACCGCCGGCAAGGCCTTCGCGCCGCCGGCCTTCGCATCCTTCTGCGCCCGCGAGCCGCGGCTCTGCAACACTGGCGGCGGCAAGAAGGCCGTCGTTCTCGCCCCGGAAAAGATCAGCGAGCTCAAACAGATCAACAGCACCGTCAATGCAAGCATCCGCGAACGCAGCGACCGCGCAAATGTCGGCAAGGACGATGACTGGCGCGTGCCGACCGCTTACGGAGACTGCGAGGACTTTGCAATTCTGAAGAAGCGGGAACTTCTGAAACGGGGGTGGCCGGCCTCGGCTCTGCTACTCACGGTTGCGCGTTATCGCGGGGAGGGCCACACGGTTCTCACCGTCCGCACGAGCGAAGGCGACCTTGTGCTCGACAACAGGACCAACTCGGTCAGAGATTGGTCACGCACTCCTTATAATTACTTCGCCCGACAGTCCCAGTCGAACGGTAAGCGCTGGGAATTGATCGCAGGCGCGCAAAATATCTGACTTCGACTGAATGGGCGCTTTTGCAGGGCGGGAAAACCCGTATTGCGTGGAATTGATCTAATCCGCGCCGAGGGCCACCGCCGGCTGGAGGCGCGATGCATTTCTGGCCGGCAGATAGCCGAAGAGCAGGCCGGTGAGAAACGCACAAGCGAAGGCAAGCGCGACGGGGCCGGGCGTGAAGCTGACGGGCATGCCGAAGGCTTTAGCGGCGTAACCGGTCGATAGACCCGCCACGATGCCGATCGCCCCGCCGATCGCGGAAACGACCAGTGCCTCGACGATGAACTGCACGAGTATGTCCCGCTCGCGCGCTCCGGTCGCCATTCTCACGCCGATCTCGCGTGTGCGTTCGCTGACGCTGACGAGCATGATGTTCATCACGCCGATGCCGCCGACGAGCAGCGAAATCGCTGCGACCGATCCCAGGAAGAACTTCATGGTGTTCGAAGTCTCGGTGAATGCCTCGCGCACGGAGGACATGTTGGTGATCTGGGTATCGTCCTTCCTGTGGCGCTCGTTGAGCAGTGCCTGAATTCTCTCCTGGGTCACGTCTATTGCCGCGGCATCCTGCACCTTGACGGTGATCGTGCGGATGTTGCGCTGACCGAAGAGGCGCATGCTGCCGGTCGTGAGCGGCACGAGGACCACGTCGTCCTGATCGTTGCCGCCGGCGCTGGCGCCCATCCCGCTCATCACGCCGATCACCTGGAAGGGGATCTTGTTCACGAGCACATATTGACCGATCGGGTCGGAGCCCTCCGGGAAGAGCGTCTTGACGACGGTCTCGCCGAGCACGGCGACCGGTGCGTATGTTTCCATGTCGTTCCGGTTGATGAACTCGCCGCGGCCGATCTTCCAGGACTTCGCTTCCGTGAACTGCGGCACCGTTCCGTTAGCGGTCGTCTGATAGTCGATGTTGCCGCGCCGAAGCGTCACGGTGCTCGTCATTTCCGGGACGGCGAATGCGACATTCGCAAGCTCCGTGATCGCATCCGCATCTGCCGGCACGAGGGTAACATTCGTCCCGCCGGCGCTGCCCCGGAAATTCGCCATGCTGGGGCGGACGACGAGAAGATCCGACCCCATCGACGAGATGCGGTCTAGTACCGAATTCTGCGCGCCGGTGCCGATGGCGAGCATGGCGACAACCGAGCCGACGCCGATGACGATGCCGAGAAGCGTCAGGATCGTACGGAAGAGGTTTGCCCGCAGCGCCCGCAGTGCCATCTTCACCGCTTCCGAGACGTCCGCGATCGCCGCGAAGCCCTCACGCGTGCTTTGGGCGAGACCCACGGCTGCGTCGGGATTGCTGCGTCCCTTCTTGGAGCGGTCGGCAACGATCCGCCCATCGCTGATCTCGATCAGCCGGTCGGCCTGTGCGGCGACCTCGCGCGAATGGGTGATGACGATGACGGTGTGGCCGTTTTCGTTCATATCGCGAAGGAGGCGCATCACCTCTTCGCCGCTCTGGCTGTCGAGCGCGCCGGTCGGCTCGTCGGCAAGGATGACGCGGCCTCCATTCATCAGGGCGCGGGCGATCGAGACGCGCTGCTGCTGGCCACCGGAAAGCTGGTTCGGACGATGATCGAGCCGTTCGCCGAGCTTGAGCGACTGCAGGAGCGCCTCGGCACGATCGTGCCGGTCGCGGGCGGAAACGCCGGCATAGACGGCGGGTACCTCGACATTCTCCCGGGCGCTTGCGGTCGGGATCAGATTGTAGGACTGGAAGATGAAGCCGAAGGTGCGGCGGCGCAACGCCGCGAGGGCGTCGCCGTCGAAGCCGGAGACGCTTTCGCCTTCGATGAAGTAGTTGCCCGAGGTCGGCTGGTCGAGGCAGCCGAGAATGTTCATCAGCGTCGACTTGCCGGAACCGGACTGGCCGATGATCGCGACGAACTCGCCGGCCTCGATATCGAGGGAGATATGGTGCAAAACCTCGACGGCGATGTCGCCGTTGAAATAGGTCTTGCTGACATCCCGGAGTGAAATGAGCGGGGCCATCGGCGTGCTCAGAACATCGGCGGCATGCGCATGCCGCGCCGGTTGGTATTGGGACCGCGGTTGCCGTTCGTGGCGGAGGCAGCGTCGACGACCACTTTCTCACCTTCCTCCAGCCCGCGGAGGATTTCTGCACTCACCCGGTTGCGGACACCGACCTCGACGGTGCGCGTCTGCCTCGCACCGGACGGCGCGACGACGGTCACTTCCGCTCTTGCGGGCCCGTCGGAGGCCGCCGCCTCCATGGTGCGGAGTGCCGTGCTCGGGACGACCAGCACATTCTTGGCCGCCGCCTGGACAAAGAAGACCTGCGCGCTCATCGACATCATCAATTCGCCCGTGGGATTGGGGACATCGAACAGGGCATAGTAGAGGACGACGTTGTTCTCGGTATCGGGCATCGGCTCGATCTGACGCAACTTGCCGGCGAAGCGCTTTCCGGGCTGGCCGAGCAGGGTGAAATACGCATCCATGCCGAGCTTCAGCTTGCCGACATCGGCTTCGGAGACCTGCGCCTTGACCGTCATCGTGGAAAGATCGGCGATGGTGACGATCGTCGGCGTCGTCTGGTTGGCGTTGAGGGTCTGTCCCTCCTTGGCGGGATCGTCGACGATCGTGCCGGCCATCGGAGCATAGATCTTGGTATAGCCGAGATCGACCCGGTCCCCGGCAAGGGTGGCCTTCTGCTTGCGGATCTGCGCCTCGATCGCCTGCACGTCCGCTCCAGCGGCCGCATGATCGGCGACGGCCTGGTCGAGCGTCGACTGCGAAATGCTTTTCGTGGCGACGAGATTGCGTTGACGCTCGATGTTGGCCTGCTTCAATACGAGCTGGGCCTTCTTCGAGACGAGCTGCGCTTCAAGATTGGCCAGTTCCGCCTCGTCGATCTCGATCCTGTTCTCGATGGAGGCGGGGTCTATCTCGGCGATGAGCTGATTCTGTTCGACCTTGTCGCCGATCCCGACATGCAGCGACTTCAACTGGCCGGAGACCTGTGCGCCGGCATCGACCGATTTGACCGCCTCCAGCGTGCCGACGGCAGTCACGCTCTCTTCGATGTCGCCGCGCGTGACCGCCTGAGTGATCATGGTGGTGGCCGGCTGCGCGCCCTGGCGGCTCCAGGCATAGTAGCCCGTGCCGACGATAGCGAGCACCAGGAGCGCAAAGATCCAGCGACGGCGCGAACGGCGCTTTTTGCGTGGCGGCATCACCGGAGCCGGGATGACGGTGACGTTCGACGGTGTCGAACGCGACGCTTCGTCCGTCGTCTTGGCTGTCTTGCTCATCGTTTTTCTCTATCCCAGGCATCTTCATTCAACATAAAGATCAACCCGATCAGCGAAAAGCTTTGAAATCATTATATTTTCGTAATGTAGAGAGGCGCGCACCGGTAAAGCGGGCGCGGGGGCGACGCAGGCACGGAAATCGGAGTCCCGCCAGTGGGTTGCTCCCATTTTTGTCCGGGGCTGCCTTGAAACGAACCGGATATCCAAAACCGCTTGACGTCGCCGGATCGGACAATTAGAAACCTCACGAACCGTACCGTACGGTACTGATAGGGCGAAGCGAGTGCAAAGCGTCGGAGCGATAAGAGAGGCAGGTGCCGCAAACGGCCTGACCGAGCGCCAGGGAGCGGTGCTCGAACAGGCTTTGCGCCTGCTTGTCGACGGGGGCGAAAAGGCGCTGACGACGGCGGGAGTGGCGCGCGCAGCGAACTGCTCCAAGGAGAGCCTCTACAAGTGGTTCGGCGATCGTGAAGGGCTCCTTTCGGCCATGATCGCCTTTCAGGCGAGCAAGGTTCGCACGCTCGACGTCTCCGCCGCAAAGCTGGACGGGGGCAGCTTGAGGGTGCATCTCGTCGCTTTCGCCAAGGACCTTCTCGACGTGCTGGCGGGCGACGTGTCGCTGGCGCTCAACCGGCTGGCGATCGGACAGGCGAGCCGGGAAGGCTCGAAGCTCGGCCACATGCTGCAGGAACGCGGCCGCCGGCAGATCGGACGCAGGGCGGGAGCGCTGCTCGAAGCGGGCCGCAAGGCCGGTCTCCTGGCTTTCGACAACGCTGACGAAGCCTATGGCGCTCTTTACGGGCTCGTCGTCTCCGACTGGCATTTGCGCATGCTTCTCGGCGAGGAGCCGGGTAGCCTGAAGAAGGATTTCAGCCGCAGGGCGGAGCGGGCGGTCGACGCCTTTCTCACGCTCTACGGCGCGAAAAGGTAGGGCGGCCGTATCTGCGGCTGCCAAAGCGAAACGGACAAGCAAAGGGAAGGAAAATTCGATGCGCGTCTATTACGATCGTGATGCCGATCTCAACCTCATCAAGTCGAAGAAGGTCGCCATCATCGGCTACGGCAGCCAGGGCCGCGCCCATGCGCTGAACCTCAAGGATTCCGGTGCGCAGAACGTCGCCATTGCGCTTAAGTCGGGTTCCGCCACGGCAAAGAAGGCCGAAGCGGACGGCTTCAAGGTCATGACGGTTGCCGAAGCTGCCGCCTGGGCCGACCTGATGATGATGGCGACGCCGGACGAGCTGCAGGCCGACATCTACAAGGCCGAGATCGCCGGAAACATCCGCGACGGCGCGGCAATCGCCTTTGCGCACGGCCTGAACGTCCACTTCGGCCTCATCGAGCCGAAGGCCTCGGTCGACGTCGTAATGATCGCGCCGAAGGGCCCGGGTCATACGGTCCGCGGCGAATACCAGAAGGGCGGCGGCGTCCCCTGCCTGGTCGCCGTTCATCAGGACGCTTCCGGTAATGCCCTCGATCTCGCTCTCTCCTACGCCTGCGGCGTCGGCGGCGGCCGCTCGGGCATCATCGAGACCAACTTCAAGGAAGAGTGCGAAACCGATCTCTTCGGCGAACAGGTCGTTCTCTGCGGCGGCCTGGTCGAACTCATCCGCGCCGGTTTCGAGACGCTGGTCGAGGCTGGTTATGCGCCGGAGATGGCCTATTTCGAGTGCTTGCACGAGGTGAAGCTGATCGTCGACCTGATCTATGAAGGCGGCATCGCCAACATGAACTACTCGATCTCGAACACGGCCGAGTGGGGCGAATACGTCACCGGACCGCGCATCATCACCGAAGAGACCAAGGCCGAGATGAAGCGGGTCCTCAAGGACATCCAGACCGGCAAGTTCACCTCGGAATGGATGCAGGAATACCGCTCCGGTGCCGCCCGCTTCAAGGGTATCCGTCGCGTCAACGACTCTCACCAGATCGAGGAAGTCGGCGCGAAGCTGCGCGCGATGATGCCTTGGATCGGCAAAAACAAGCTGGTCGATAAGGCGAAAAACTAAGATCTGCCTGCAATGAACAAAAGGGAAGCCGGAGCCCACGCTCCGGCTTCTTCATATGCAGCGGCTTACATCGGATCCTTACCCTTCATGGCATTCGCCATATGGGACTTGCACTTTTCCTGATCGTTCGCCGCCAGTGCCTCCTTGGCCATGGCGAGTTCCTTCTGCGCCATCTCCTTCCGACCCGTGTCGGTGATCTGGCCCACGTCAGTCTCGAGCTTCGTCATGCCTGCCTGGTCGCAAACCATATCGGCCTGAGCAAAGGCTGGGGACACGCAAGCGGCGGATATCGCGGCTGCAACCAACATTTTTCTCAACATCTGTAACCTCCAGTTTCGTCGCTTCATGCGATACACGGCTCCAAACCACCGAGGGACCGATCAGTTCCTTGCAGCAAGCTGCCGGTGCTCCCGTACGCAAAGCCGTCACACACTTTCCTGGAGTGCTCTAAGCACGCAGTGACGCGCCGCAGATGCGTCCGGCATTGAGAATCGCGACGGCGTCGCTATCCTGCGAGGCGCGGGCCTTCGGCCAGCCTCCGAGCGAGGGCGAAATCCGATGTCACCAACACGCCGTAAGCTGACCACCATTTTCTGCGCCGACGTGCAGGATTATTCGCGCCTGATGGGGAAAGACGAGGAGGGAACGCTTCAGGCTCTCAAGCGCAGCCGGGATGCCATGGCGCGCCTGATCGAGGCGCATGAAGGACGGGTGGTCAATACGTGGGGCGACGGGGTGATCGCGGAGTTTCCGAGCGTGGTGGAGGCGGTGAGGGCGGCGATAGACGTTCAGAACGAGTTGGCCGGACTGAATGCCGAGCGGCAAGGCGAGGCGCGGATGGATTATCGCATCGGCCTCAATCTGGGCGATGTGATCGCTGACGGCGACGACCTTTACGGCGACGGCGTCAATATCGCGGCCCGCCTGCAAGCCTCGGCGCCGGCCGGCGGCATCGTGATTTCGAGCACCGTGTATGATCAGGTTCGCAACAAGCTGGCCGTCGGCTTCGAATTCCTTGGCGCGCTGACGGTCAAGAACATCGACGGGGGCATTCCGAGTTATGTGGTGCAGATCGGAACGGCCGAGGGCGCGGTGTCGCAAAAACGGGGCCGCGACTGGGGGAGACCGGGTGCACATTCGGACCGCGGGACCCCGGCCGCCGAGACCGGGGCACGGCGAGCGACGATCGTAGGACGCGCAGCGGCAGGCCGTCGCCTTTTCGGCGTTCTCGCCGTAGCCGCAGCGGCGGTCGTTGCCATAAATCTCGCGTCGTGGGAGGGAACGTTCTGGGCCAGATGGCCCCTGTTTGCGCTGGCCTTGATCGCGATGCTCGGTGGCCTATGGACGTCCACGCGGCTCGACCGCGGACTGGCCCTGCTCGGGGCAGCCGGATTTGCGGTCCTTGCGGTCAATCTCCTTTCCTGGGAGGGGAGATTGTGGGCGGTATGGCCTCTGCTTGGAATTGCGGTGGCGGCGGGACTTCGGTGGGTCACGCGCCGTCCCGGACGGTGAGCACCGGCTCGCATAGGTTAAGCGGCGAAATGCAGGCGGTGTAACCGGAAGTTGACGGGACTCGGCAAGCCGTGCATTGTGCCCCCAAGGAAGATAAAGCTCAGCAGGCATTCGCATAGGAACGACGTTCAGATAAATCTTTTCGGGGGGCACTGTGAGGAGAGGCCGGGAGTTCCTTTGCGCGGCGGCGCTGGCGTTGGCCGTGGCTGCGCCGGCAGCGGCGGCGGATCTGGTGATCGCGATGCCGCCCTGGCCATCCGGACAGGCAGCCGCGAACATTCTCAAGCTCGGCATCGCCAAGAAGTTCAGCCTCGAGGCGGAGGTGCGCGAACTCGGGACGCTGACCGCCTTCATCGGCCTCGAAAAGGGCGAGGTCGATATCCAGCCGGAGGTTTGGCGGCCGAATTTCGACGAACTCGTCCGCAAATTCGTGACCGAAAAAGGCGTCGTGACGCTCAGCGAGCGTGCGGTGCCTGCATGGCAGGGGCTTTGCGCCACGCCGGAAGCGGCTGCGACGATCAAATCGGTCGCGGATCTCGGCGATCCGGCCAAGACCAAGATACTGGATACCGACGGCGACGGGCGCGGCGAAATGTGGATCGGCGCCGCCGAATGGCTTTCGACGGGCATCGAACGGGCGCGGGCGGCGGGCTACGGGTATGCGGCGAACCTGACGCTCGTCGAGGCCAAGGAGGAAGTGGCGATGGCGGCGGTCGACGCGGCGATCGCGACCGCGCGCCCCATGGTCTTCTACTGCTATGCTCCGCACCATGTTTTCAAGCTGCACCAGATCTCCCGGCTCGAGGAGCCGCCTCACGACCCGGCGAAATGGAAGATCGCGCCGCCGAACGACCCGCTATGGGTCAGCAAATCGAGCGCCGCCACGGCGTGGGACGCCGGACAATTTCAGATCGGCTATGCGACGGCCTTCGCAAAGAAGCATCCGGAAGTCGCGCAGTTCCTTCAGAAGGTAGACTTCTCGCCGGATGAAGTGACGGCGATGAGCTATGCGCTCGAAGTCGAGCGGCAGGCGCCTGCGGACTACGCCAGGAAATGGGTTGATAGCCACGCGGAACGGATCGACGGATGGGCGAAATGACGATGATCCAGACGCTCTCGAAAAGACAGGCAGGCCGGCGTAAATTGGGCAAGGCGCTGCTTCTCCTCGGCCTTTGCCTCGTTCCGCTTGCAGCGCTTGCCCAAACGCAGATCTACGATTCCAAGACGAAGAAATGGGTGAACTACGACAAGAGGAAAGCCCGACAGTACTTTGCGCGAAACAATCAGGTTCCCGAGGCCTTTCGCCGGCAGATGGTGCCGTTCCGCACGGCAGAAGTTCCGGGCACGATCATCATCGATGGCAACCAGCATTTCCTCTATCTCGTGCAGCCCGGCGGTCAGGCGATCCGCTACGGCATCGGTGTAGGCCGCGAAGGTTTCGGCTGGGCGGGCATCGTTCGGGTAGGGCGCACGGCCGAATGGCCGACCTGGACGCCGCCGGCCGAGATGGTCGCGCGCGATCCGAACGCGGCAAAATGGGCAGGCGGCATGCCGGGCGGGCCCGACAATCCGCTAGGCGCTCGCGCGCTCTACCTTTACGAAGGTGATAACGATACGATCTACCGCATCCATGGTACGGTGGAGCCCTGGACGATCGGGCTGGACGTTTCCTCCGGGTGCATAAGAATGAACAATGAAGACATTATCGACCTGCATTCGCGCGTCAGCGTGGGCGCGAAGGTCATCGTGCTGATGCAGGGGGCTGCTCTCTATAAGGGCGTGTAACCGGCCGAAACGCGGCCGCATGGGCGAGAGCGCGAAGATACGGGCTATATGCCAAGACCGGAGGATGTGGATTTGTCGACGAGTAAATTGGGAAGCCGTCCAATTCAAGCGTCCGTGATGGCTGCGGTCTTTCTTCTTGCCGCATGCCAATCGACCCCGGAACCTCAGGAAATGGCCCGCACGAGCCTTCAGACAGCCCCCGCCGACCTGCAGCTTTTGTGCGCCAATGCCGTGGTCGCCCAGGCCGGCGGCGCCAAGGTCCTGCCGATGAGTTCTCGACAACTCGATGCGACGAGCTACAGCGTCGACCTCGATGCCGCCGGTCGCAAGTTTACCTGCATCGTGGACAGCAGCGGCAGCGTGAGGTCGGTCCAGCCGGCATAGGTATTCAAGAGGGCGGATTCAAACAAACGCCTCTTCCGGTTCGCTTTTGCGGCGCAGTATAAATGTTGCGCTGCATAAAAATTAAAGAATAGAGTTCTCCTTCGGAAGTCATCCGGAGAATTTTCTTCCAAAAATTCAGAAATTGTGTTCTGATACCCTTGTGGGTAGGAGGAGCACTATGTCCACGATCATACAGCACTTCGCTCTTTTCGATTTGTTTATCTTGGCTGGGATCTCTTTTCTTCTGATCTGCAGCTATTTCGACGAGGGTGAGGCCTGAGTATCAGGAGGCGTTCGCCGCCTCCTGCCGACCGGACTTATCCGGTCCGACCCTTGGCGTCTCGAGCCGAAGCGGCTAGCCGATCGTTGCCTGACGGTGTCGACGGCCACGGCGTCACGATCCCGTATGCTCGATCCCGTATGCAGCCCTTCCCAACGCCTCCCATTTCCAACGAGCGTATCGGAATGTCTGTAACTGCACGATTGCCGTAACGGCGCAGGCGACAGCTGAGGCAAAATAGGTCAGGAATATTGACTTAAATATTGCGCTGTGTTCATGTCCCTCGGGTGCAACCGGGAGGACCTCCATGCTGGATTGGGAAAGCACTTTCGCCACGCGCTCGAGCCGGATGAAGGCTTCGGAAATCCGCGAATTGCTGAAGCTCCTTGATCGTCCCGACATCATTTCGTTTGCGGGCGGAATTCCCGATCCTGAGCTTTTCCCGAATGATGCGTTCAGGGAGGCTTACGTCGAGATTTTCGATGGGCCGTCGGTCGGTGCCGCGCTGCAATATTCGGTGAGCGAGGGCTATCGGCCGCTTCGCGAGTGGCTCGCCGGGCAGATGGCGGCACTTGGCATTCCGGCGAGCGTCGACAACATCTTCATCACCTCCGGGTCGCAGCAGGGGCTCGACTATCTCGGCAAGCTGTTTCTGTCGCCGAAAGACACGGCGCTCGTCACTTGGCCGACCTATCTAGGTGCGCTACAGGCCTTCAACGCCTATGAACCCAATTACGATCAGCTGAACCCCGCCGGCAACCGGACGCCGGCAGCCTATGCCCAGGCTGCAGCGGAAGCGGGCGGGCGCGTCAAGTTCGCCTATCTCTCGGCCGACTTTTCCAACCCCACCGGCGAGACGGTGGGTCGTGCCGGGCGCGAGCACGTCCTTGCACTTGCCGAGGAGCTCGACATCGCCATCATCGAGGATGCGGCCTACCAGTCGCTGCGTTATGACGGCGAGGCGATCCCGCCGATCCTTGCGCTTGAGATCGCCCGCAAAGGCGACATAAGCAGCACCCGCACGATCTATTGCGGCAGCTTCTCGAAGACGCTGGCGCCTGGCCTTCGCGTCGGCTGGATCTGCGCCGCCGAACCGGTGATCCGCAAGCTGGTGCTGATGAAGCAGGCCGCCGACCTTCACTCCTCCACCATCAACCAGATGGCGATCGCGACCGTCGCCGGGCGGGGCTTCGAGGCGCAGGTGGCGAAAATCCACAAGGCCTACAGGCAGCGGCGTGACGCGATGCTGTCGGCGCTCGAAAAATACATGCCCGCCGGCGTCACCTGGACGAAGCCCGAAGGCGGCATGTTCATCTGGGTCACGCTGAGGAAGGGGAGCGACGGCGCTGAGCTGCTGGCCAAGTCGATCCAGACGGCCAAGGTGGCGTTCGTCCCCGGCCGCGCCTTTTTCGCCGACGGGTCCGGCGAAAACACCCTGCGGCTCAGCTTCTCCTGCGCCAACGACAGGATGATCGACGAGGGCATCCGCCGGCTGGCCGATCTCATTCGCGGCGAGGTCGCGCAGGCGGCCTGAGTGGAAGTCGCGGCAGGCTGACGATTTTCGCCCCTCATCCGCCTGCCGGCACCTTCTCCCCGCAAATCGGGGAGAAGGGACAAGCGGCATGCACTCAGTTCCAATGAACGGTTGCGGAGAGATATCGAGCGGCTACCGCGAGTCTCCTTCGCCCCAATAGCGGGGAGAAGGTGCCGGCAGGCGGATGAGGGGCGGCCGCGGGTTCATAAAGAGCTGTCGTCGCTCAAATATGCGGCCCGAGCAGCGACAGATCGGCTTTGCCGAGGCGGTCCTTGGCGGTCCAGAGCTGATGCCAATAGGGATAGATGACCGGCGGCAGGCTGACGGCGTCGAGGAGCTCGCGTTCCTCGTCGGTGAGCTTCAGGCCGGCAGCGGCGAGATTGTCGCGGAACTGCTCCTCGGTGCGCCCGCCGATGATCACCGAGGTGACGGCATCTCGGCCGATAAGCCAGGCGAGCGCGACCTGCGCCGGGGACACGTTGCGCTCGGCGGCGATCGCCACCAGCATGTCGACGATCTTCCACAGCCGTTCCTCGTCGCGGATCGGCGGCTCGTTCCAGCCGGCAAGCTGGCGGGTGCCTTCCGGCGAGTGTCCGCGCCTGTGCTTGCCTGACAGAAGGCCGCCCGCCAGCGGGCTCCAGACGAGGATGCCGAGACCCTGATCGATGGAGATCGGGACCAGTTCGTACTCGGCCTCGCGCGCTTCGAGCGTGTAATGAATCTGTTGGCTGACGAAGCGCTGGCGGTGTTCGAGCGCACTGATGCCGAGTGCCTTCATGATGTGCCAGCCGGAATAGTTGGAGCAGCCGATGTAGCGCACCTTGCCCTGGCGCACGAGCGTATCGAGCGCTTCCATGGTTTCCTCGAGCGGCGTCTGACCGTCCCATTCATGAACCTGGTAAAGGTCGATTACGTCGGTCTTCAAACGCTTCAGGCTCGCCTCGCAGGCGTGGACCAGGTGATGGCGCGACAGGCCTCCGTCATTGGGGCCGGGGCCCATCGAGAAGCGCGCCTTGGTGGCGATGAGCACGCCGTCCTTGCGCTTTCCTCCGAGAACTTCGCCGATGATCTCCTCGCAGGTGCCGGTCGAATAGATGTCCGCCGTATCGATCAGATTGACGCCCGCATCCAGGCAGAGGTCGACATAGCGGCGGGCATCCGCGACACCGACATCGCCGACCTGGGAGAACTTTCCGCCACCGCCGATCGTCATCGTACCCATGGTGATGGTCGAGATCTTGAGCCCGGAGCGGCCGAGCCGACGATATTCCATTGTCTCGCTCCTTGTGTTGTTGGTCGCCTATAGGATGTTAGAGGAATCTTGTCGGTATCGCGTCCTTATAGGGAAACAGCGGGAAGTAAGGCCGCGCCTCGGCCAAGGTGCGCTGGAAGGAGGGGCGCTCCAGCAGGCGCTCGAAATAGGCGCCGAGGTTCGGATGGGTGCCGTCGAACGGGGCCACGATACCGGCGTAGAAGAGGGCGGGCGCGGCGGCGCAGTCGGCGATCGAGAAGCTTTCCCCGACCGCAAAGCGCCGGTCGTCGAAGTGGCGTTCGGCAAGGTCATACGCGTTCGCCAGCGCCGCTTGCGCATCGGCGACGCCGCGCCGGTCGTTCTCGCCGGAGGCGCGCAGCGTATCGGTCACGATCTTCTGCATCGGGACCTGGACGTAGAGGTCGAAGAAGCGGTCCCAGAGCCGCGCCTCGAGCGCCAGGGCGTCGTCTTGCGGTATCAGCGGCTGCTCACCGGGGTAATGCTGGTCGAGATATTCGATGATCACTGAGGTTTCCGGCACCGTCCTGTCGCGTGCAGCGTCGTGCAGCACGGGAATCTTGCCGACGGGCCAGACCTCCAGATAGCGAGCATGCTCCGCCGGGTCTCCGAGATCCACGACCTGCGGGGTGAACGGCGTGCCGGCTTCGTACAGCGCGATCAGCACCTTGTGACAGAAGGAAGCAAGCGGATGAAGGTAGAGGGTGAGTGTCATGCGACATGTCCTTGGGCCGGCCCCAGTGACTATAGCGCGGATTCGGGAGGGGAAAAGCAGGCTTCTCTGCAGCGCCCTTTAGGGTAGAAATTCCTCATAACCATAACCGGCGGTTGCCATGAAAATGCCGGGATGCCCTGATGGTCTGCACCCGGCACGCTGCCGCCCAGGATCCCCCTCGATGTTCATTGCCCATCTTCCCGCCGGTTACATTCTCACCCATTGCATCGCTCGAAAGAATGAAAACATCCGATCCCGCGCGCTCGCGGTCGGGCTGATCTTCTCCGTGCTTCCGGATTTGGATCTGATTTATTTTTACCTCGTAGACGGCCGGCGTACGCCACATCACGACTACTGGACCCATTTGCCGATTTTCTGGCTGGGGATTGCGGCGCTCACGGCCGCGGCGCTGATCCTTGCCGGGAAGCGGCACTCTATGTTTCTCGTTTGGGTCGCGCTCGCCAACGTGATGATGCACCTTCTTCTCGATTCGATCGCCGCAGACATCCGCTGGCTCCATCCCCTTTCGGGGACCCGCTTCAACCTCGTCGAGGTGCCGGCGCGCTTTGAGCCCTGGTACCTCAATTTCATACTGCACTGGACGTTTGCGGCGGAAATTGCGATCTGCGCGGCCGCGTTGTGGGTCTGGCGGATGCAAAGGCGCAGGAACCGTGATCGCAGGGTCGAAGGAAACGCCGCAGAGGGGACCGAGCGAATTCACGCATGAAAACGACGCGCAAGGGCGCGTCGCAAAGTGGTACCAGCCTACAGCGCCGCGCGCTCATCAGACGTGCGAGGATCGCCGTAGCTGCTGTGCAGCCGCAGGGCGCGCCTCAGCGCGCGCGGGCTACTTTCTTCGGCGACGGCAGCAGACCTTCGCGCTGAAGCTTCTTGCGCGCCAGCTTGCGGGTGCGGCGGACAGCTTCTGCTTTTTCGCGGACGCGCTTTTCGGACGGTTTTTCGTAGGCGCTGCGCATCTTCATTTCGCGGAAGACGCCTTCACGCTGCATCTTCTTCTTGAGAACGCGAAGAGCCTGGTCGATGTTATTGTCCCTGACGAGTACCTGCAAAGTATATCCTTTCCGTTTTTATAGGATTGCTGATTGGGTTCTTTATTTCGGCGTCCTGATGTTCAAGGGTTTGAACCAGGGCTTGCCTTCGACCGATGCCGTCTGGCCGTGTTCCTGGACCGGCGAAGCCGTTTCCGAAGGATCGATGTCGTGTTCGAAGATTCGCCGTTCGAAGTTCTCCGTTCCGAACCGCACCCGATATTGCGCTTCCCCATGTTCGGCCGCGGGCAGGATGGACACGATGCGGCAGGTCCGGTCCGCAGCGGCCGTGCGCGTGAGATCGGCTCTCAGGACGACACTGTCGCCAACGCTGTAGGTGTTCCGGCCCATGGCCATCTCCTTCGTCCGTGCCACCCGGGGGCGGCACAAGCAAAAAAGGCCGGGCGTTACCCCGACCTCCTCTTGAGCGCCGCGCGTCTTTACCAGACGCGCTGGGGCGCCCCGTCATTCAAACGCTCCCTGCCAGTACATCCGTGGTCAGCGGAGGCGAATGACGAATTTATGCGGCCCGCAGATTGTCTGCAGAGCTCTTGCCGGACTTGTTGTCGCGGACGATGTCGTAGGTAACCTTCTGGCCTTCTACGAGCGAACGCATTCCAGCGCGTTCAACGGCGGAGGCGTGCACGAATACGTCCGTGGCGCCATCGTCGGGCTGGATGAAGCCGAAGCCCTTGGTGCTGTTGAACCACTTTACGGTGCCTGAGTTCATAACGATTTCCTTTCAATCGCTAGAGTTCCCGGACGAATATCAGCCCGGTTTGATCGATATTGAGAGGAAATCTGACGAAGCGCTTCGGCGCGTAGACAAAGGTCACAAGCAAGTTTCGATGAGCTATATATAAACGCTGCTTCGAGATATGCAATGGATGAACCGAATTTAATTGTGCGAGGGACTCACCCCGTCCCGAAAATACGATCAAGCCGCTGATTTGAATCGCCAATAATATTTTAGAGAGATCGTCCGAGAACATTCGTGGAATACTCCGGTCGGCCGACGAGCTGAGGTTTTTCCGGCTTTTCGCTGTCACATCCCTGTAAAACACCCGCTCTATCCCTCGGCGCGATCTTTCTCCGACCGAGGGTAAATTCATGAAAACGCTTCTCCCTGCCGTCGCCGCAGCGCTCGTCGCCGGCCTCCTGTCCACTGCCGCTTTCGCGGAAAGCCTCGTGCTTTACACCAGCCAGCCGAACGAGGACGCGCAGGCGACGGTGGACGCGTTTCAGGCCGCGAATCCGGGTGTCGAGGTCGAGTGGGTGCGGGACGGGACGACGAAGATAATGGCCAAGCTGATGGCGGAGATCGAAGCGGGCAACCCGGTGGCGGACGTGCTTCTGATCGCCGACACGGTGACGATGCAACGGCTGAAGGAAACGGGATATCTGATGCCCTACAAATCTCCGGAAGCGGCGGCTTATGACGCCTCGCTCTTCGATGCCGAGGGCGCCTATTATTCGACGAAGATGATCACGACCGGCATCGTCTACAACGCTTCCGCTTCGATGAAGCCGGCCGGCTGGCAGGATCTTGCGAAACCCGAGGCCAAGGGTCTGGTCACCATGCCGAGCCCGCTCACCTCGGGTGCGGCGCTGATCCATGCCCAGACGCTTGCCGGCATCGACGGGCTCGGCTGGGACTATTACAAGGCGCTCGCCGAAAACGGCGCGACGGCCGCCGGCGGCAATGGCGGCGTATTGAAGGCGGTCGCGACCGGCGAGAAGGCGTATGGCATGGTGGTCGATTTCATGGCCATCCGCGAGAAGGCCAAGGGTGCGCCGGTGGAATTCGTCTTCCCGGCCGAGGGCGTTTCCGCCGTCACCGAGCCGGTCGCCATCCTGAAGACCGCAAGAAACCCGGAGACAGCAAAGAAATTCGTTGATTTCCTGCTCTCCGAGGAGGGCCAGCAAGTGGCGGTGAAAATGGGCTATATCCCGGCGCGCGACGGGATGGCCTTGCCGGAGGGCTTCCCGGCGCGCGAGACGATCAAGGTGCTGCCGGTCAATGCTGCCGAAGCCGTGAAGAACTCCGAGGCGGACCTGAAAACCTTCTCCGGCATTCTCGGTACCAACTGACCTCTCGATGCCGGACACTGACGAGATCGCCCGCAGCGGGCGCCGGGTACCTTGCACGCCGGCTGCCGACCCGAATGCGGAGGGAGGTTCCGGCTTGAAAAAGCTGGAGCGCCCGCTGCGCGTTCTATCGAAGGCGCGGTCCTGGCTTCGGTTCGCATTCGACGGCGCTATGGAGGAGGAGGCCGACCGGAGCAGGGAACCGAGCCGGGCTCCGCTACCGAAACCGCTGACGCGGACGCTGCGCGGCTTCGAGGTGCCGCCGTCACCTTACGTGACGGAGGGTCGATCGCCTAAGGCGAACTCTTCGAAGGCCGGGACGGGTTGGCGAGCGGCATATTTCCGGCTGCGTGGCCCGCGCATGTCTGCGGGCGGGGAGCCCGCATGGCTGCTGGCATTGGTGTTCGGCGCAGTCTTTCTGCTTTCGGCGCTGCCGCTGATCCGACTCGGATGGGCCGGTATCAAGGGACTCGAAGAAGGCGAGGCGGTCGGGGTGCTCTTCGAGGCGGCGACCTTCGCGGCGCTCCGCAATACGCTGATCACGGCGGCCGGCGGCACGGCGATCTCGCTCTTCGTGGGGGCACTCTTCGCCTTTGTCGTGGCGCTCACGGACATCCGTGGCAAGCTTGCCTTGAGCTTCGCCTTCATGCTGCCGATGATGATCCCCCCGCAGGTGACGGCGCTCGCCTGGGTGGAGATGTCGGGTCCATCGAGCCCCCTTCTCAAGACGCTGGGGCTTGCACCGCCGCTCGGCAGCCCTCAGCCACTCTATTCGCTTGCGGGGATCGCCTTGCTTCTCGGCGTACAGCATGCGCCGCTCGTCTTCCTGCCGATCAGGGCCGGACTTGCAGCGGCGCCCCGCGACGGGGTCGAAGCGGCGCGGCTTTGCGGCGCCTCGCCCTGGCGCGTCCTTCGCGACATCGTTCTGCCGCTTTCCTCTCCGGGGCTCATCGCCGGAGCGGCGATCGCCTTCGTATCCGGTATCGGCAATTTCGGTATCCCGGCGATACTCGGCATTCCCGCCTCGATCGAAACGCTGCCGACCTTGATCTTCAGCCGGTTTGCGAGTTTCGGTTCGTCCACCTTCGGCGAAATCGCGGTGCTTTCGACGCTGATCGCCCTGATTTCCGCCGCAGGGCTGCTTCTGCAGCAGCGAGCCCTCAAGCGCAGAGACTATCGCCTGATCGGCCTTGCCGGCGCGAGGGCCGCCTTCACGCTCGGGCGCATGCGGTTCGCCGCGGAGGCGCTGCTTTGGACAATCCTGGCGCTGCTGCTGGTCGCACCGCTTCTGGCGCTCGTCGCAAGTTCCCTGGTGCCGGCCTACGGCGTGCCGCTCAGTTTCGACACCATGACCTTGAACGCCTATGGGGAAATACTCTTCCGCCAGTCGATGACGTTGACGGCGCTCAAGAATTCCCTTTTCCTCGCCTCCGCCGCTGCAGTCGGCCTGCTTGCGGTCACCGTACCGGCCGGTTACCTGCTCGTGACGCGGCGCGGGCGGCTTGCCAGTCTGATGGCGATCCTGATCGAGATCCCCTATGCGCTGCCCGGCATCGTGCTCGCCGTCGCCTTCATCCTTGCCTTCGCGGCACCGCTGCCGCTGATCGGCGTTTCGATCTACGGTACGATCTGGATCATTCTTGCCGCCTATTTCTCCTCCTTCCTCGCCGTTAGCCTCAAGCCGGTGATGAGCGCCTTCCTGCAGATAGATCCCTCGCTCGAGGAGGCGGCGCGGCTTGCGGGCGCGGGGTTCCTGCGCCGCATGCGCGATGTGCTGCTGCCGCTTCTGGCGCCGGCCGCCGGCGCTTCGGTCATCCTCGTCTTCCTGATCGCGGCGAACGAATTGACCGTCTCGGCGCTCCTCTGGTCCGCCGGCACGCAGACGCTCGGCGTCGCGATCTTCAATCTCGACGACAGCGGCTCTTCCGATCTCGCCTCGGCGCTCTCGGTGCTCGTCGTCGTCATGGTCATCGGGCTGATGGCGGCGCTGGAATTCTTCGCGAAATATTTGCCGGAGGGCGTGCTGCCATGGCGCAACTGATCCTCAACCACCTGACCAAGGACTTCGGCAGCAAAGGTGCAGAGCAGGTGAGGCCGGCCGTTTCGGACGTGTCGCTGGCGCTGCGCAAGCAGGGGTTTCTCGCGCTGCTCGGGCCTTCCGGCTGTGGCAAGACGACGGTGCTCCGGATGATCGCCGGCTTCGAGCAGCCGACGGACGGCTCGATCGAGTTCGGCGAGCGCCGGCTTTCGGATGCAGCCCGTGTGCTGCCGCCGGAGAAGCGCAACATGGCGATGGTATTCCAATCCTATGCGCTCTGGCCGCATATGACGGTGGCGGAGAATGTCGGCTACCCCTTGAAGGTCCGCGGCTTTTCCGGCGAGGCCTGGCGCAAGCGGGTAGGCGACGCGCTTTCGCTGGTGAAGCTTGCCGATTTCGCCGATCGGCGGCCGGCTGTACTTTCCGGCGGCCAGCGGCAGCGTGTGGCGCTGGCGCGCTGCCTGGTCACGGAACCGGACGTGGTGCTGCTCGATGAGCCGCTCGCCAATCTCGATCAGCATTTGAGGAAGTCGATGGAGGAGACCTTCCGCGCCTTTCACGAGCGCTCCGGCGCGACGATGATCTATGTGACTCACGACCAGGCCGAGGCGATGGCGCTTGCGACCGACGTCGCGGTGATGTCGGAAGGCAAGCTTCTTCAGGTGGCGCCGCCGGCGGAAATCTATGCGCGGCCTGAGGGTCGGGTGGTGGGGGGGCTGATCGGTCGCGGCGCGATCGTGCGGTTGAATTTGCCGGAGGGAGCGGGGCGTGCGCTCGACTGGCCGCTCCTCCGCGCTGCGCTTGCCGACAGGCGCGGCGGCAAAGGGCATGCAATCGAAGCGCATGCAGTCGAAGCGCATGCAGGCGAGGGGCCGCTTTGCGACGTGCTCATTCGTCCGGAGCAGGTTCATCGGAATGGCGAAGGCATCCCGATGCGGGTTCTCTCCTCGGTCTTCGAGGGCGAACGCTCCGCACTCACACTCGCGCTCCCCGACGGGCAAAGCCTCAAAGCCTATAGCAGCGTGCCGCTCTGCGACGGTGCTCGCGTTCCTTTCGTCGTGAGTGGAGGCTGGCGGCTTTAGACAAAGCTTGCGGCGACAGGCGGCCTTGCGGGCCGGAACCAGCCTTGGCCTTGCACGTTCCACCGTGCAGCACGACAATAGCGGCGGCTAAAGATCGAGCGGATCCGGCGGCCGGTAACAGAAGGAGGCGGCACGCAGATGTATGTCATGGCTCTTGCGACGGATTACGACGGTACACTGGCCGATTACGGTGCCGTCCGTCCGGAAACTCTGGAGACCTTGAAGAGGCTGAAGGAGAGCGGGCGCAAGCTTCTGCTCGTGACCGGGCGCGAACTGCCGGACCTCAAGAGCGTATTTCCCGAAATCGATGTGTTCGACAAGGTCGTCGTCGAGAACGGTGCGCTGCTCTATACGCCGGAAACCGGCGAGGAGCGGCTGCTTGCACCCTCGCCGCCGGAGGCCTTCATCGAGCGCCTCAAGGAGAAGGGCGTCGACAGGATGTCGGTCGGCCGTTCCATCGTCGCCACCTGGGAGCCGTTCCAGACAGCCGCGCTCGAAGCGATCAACGAGCTCGGCCTCGAACTCGAGATCATCTTCAACAAGGGCGCCGTCATGGTGCTCCCGACGGGTGTGAACAAGGCCACGGGGCTGAAGGCGGCCCTGAAGGAGATGGGGCTTTCCTTTCTCAACGTGGTGGGGGTGGGCGATGCCGAGAACGATCACGCGCTTTTGAGGATGTGCGGCTGCGGGGCCGCCGTGGCCAACGCCTTGCCGGCGCTCAAGGACACGGCCGACGTGATCCTCGAGGGTGTGCGCGGGGCCGGCGTCGAGCAACTGATGAACCGGATCATGGAGTCCGATTATGCGTTGTGCGCGAGTGCCCGCCACCAGGTGCCGATCGGTGAGGATGACGAAGGGCCGGTGGAGATCGGACCGCAAGACGTGCTGCTGATAGCGGGGAGTTCCGGCATCGGCAAGTCGAGACTGGCGACCGCCCTTGCGGAGCGATTACGGGAACGGCGCTTCCAGCTCTGCATATTCGATCCGGAGGGCGACTATGAGGGGCTTGAAGGCGCGGTGACCGTGGGGAACGGGTCTGTCGCGCCTACGGGCAGGGAGGTGCTGGAGCTCCTGGCCAATCCGGACGATAACGTCGTCGTCAGCGCAACAGGCGTCGAGCCCAACGACCGGCCCGAGTTCTTCGCCGGCCTGATGCCCGACTTGTCGGCTCTGCGTGCCAAGACCGGCAGGCCGCACTGGCTGATTATCGACGAGGCCCATCATCTCATGCCCGCAGCGCGCGACAGTGCCTCGCTCGCGCTTTCCGACGACCGCTCCGGCATGATCATGATCACGGTCCACCCGGACTCTGTCTCGCCCGATGCTCTCAAGGAGATCACTGCGGTCGCAGCGCTCGGTCCCAAGGCGCGCGACGTAATCGCGACGGTTTGCTCCGTCTTGGGTGAGGCGCTGCCGGACGGGCTGGATGCTGCTTTCGGGGAAGACGAGGTTCTTTTCTGGCGGCGCACGCCGCCCGCGCCGGTTCGGCGGATCAAGAGCGAGCAACCTCGGGAAGCCCGCAAGCGGCATACGCGCAAATATGCGGAGGGCCGGTTGGGCGAGGAGGCAAGCTTCTATTTCCGCGGTCCGAAGAACGAGATGAATTTGCGCGCCCACAATCTGACGATGTTTCTGCAGATCGCCGAAGGCATAGACGACGCGACCTGGGAGCACCATCTGCGCCACGGCGATTACTCGAAGTGGTTCGAGGAACACATCGGCGACGAGGAGTTGGCCGAGGAGGCTGCGGGCATAGAAGAGGATCGTTCGCTCTCGCCTGCCGAAAGTCGGCAGAGGCTGGCCGAGGCGGTGCGCCGGCGCTACACCGCGCCCGCATCCGAAGCGGGTTGAGCCGGCGCCCGCGGCGGGCGTTGAAGAGACGTCTCTTTACTTTTTCGGCTTCTGCTTCGAGGCGGCGCTGCGGCCGTCGGAGCTTTTCGAACGTTCGTCGAACCGATCGGCGCCTTTTCTAAGGTCCGATCCCTTTTGTGCTTCGGTCTTTTTCTCTTCCTTGGCGGCGCCTTTGTGCAGGCCGGTGCTGGATTGCTTGCCCTTCGCCGTCGGGGCTTGTTCGGTACCCATGGCAGCCATTCCTCCTTGCGCGAAACCCAGATTGAACGTGCCCGGATATTTCTTTGTTCCCCTGCCGACGAAGGTAGTTGTGGACTGCCATGATTTTGTCGCTCTTGCCTTCTCTGTGGCTTTTTTGAATTCCTAGAATGAAGGCGCCTGATTCGCGCCGCACCGCATTCGCTCTCCGTGTTCCGAGTTTTCGGGCGGCCGGGGAACTGCCCAAGGAGAAGAACCATGACGGAATACAAGAAGCCGATCATTACCGAGATGCGCCCGAAGATCACGGTCATCGGCGTCGGTGGCGGCGGCGGCAACGCGATCAACAACATGATCGCCGAAAACCTGCAGGGCGTCGATTTCATCGCCGCGAACACGGACGCGCAGGCGCTGGCGACGTCGAAGGCGGAGCGGCGGATCCAGCTGGGCGCTGCCATCACCGAGGGTCTCGGCGCCGGTTCGGTGCCCGACATCGGCAATGCGGCCGCGCAGGAATCGATCGACGAGATCATGGACCACCTCGGCGGCACGCATATGTGCTTCGTCACGGCAGGCATGGGCGGCGGAACCGGTACGGGAGCGGCGCCGGTGATCGCGGAAGCGGCGCGGCGGGCCGGGATCCTGACGGTTGCGGTCGTCACCAAGCCCTTCAGCTTCGAGGGACAGCGGCGCATGCAGACGGCGGAGCTCGGCGTCGAGCGGCTGCGGGAGAGTGCAGACACGGTCATCGTCATCCCCAACCAGAACCTCTTTCGCATCGCCGATGCCAAGACGACCTTCGCCGACGCATTCATGATTGCCGACCGGGTCCTCTATTCGGGCGTCAGCTGCATCACCGACCTGATCGTCAAGGAGGGGCTGATGAATCTCGACTTCGCCGACGTCAAGACGGTGATGAAGGGCATGGGCCGGGCGATGATGGGCACGGGCGAAGCGACCGGCGAGAACCGCGCGATGCTGGCGGCGGAAGCGGCGATCGCCAACCCGCTGCTCGACGAAGTCTCCATGCGCGGTGCCAAAGGCGTGCTCGTGTCGATCTCCGGCGGAATGGATATGACGCTTTTCGAGGTGGACGAGGCGGCGACCCGCATCCGCGAGGAAGTTTACGACGAAGCCGACATCGTCGTCGGTGCGATCTTCGACCGGAGCCTGGACGGCACTTTCCGCGTGTCCGTCGTCGCGACCGGCCTCGACAGCAACCGCGGAACTCAGGCGACGGCGCCGGAGGCCATGAACGGCCAGGCGGCCGCCGCTCCTTCGCGCACGCTGCAATAGGATAGGGCGACCCGGCGGATACCCCCGTACGGGGGAGATGTCACGAAAGTGACGAACGGGGGCGGGGTTTCAGGGAACACAACCCTGCTGCAGTTTGCCCCTCACGCTGGCCCTCTACCCGCAAGGGGGGAGAGGGGACGTGCACCACGTGGGCGATTTTATTTGCGGTTACGCTGTGGTGGACAGGCGCCGCCGCATGTCCCTTCGAGCGGGCCATTCGGCAGCAGCTGGATATCAGTCAGGCAGGCCGGCGCGGCGCAGATCGCTGACGAAACGGGCGATGAAATCTTCCGGCATGACCGGCACGCTGCCGAAGTAGAATTCGGCGCGGGCCGTTTTCACGGTCATGTCCGGGCGACGGCGAAGAAGGTTCGCCACGGCCGAACTGGTTTCGTCGGTCCGGTCGATGGCGCCGAGCGAGGCCGCCAGGACCATTGCCGGCCAGAAGGTGGCGTTCTCCTGGCGCAGGGAGGCACGGGCCGCTTCGGCGGCTTGCGCGAAGCGACCCGACTGATAGTGGGCGATAGCCACCATATTGTAAAAGGTCCACAGATGCGGATCGCGGGGGCTCAACCGGAAGGCTTCGTTGATCGCGGCAATGCCCTCCTCCGGGCGGCCGACATAGCAAAGCGCTTGCCCGAGGGCGAAGTGGCCCTGGGCGAAGCTTGCATCGAGCCTCAGCGCATTCCGCAGGTGGTCTATGCCCCGCTGCGGCTGCCCGCCGAGCGCCCGTGCCCGGCCGAGGGCAAGATGGGCGGCCGGCTCACGGTCGTCGAGCGCGATTGCGCGTTCCGCGAGCGCCGTCGCGTCGGCGATCCGGTCGGCCCGCTCTTCCAGGGGGCCGTACCAGCCGAGCTGTATATGGACATAGGCAAGCCGCGCATGGGCCTGGGCAAAGGCGGGCTCGAGATCGACCGCCCGCTCGAAGAGCGTCTTGGATATCCTCAGATTTTCCAGATCGAACTTGTAAAGATGCCATAGCGCCTTGAGGTAAATGTTCCAGGCATCCATGTCCGTCGCGGTGTGGCCGCGCAGCGCAGCGAATTCGATGAAGCCGAGTTCCGGCTCCACGGTGCCGGTGATCTGCCCCGCGATCTCGTCCTGGAGCACGAAAACATCGTCCAGCATGCGGTCGTAGCGTTCTGCCCAGAGCAGCATGCCGGTTTCGCCGCTCAGCAATTGCGCCGTGATGCGGATGCGGTTGGCCGCGCGACGTATGCTGCCTTCGATCACATATTTGACACCCAGGTCTTCCGCCACTCTCCTCGCGTCGACCGCCTTCCCCTTGAAGGTGAAGGAGGAGTTGCGAGCGACGACGCGCAGCCACCGGCATCGGGCGAGCGTGGTGATCAACTCCTCGGTAAAGCCGTCGGAGAAATGTTCCTGTTCGTCGGCGCTCGAAAGATTCACGAAGGGCAGGACCGCGATCGATGGGCGCTTCTTACCGGGCAGGGGGTCGGTTTGCGCCGGCGCCGGCGGCACTTCCCCTGCCGCGCCGCCCGGCTGCCAGCCCCAGGCGCGGAGCGGACCGGGAAGATCGGCAAATGTCCTGCAGCCGATTTCGGTCAAGGGGAAATCCACCTTCAAGCCGATCTGGTCATAAACCTGCTGCGACACGCACACGCCGCCGGGCGGCGCCATTTCCTGCAGGTGCTCGGCAACGGCAATGCCTTCGCCATGGATGTCGCCATCGTCAGCGACGATGTCGCCGAGATGGACGCCGATGCGCAACTCCAGACGCTCCGCTTCGGCGCCTCCGGCGTGATCATGCATCGTTCGCTGGATCGCGACCGCGCAGGCGACCGCATCGAGAACGCTTGCGAATTCCGCGAGCGTCCCGTCTCCCGCCTGCTTGACGATCCTTCCGCCATGGGCCGCGACCAAAGGTAGAATGAAGGCATCACGGCATTGCTTGACCGCCCGGTACGTGCCTGCTTCATCCAGCCCCATCAGCCGGCTATAGCCGACGACGTCCGCGTCCATGATCGCTGCCAGCCGCCTCATGCCGTCCGTCTCCCGGCGATGTCGTGAGCGAAAATACCGATCGGTTGAACATGTGTGAGCGGTAATTCGTGCGTACTTTCCGGTCCGCTCCAAAGAGCCGCGGACGCCATGAAAAATCGCATTGCGATCGCCTCGAGTGGGAGAGTAGCAATGGGGAAGCGGCAAGTCTATCGGGGCGAAGACCGCTATCTACGGCTGACGCGCCAGATGACATTGCCGACATCGTCGGCCACGAGCAGGGCGCCCTGCTCGTCGATCGCAACGCCGACCGGCCGGCCCATCGCCTTCCCGCTCCGGCTGACAAAGCCGGCGAGGACGTCTCTCGGTCGGCCGTTCGGCTTGCCCTTGGCAAAGGGAACGAAGATCACCTTGTATCCGCTGTGGACGCTGCGGTTCCAGGAGCCGTGCTGGCCTACGAAGGCACCGTTGGCATAGGCGCGCCCGAGCGATGCGCCTTCGGAGAATGTCAGCCCCAGCGAAGCGGTGTGCGAACCAAGAGCGTAGTCGGGTTTTACCGCCTTCGCCACGAGATCCGGGCGCGGCGGCTTGACGCGCGCATCGACATTCTGACCGAAGTAGCTGTAGGGCCAGCCATAGAAGGCGCCGTCCCTGACGGAGGTCATGTAGTCGGGAACGAGATCGTCGCCAAGCTCGTCACGCTCGTTGACGGCGACCCAGAGCTCGCCGCTTTCCGGGTTCCAGGACAGGCCGTTGGGATTGCGCAGGCCCGAAGCGAAGACCCGGGTGCGGCGGCTTGCCTTGTCCACCTCCAGAACGGCCGCGCGATATTTTTCCGCAGCCATGCCGTTTTCCCCGACATTGCTGTTGGAGCCGACGGTGACATAGAGCTTTCGTCCGTCCGGGCTCGCGATCACGTCTTTCGTCCAATGGTGATTGAGATTTCCCGACGGCAGGTCGATGATCTTTTCCGGCGTGCCCAGGCGAGTCTGACCGCGGGAATAGGGGAATGCGACGAGCGCGTCGGTATTGGCGACATAGAGCTTGCCCTTGGAAAGCGTCATGCCGAAGGGAGAATTGAGACCTTCCGCGAAGGTTCTGCGAAGATCGGCGATACCGTCGCCGTCGGTATCGCGCAGAAGCGTGATCCGGTTGGCGCTTGGCGGTGCGGCACCCGCTCGTTTCATCGCCAGCTTCATGAATGCCTTTTTGAGGCTGAAGCCTTCGTCGTGCTTGGCCGGTGCATTGGTTTCGGCCACCAGCACGTCGCCGTTCGGCAGTACATGCAGCCAGCGCGGGTGATCGAGGCCCGCAGCGAAGGCGTTCACCTTCAGCCCTTTTGCGGGTGTCGGCGTGGCGCCTTCCTGCCAGCCTTTTGCGTCGGCGATGTTGACGGTCGGGATCACCGTGGGGTTCGGTTTCGGCAAAGTCGGATTCGGGCCGTAGCCGACTAGGCCCGTCGTGCGAGCCGCATTTCGGGCCGAAACGCCGGCGCAGCCGGCCATAAGCGCACCGGCCATGGTGATGACGATCAGGTTTCGCGGAACGGTAGTCATGCCATGCCCTCCCGAAGAGATCGGCCGCTCTCGCAGTGAGACAGAACGCTGGGCCATACTATTCCCTTCCGCATCCGACTGGCAGCGTTCTCCGCTCGTTCCCTGCAATCTTTGCGAGGGGCGCATTCGGGAGTATTCTCTCCTGCAGCAAGAAAAAAATCGGGGCGCAGCGCGTCTCCAGACGATGCTTGTGCCTCTTCAGCGATTGTGAATGCCCGCGAAAAAGTCCGCTCCCAAAAGGGGAGGGAGTTCGCGCGCAGCCTTGGGAGGAAAGCATGAAACACAAAGCCGAAAGCGGGGGGCCATCGCGCCGCAAATTTCTCCGCGGCGCCGCAGCGGCCGGGGCGGCCATGGCTGCAGCGCCGAGCATCGTGAGGGCACAAGGGCCGGTCAGCATGCGCTGGCAAAGCACGTGGCCGTCCAAGGACATCTTTCACGAGTTCGCGCTCGACTTCGCAAAGAAGGTCAACGATATGACTGGTGGCGACCTCAAGATAGAGGTGCTTCCGGCCGGTGCCGTCGTGCCGGCATTCGGACTGCTCGACGCGGTTTCCGAAGGAACGCTCGATGGGGGCCACGGCGTGATGGTCTATCACTACGGCAAGCAGACTGCGCTGGCGCTGTGGGGATCGGGGCCCGGCTTCGCCATGGACGCCAACATGATGCTGGCCTGGCACAAATACGGCGGCGGCAGGGACCTGCTCGCCAAGCTCTACGAGTCGATCGGCGCCAATGTCGTGTCGTTTCCCTACGGGCCCATGCCGACACAGCCGCTGGGCTGGTTCAAGAAGCCGGTGGCCAAGGCCGAGGACCTGCAGGGACTGAAGTTTCGCACCGTCGGTATCTCGATCGATGTGTTCACAGGGCTCGGCGCAGCGGTCAACGCCTTGCCGGGAGGCGAGATCGTCGCCGCACTCGACCGCGGTCTGCTCGACGCGGCGGAATTCAACAATGCCTCATCCGATCGCCTGCTCGGCTTTCCCGACGTCTCCAAGGTCTGCATGCTGCAGGGCTATCATCAGAATGCCGAGACATTCGAAATCCTGTTCAACAAAGGAAAGTTCGACGGCCTGCCGGACCAGATGAAGGCAATCATAACCAATGCGGTGGACGCGGCGTCGGCGGACATGGCCTGGAAAGCGATCGACCGCTATTCCACGGATTATCGCGAGATGCAGACGGCCGATCAGGTCAAGTTCTACAAGACGCCCGAAGCGATCCTCAAGCGGCAACTCGAAGTCTATGACGAGGTGGTGAAGAAGAAATCGGCGGAAAATCCGGTGTTCAAGGAGGTTCTGCAGTCCCAGATCGCCTTTGCCGAACGCGCGACACGCTGGGAGCAGGATACCGTCGTCAACCGGCGGATGGCCTTCGACCACTATTTCGGGCGAGACGGGGTCGCCAAGTCGCTCTGACTTCATCCCGATCCAGCACATCACCGGCTCAGGGCCGGTGATGTACGGTCAGGACCTGGCCATCCCGGGGGTGCGCGTGAACGTTCAGCATCTGCTCATGAGGATCGACGCCATCAGCGTCTGGACCGGCAAGGCGGCGGCGTGGCTGATCATCGGTCTGATGATGCTGGTCTGCGGTGAAGTCTTCAAACGCTATATCCTGAACATGCCGACCGCATGGATCTTCGATGCCAGCAACATGCTCTACGGCAGCCTCTTCATGCTGGCGGGCGCCTATGCCCTGGCGCAGAACGCGCATGTGCGCGGTGATTTCATCTACAGTTCGTTGAAGCCGCGCACGCAGGCGGCGTTGGACCTCATCCTTTACATCTTCTTCTTCCTGCCCGGGATCGCCGCCCTCATCTATGCAGGCTACGACTATGCCGCATTGTCATGGCGGATCGGCGAGCACTCGACGGTGACCGCCGAAGGGCCGCCGATCTATTACTTCAAGACGGTCATTCCGATCGCAGGCGCACTCGTCATTCTTCAGGGACTGGCGGAGATCCTGCGCTGCATCGTCTGTCTTAGAACCGGGGCGTGGCCGGCGCGGCTGAAGGACGTCGAAGAGATCGATGTCGTCGCCGAGCAGCTTGCCCATAGCGAGCACCTGGACGAGGAAACGCGTGAAGCTGCCATCGAACGCGCGCAGGATATCGACAGGGCGGCCCGGCAGCGCGGCCTCGGAGGGGGAGAGCGGTGAGTGAACCTTTTCTTGGTTTGACGATGCTGGGCCTCATCGTGGTCGTGATCATGATGGGATTTCCGACGGCCTTCACCCTCATGGGTCTCGGAATGCTGTTCGGCTTCTACGCCTTCTACAATCCGGTGGAACCCTGGATCGACAATCGCGTCTTCGATCTCATGGTCCAGCGCACCTACGGCGCCATGACCAATGACGTGCTGATCTCCATCCCGCTTTTCGTGCTGATGGGCTACGTGATGGAGCGCGGCGCGCTGGTCGACAAGATGTTCTACAGCATACAGCTGTCATTCCGGCGCGTTCCGGCATCGCTCGCGGTGACAACGCTCATCGTCTGCACCTTCTGGGGCATCGCCAGCGGCCTCGTCGGCGCCGTGGTTGTGCTGATGGGGGTGATCGCCATGAACCCGATGCTGCGGGCCGGTTACGATGTGAAGCTTGCCTCGGGCGTCATCACCGCCGGAGGCACGCTGGGCATCCTGATCCCTCCGTCGGTGATGATCATCGTCTATGCGGCCGTCGCCGGCCAGTCGGTGGTCAAGCTTTATGCGGCGACGATGTTTCCCGGCTTCTTTCTGGCGCTCCTCTATCTCGCCTATGTCCTCGGCTGGGCGATGCTCAATCCGAAGATCGCTCCGAGTCTGCCCGAGGAACAGACGCGCGTCCCGGTGCCGCCATGGATGAAGCATTTCGCAGAGGTCTATTCACCCAACATGCTCGCCGGTCTTCTCGCAGCGCTCGTCTCGCCATCACGCGCGCTCGGGATCAAAGGGGAAGAGGGACGGCTCACCTATTGGAAACTCGTCAAGAACCTTGCTGCGGCGCTCTTCCCGCTGCTGCTGACGGCGTCCACGCTCTGGCTTCTCTGGTGGTATGTCGTCATTCATCAACAGGCGGCCGCGACCGAAGCACCGGAGGGGCTGGAAGAGCTCGGCGCGCCGGTAGCCGATGCCGGGCCTGCAGCGGCTGGCGGCCCTGCGACGAGCTTCTACGTCTGGTTCGGCCTTGCCGCCGCAATCGCCGTCTTCGCGCTGCTGCGCTACTACCGCAACATGACGGCGGAACGGCTGCAGGTGGTGAAGCTCCTCGTTTCCTCCGTCATGCCGCTCGCAATCCTCACGGTGGTGGTGCTCGGGGTGATCCTGTTCGGCATAACCACCGCGACGGAATCCGCCGCCGTCGGCGCGGCCGGTGCCTTCCTGCTGGCGCTCCAGGCGCGGACTCTCGACTGGCAGCGCACCAAGGAGGCGGTGTTCCTGACCGCGAAGACGACCGCCATGGTCTGCTGGCTCTTCGTCGGGTCGGCGCTTTTCTCCGCCGTTTTCGCGATCCTCGGCGGACAGGCGCTGGTGGAGCAATGGGTTCTCGCGCTGGATCTCACGCCGGTGCAGTTCATGATCCTGTCTCAGGCGATCATCTTCATTCTCGGCTGGCCGCTCGAATGGACCGAGATCATCATCATCTTCGTGCCGATCTTTCTGCCGATGCTCCACCATTTCGACATCGACCCGATCCTCTGGGGCGTGCTCGTCTTCGTCAATTTGCAGGCTGCGTTCCTGTCCCCGCCGGTTGCGATGTCGGCCTACTATCTCAAGGGCGTGTCGCCGCCGCAGGTTACCCTCAACCAGATATTCGCGGGCATGATGCCTTACATGCTCATCGTCATCCTCTGCATGATCATGATGTATATCTGGCCGGGCATGACGCTCTGGCTGCCCGAATATCTCTATGGCTGACGCGCTTGCTGCGGCGATGAACGGCGCCGCGGAAATGACCCGGCGCCAGGAGCGCCCATACAAAACCAGGGCCCGCCGTCAGCGAGCGGGTCCTGGTAAATTGCGGCGAAAATTTCAATCTCTCTATTTTCCCGGCGGCAATATCACACCCGGCTGCCAGACGCCCCGGGCATATCCATCACTCTCCGCCCGGGGGCTGCCGCGAGCTCGACCGGGTAAATCCTCGCAATCGGCGTTCACCCCGAAGGGAGCTCCGATCTAAATTGCTACTGAAATCATTTCCCTGATTGCACCGTTATTTTTGACGAGATCGGTGGCCTTGGTCCAGTAACTTTTCAGGGCGATTTGTTACGAACTACGACCGATTCTTGCGCAGGAGGCGGCTTGGAGAGCTTTACACCCGGGCGCTTCCGGAATTTGTCGCGATGGAAGTCGAGGTCTCCCGCCCTTCCTGTAGAGATTTCATAAAAGCCGAACGTGTTTGGTAACGATCCTAAAATTAGTTAATGCTTATGTGTTGCGGTGGGGCTGCTGAGAGGGAAGGCTATGAGGGCCGCGACGTTCCGCCTGCATCTGAGAAGATTGGTGCGCGACAGGAGCGGCAACTTCGCCGTTCTGGGCGCGATCGCTTTCGTTCCGATCATCGGCGCGGCTGCGCTGGCGATCGACTTCGCCGGGGCTTACCTGGAGGCGGAGAAAATCCAGAGCGCTCTCGATGCGGCCGCGCTCGGCTCGGTCCGCGCCTATGGCGAGGGCGCGACCGAGGACGACGCCTACGCCGCGGCGCAAAAGTTCTTCTGGAGCAATTATGCGCTGCCGCAGGAGAGCGTCGTCGACGCGCTGGCCGTCGCCACGGAGCCGTCCACGCAGGCGCTGTCCGTAAAGTTCACGCGCAATGTGAATGAAGATACCGCTACCGCCGAATTCGTGCTGGACAACAAGCCGCTCTTCCTCGAGCGCCTGCCGCTGCAGATCCGGCGCCTGGCGATTGCCGCGCGCGCCTCCGGGGCGGAGGCCTGCATTCTTGCCCTTCATCGCACGGCAGACCGGGCATTCGAGGTCAGCGGCAGCGCAATTGCCGATCTGACGGGATGCGCGGTCCTTTCGAACTCCGACGACGATCAGTCGGTCTATATCGGCGGCTCAGGCAAGCTCAAAGCCGAGTGTCTTTACGCGGCGGGCGGCATCTACAGCTCGCCGCAGGCAGTGCAGCTCGCCTGCGGGGCCGCCGTGGAAGGATCGCCGCGCATACCCGATCCATTTGCGAGCAAGGTGCTCCCCAGGCCTTCGGGCTGGACGGATCTTTCCGGCTGCGGTCAGGCCTACGTCGCCGGAGGCGGCGGCAACGGCGATTGCAACGGCACCGGAAAGACACCGAAAAATGCCGACGGCCATGTGGTGACGCTGAAACCCGGTACCTACGGAGGCCTGGATCTGAAAGGAGCAGTCGCACTCCAGGCGGGCAATTACATCATCGACGGCGGCCGGCTCGAACTCGGCAGCCAGACGGTCGTCAGCGGTCAGGGCGTGACCTTTTTCCTGATCAACGATGCGGAACTCAGAATCAATGGAGGCGCCACCTTCAATATCTCGCCTTCGCTCGAGGGCAGTTGGGCCGGCTTCTCGATCGTTGCAGAGCACGGCAACGCCGCACCAGCCGTCATCAACGGCAACAGCAAATCCTCGCTGACAGGGATCCTCTATTTGCCCGACGCCGGCGAGCTCCAATATGCCGGCAACGGCACGACCAGCGGTGAGTGCATCAGATTGATCGCACAGGAGATCACGCTGATCGGCAACAGTACTTTCAAGATGGATTGCAGCAAGGAGCTTGCCAATACCCATTTCAATTATCCGGGCGCCATTCGTCTGGTGCGCTGATCCTGAAAGCAGCGACGCCAGGCCGCCATGCTGGCCGCCGGGGCGGGATAAGGGTCAACAGCCGCGGACCGATAGGCAAAAACGCGCCAATTTCGGGCCACAGTAGCGAATTGGCGAAGAAATCGACGCCAATTGCGCAAGTCAAGCGGTCTTTGCCACAATTTCGCTTCACCTAGCCGGCAAGTTTTCGCCTGCTGACCACCGGCTGGCAGGGGAATTTCGAACTCTCGCAAAGCGAACGCCATCAGGTTGGGGGCACGGCCATTGCAATTCGCGGGCCGGCTGCAACACCGCGCTGAAAATCCATATTCGGTTTTCGGAGACGGTCATGTGCAGCCTCAAAGCGCTAGAGAGTCCTTTGTGCTTTGTGCCGAAGGCGTAGTGCAGCCTTGACGGCTGCCGACACGGTACCGCTCACGGGCGGACCGTGCAGCGATCCAGGCATGCGGCCTTGGCGCCTTTAACGGGCGCTGGGCGCGGCCGTCGCTGCACGCCTCGGTGGAGGACGCTCTAGCCCTTTGATTCCGGAGCCATCTTCATCTGCGATCGGGACGCATTCCCGAATGCGGAGCGGCTCGGCGCGTGCATATGCGCGTCTGCGGAAGGGGCGAACTTCTTGCGATGGACGGAGACGAAGAGGCAGGCGAAGGCCGGCATGACGCCGTCCGCGCCGGCTGCATCTTTTGGATCGAAGTCAATCCGGAAGATGCGGCAAAACCAGGTGCTACGGCGACTTTGCGTCTGATTGGACGCGCAGCGCCGTGAGGGAGACCAACTCATGAAGGTTGTCGCGCTTCTGACTGCAGCATTTCTTGCGCTTACGTCACCCGACACCGCATCAGCGGGAATGCTCACCCAGGCCCAGCAATATGCCGGGCTGCACGAGGTGAAGAACAACAGGCGCCTGCGCGCCGCTCTCGGCATCAATCCGGCCCGTACGCCCTGGTGCGGCCATTTCATGGGGATGGTCGCCCGGAAATCCGGCCGGCAGCCACCGAAGAGCTATGGCATCGCCCGCTCGTGGCTGAGGTTCGGTGCGCCCGTCAAGCTGTCCTACGCAAAGCCGGGCGACGTCGTCGTCGTCAGAGCCGGACGGAGCTATCACGTCGGCGTCCTGTCGCAGATGTCCAAATCGACCGCACGTCTTATCGGCGGCAACCAGTCGGGTCGCGTGCAGTTGTCCTATTTCAGCCGGGCCCAGGTGGTGGCGGTAAGACGATAGCGGCCAAGGCCGCGCACGGGCTCATCGCAAGGTTCCCGGCGGACGGCGACGCCGCGGAGGGCTCGCGCGCGGCACAATCTGCAGCTTTACACTCTTGCTCGTCCCGCTCTAATCTCCGCGGCAATTCAATGTGGAATTGCCCCTGATGTCGCTTCGCCTTGCCACCTTCAATATCGAAAACCTCATGAGCCGCTTCGATTTTTCCGGCTTTCGCAACCAGCTCAAGCAGGATCGGGTGTTGCGGCTCTTCGACGTTCGCAGCGAGGCGGAATACCAGCGTCTGGAAGAGGCACGCACGATCGCGCATACGGACGACACCCGGCAGATGTCGGCGCTGGCGATTGCCGATTGCGACGCCGATATTCTCTGCCTGCAGGAGGCCGACAACATGGCGGCGCTGCAGGCCTTCGAATATGGCTATCTGTTTCGCATGGCCGGCAACGGCTATCGCCAGAAATATCTGATCGAAGGCAACGACTCCCGCGGCATAGATGTCGCCGTGCTGATGCGGGAGGAGACCCGCGGCGGCCAGAAGATCGAGTGCCTGGAGGTAAAGAGCCACGCTGCGCTCACCTATGAGGATCTCGACCTTTTCAGCGACGAACTGGCACTTACGAACCGGCCCCGCGACCGCATCTTCAAACGCGATTGCCTCGAATTGGATGTGAGAATCGGCGGGAGGCCGCTGACCCTCTATGTGGTGCATTTCAAGTCCATGGGGCCGGCGCGCGAAGGTCTCGACGGCCGGCAGGCGACGATGGCCGTGCGTGTCGCGGAGGTGAAGGCCGTGCGCCATATCATCGAACGCCGCTTCGGCCGCGGACATACGGCCGACAAAGTCTTCGCCATCTGTGGCGATATGAATGACTATCAGGAGAAGGTGAAGGTGCTGGGCGACCGGCGCAACGGCTATGAATTCGTGCCGCATGAGGAAACGACGAGCGCGCTCGACATCCTGAGCCACGACGGCTTTGTCGAAAATCCTAATCTGCGCCGGCCGGTCCTCGACCGCTGGACGCTCTTCCATAGCCGGGGGCCGGATGATCGGCATCTCTGCCAGCTCGACTATATCTGGCTGTCGCCGGAGCTGGCGCGCCGCAACGCGGCCCGGCTGCCTGAAATCATCCGTTCCGGGCAGCCCTATCGCACGATCTTTCCCGCGGGGCAGGAGGTCGAGCGTTATCCGCGCACCGGCTGGGACCGTCCGAAAGCCTCCGACCATTGCCCTGTTGTAATGACCTTGGATATTTGAAGATGACCTTACTGGAAACCAGCCAGGGGCAATGGCCTCTCGACGGGACGATCTTCCCGGTCTCGGACATCGATATAGAGGTCTCGCCCGAGCCCCATCCGTTCCATCTGGCAGAGGCGGATCGGGCGCGCGAAAGCTGGCAGCGGGAAATCGCCGCGAACCCACACCTTTTCGACGGCCGGATGGTACTGCAGAGGTCGGTCCGGATCACGGACGGGCGCATCAGCGCGCGGGCCCACATCGTTCCCTATTCGACCTTTCTCTGGTGGCGGAAAACGAGGGCGGCGGGCGCGAGCCATATCTTCGGCATGCCGATGCTCGTCTCTTCGGACGGCGCCTTGATCGCCATCCGCATGGGTGCGCACACGGCCAATCCGGGCCGGGTCTATAGCCCCGGCGGTTCGCTGGAGCCAGAGGACATCATCGACGGGCGCTGCGACGTCGCGCGCAACATCGCGCGCGAGGTCATGGAGGAAACCGGCATCTCGCTTTCCGAGGCGATCGCAGAGCCGGGCTGGCACGCCATCCGCATGGATGGCACCCTTACCGTCTTCCGCGTTTTCCGGTTGGCGGCCACGGCGGAGGAAATCCTTGCACGGGTGGCGGCGCATGTTGCTGCCGATCCCCATCCCGAGATCGACGAGGCGGTGGCGATCCGGGGGCCAGAGCCGACCGCACATAATTATCCGCCGTTCATTCCACCCATACTTGAATGGCTTTTTGCGCGTAGCCGCGGGCAGCAGATGGCGTGAAGGTACGTCGCCGCGGGCATTTTGCCTTGCCGCCGGGGCGCTGGCGTTGCAAGGTCGCGAGCGGTGCGGCACAGCAGAGTTTTGACCCGACGTCGCGGCGTCGGCAGACGGGATCTTCGTAATACCGCGCTACCCGGACCTAATCTACAACGACCCGGACCAATAAGGGGACATGTATGGCACGGCGTTACGCGATCTACGATGTCTTCACCGAGAAACGGCTGGCGGGCAACCCTCTGGCAGTGGTGTTCGAGGCCGAGGGGCTTGCCGAGGAAGCCATGCAGGCGATCGCCCAGGAGTTCAACCTTTCCGAAACGGTTTTCATCCTGCGGCCCGGCAACGCCGCCCATTCCGCCCGGCTTCGGATATTCACGCCGGCACACGAGCTGCCCTTCGCCGGACACCCGACAGTCGGAGCGGCCGTAGCAATTGCGGAAGCGGCCTACGGGGAGGCCAACAGTGCGCTCGAACTGATGCAGGTGCTGGAAGAAAGCGTGGGGCCGGTCCGCGCTGCCGTCAGGCTGAAGCCGGGAGCGGCGACCTTCGCCGAATTCGACCTGCCGCGCAAACCGATCCGGCTCCACGCGCAGTTGGACCGGCAGGAGATCGCCGACGCCCTTGCGCTCAAGACGACGCAGGTCGGCTTTGAAAATCATGTGCCGTCGTTCTGGAGCGCCGGCGTTCCCTTCGTCATGGTGCCCCTCCATGACGTCGGCGCGGCGGCTTCGGTGGAATTCGATCCGCAGCGCTGGGAGCACCTTGCACCGCTTGCCGAGGGCCGGCTCGCTGCAGCCTATCTCTACTGTCGCGGCGGCATCAATCATACAGCCCGCTTTCATGCCCGGATGTTCGCCCCGGGCATGGGCCTCGTCGAAGACCCGGCAACCGGCTCGGCCGCGGCCGCTCTTTCGGGCGCCATCAACTTCTTCGACGGCCTGGTCGATGGCCACCACCCCATGCTGATCGAGCAGGGGGTCGAAATGGGCCGCCCTTCCTTCATTCATCTGCATCTGGACATAGCGGAGGGCAAGATCGCGAGCGCGCGGATAGGCGGCCATGCCACAAAAGTTGCCGAAGGGGAGTTGACGGTCTGAAGTGGCGGCGAAGGACGCACGAATGCACCGCGCTGAAATTTTTGCAGAAAACTTGCAAAGGGCGCTGGACAAGCCCGGCGAACGCCATTATACGCCCCACCAGACCGCAGCGAAGCGGTTCCGGTCGGGTGATTAGCTCAGTTGGTAGAGCAGCTGACTCTTAATCAGCGGGTCCACGGTTCGAGCCCGTGATCACCCACCAAAAACCCCTTGAAATCATTGCGCAATTTCGAAGGTGTCCGGGATTTCCGGATGACTGGTTTCCAAGAAATTGGAAACGGTTTCCAATTCACGTTCCGTTCTTGTTCCTGAAGGCGGCCGGCTCGATCTCGCTCCAGCGCGCTTCCATGAGCTTCATCGCGTCCTTCGCGAGGCTCCTCAGAGCCACCTCTCGGCCGTAGTGCTGCACCATCTGCGCCGACATGTTGCAGATCGCCCCCACCTGGTTCTCGGTGCAGCCAACCTCCAGCAGATTGATCACTGCGTTCTTGCGCAGACCGTGGAAGACGATGCGGTTCTCACGGAACGGCTTGAACGCCTCTTTCGCCATGAGCTTCTGCCATTCGGTCCGGAATCCGTCTGCGCTCTTGTATGACGTGGCGCGAGCGCCGGCGTGCAGCATCACGCTGTCCGAGGTTGGCACTCGGTCGATCCATTTTCGATAGGCGAAGTGGATCGGAATCCAAACTGTGTTTCCCGTCTTCTGCGCGCGGACGGCGATTGTATTCTCGCCGGCCTTCGGCTTGGTCATGGCCAGCACGTCGCCCTGGCGCTGCCCGGTGAAGAATGCCGACATGGCGATCATCTGCATGTGAAACGGTGCGTGCTCCAGCAGGATCTCAAAAGCCCAGTTCGGCCACGGCACCCACGGTTCTCCGCCCGGTATCTTTTCCGTCATCTCCACGACGTTCGTCTTGCAGTAGCCGCGTGAGGCGCCCCACGCCATCAGGCGGGACAGGAATGCTCGGAACTGGTTTGCCTTCGCCGGCGTCTCTCCGAGGGCGTCTATCGCGTCCTGCGCATCGACCGTCGTCAAGTCGACCGGGAGGTCGTCTCCCCACGTCTCTTTGATAATGTCGCCAGAGGTTCTGTAGCCGCGCTGGGTGGAAGGCGCCAGCTTGGTCCAGAAGGGATTGGTCTCGCTCTGGAAGGCTTCGACGAGCGCTTTGAAATCCTTGATGCCTTGGCGGCCGCGACGGATGAATGCTTCGTGCGCCTTCGTGGCCTCGGGCCAAAACTCTTTGCTCTTCAGATCCGGTAGCCGCTTGCCGTCCAGCAGGAAGCCTTTTTCATCGCGGGCCATGGCTTCGCAAATCGACAGGCGTTCGGAGAACTCTTTCTCAAGCGGTTCCGGAAGGGCGATCGACGGCCACGCCTCCTTGGTGTTCCGGAACCGGGTGTAGAAGGTGTAGACGGTTTGCGAACCGTTGGCGCGTCGCTTGATTACGCGGTGCACGTGCCTAGGCAGTTCCACTGTTCCGCTTTTCCCTGATCTTCTCACGGAACTTCGCTCCCAATCCCGAAGACATCGTCGATGTGCTGAGGTTCATCGCCCGGTCCAGATCCTCACGATACCAGAACTTCCGTCGCGTGCTGTCAACGATGCGCGGGTTCGGATAGGTCGTTCCGACGCGCTCGAGGAAATCCTCGACGTGCTTTTCGCCGCAATATCCCGCTGCCATGTCTGCCGTCATCCGCGGTGGCCAACTGCCCGGCGGGACAAGGGAAGGCCGGCGCTCTCTCATCCTTCACCTCTCTTTGCGGCTTCCTGCTCGTTCGCAATCGCCCTCCCGACTGCGAGCAGGATCTCGACGTGGGTCATGGGGCGCGGCTTACCGACTATTGCCTCTGCTTCCTCGCGGACTGATTCCGGCAACGCGTAGTATTCGCGCGTGGCGGGGGTGGCGTTTGTGAGGTCGGGCGTAACTGTCATGGCGCAAAATACGATCTAGGTTGGGTATCGGCAGCGAGGTACAGCGGATGGCCTGGCTGTCCGTCCGCTGTCACTTTCAGCGCCACCAGGTCGAAGAATTCGAGCCGCTCGGCGACCTCGCGACCGCGGTCATGAAGATTTCCGTGGGTTCCCCACGCGCAAACGATCTTACGGGCGCTCTTGGCTATCGCAAGGATGTGCTGATCGTTGTCCGGCCCGATCGGATCCGGATGGTCGTAAAGGGCCTTCGGATCGGTGGATCGAAGGGCAAAGAGGTTGCCAACGATCAAGCCGCCGAAGCCCCAGGTCCTGGCAAAGCCGACGCATCGGCGAATTGTCGGGTCATCTTGGCTGGCGTCGGCGGTGGAAGGGTTCAGCATGAGAAAGGCGACCTTGGGTTTGTCGCCGTCCCACTGCCGATCGAGGCGGTACCGGTAGGCACCGCATTCCGAGATGATAGCCGAGGACTTCGCTTCGGTTGCTAACATGTCGAGCGTGTCGGTGCTCATACCTCGTTCCTCGACCGGAGCGCGCCGGCGGTCGCAAGCGTCTGATTGATGATAGCAGTTGCGAATGGCGCCGCATCCTCGCCCATGTCGGACCAGAGTCCGTGAATGGTCAGAGCCAGGACGTGCGGATTGATCCGCGCGGCGCGCCAGAAGCGCTCCTCGTTCATGCCGTGCTGGCGGCGGTGCTCGTCCGGGTGCAACGGAAGAACCCAGCGATCTGAAACCTTGCTGCCCTTGCCACGACCATAATGGCCGTACCGAGTCGCTGCGCAAGACAGGTGCGCAGCCTCGACGCCGTAGCGGCCGGAGACGCAGCAGGGAAGCTCGTGCACGAATGCCAGATAATCCTTGCTCTTCGTCGGCTTGCGCTTTGGTGTCGGGTCTGGTCGCATGAAATTGGCAATGCGGGACGCCATGGTCTACTCCATCATCTGTCGTTTGCACGGGCCGTCGCACCAGAACCGAAGGTGGTTCTTCCGGCCGGCGAGGCGCGCGTGAAGGAAGCCGTCGCACTGAGGGCAGCGGACGCGGGCGGCGGTGAGGCCCTTTTTGATCATCTGGGCCTTCATCTTCATGCCGTCGGTCAGCGTCGACATGATCGAGGCTTTGTCGAAGGAGGCGCTCATGCTGCCACCTTCTCGATCTGGTCGATGTTCTGCTTGATGACGCGGAAGGAATAGGCGGCAACCCAAGGATTGGCTTCCCAAGAGCCTGCGCCGTTGATCTCGTCCCACAGGTGGCGATACCACTTCGTCGCGGGCATGTTCTTGGCTTCGACCGCTCCCGGCCAGCCTTCCGCCAGAGCATCAGGGATGCTGATGTCCTGCAGCCGCTCGACGCGAACGTCGGTGACGAGAAGCGTCAGGCGCGAATCCTGCCGGCGCATGAAGATCGACGGACGCCAGCGCGAAAGCTCCGGTTGCACGTCGTCGGCGCGGTAGTAGACCAGCCTCGTCAGGTCAGGGCAGGCCATGTGATCGTCGCCGTTGTCGCCGACGCGGGCATGAGTTTCCTTTACCCACAGACGATCGCCACGGCTTATCTTCACTGGAACTTCGCCTCCGAAGTTGCCGAATTTCGTGCGGCGCTCGAATGCGTGGTACGGCTCTTTGCCAAACGGCCGGATAGTCTTCCGGATGATCGTCACGCCTGCCGGTGGTTGGTCCTTGCAAAGCCTTCGCGTCTGCGTCTTGCGGCCGGCGAGCAGCGCGCGGGCCATAGGGGCGGAGAAGAGAATAGGACGATCGGTCATGCTGACTCCGGATACTGGCGAACGAGAAGGTCAGCCGGGATCGGCGCCTTGCGCGTCATCTGCTTCATGAAGAAGGCACGGCCGAGCGCGGCGCTCTGATCGCGCAGATAGCGGAAGTTGTCCGGGTCGGTGTGTCGCGCCTTGTGCGGCCCCTGGTCGGTCTCGCCTCCGGTGATGATCCAGTCCGGCGCATACTTGTCGAGGACGACACGGCCGAGTAGCGGTTCGAAGCTTCCGAAGGTGAAGAGCGGCCGGAGCGCTTCCTTGACCTCCCAGAGCTTCATCCGGTCACGGTCATATTCCGGCTGGTTCGCAATGGTGGCGCCAATCGCCGCGTTGGTCGGCAGCATCGGATTTCCGCGCATAGGATCTGTCATCTTCATGACGTTGCCAATGCGCTTGGTGAGTAGCAGCCAAATCAGGTTTGGCGTTGCGGCGATGAGGGTGAACAGATCGGCGCGCCACATCTCGTCGACTTCGTTGTCGAAGACGTCGGCCAACGATGCGCAGAAGACATAAGGGCGGGTTCCGGCTTCCTTGGCAGCCTTGTCCCAAGCGAGCGGCTTACGCCAATTGGCTTTGCCCGTGCGCTGCCGATCTTCGCCGGCTCCCCACTGGACACGGCCGTAACGGTTCGCCATCAGGTTTTCAGCGTAGCAGCCATCACATGCCGGAGAGACCTTCGTGCAGCCGATCCACGGATTGAAGGTGTGATCGGTCCATTCGATCTTGCTGTTCTCAGCCATTTCAGAACCCCCGCTCGTCGGGTTGGCGAGGCAGGTCGCCCGGTTCAAGTCGGCTGACCTGCATCGTCCGGCCGTCGCGGGTCACGAGATACATTGGGCGTGTCTTGCCGACCCAATTGAGCGACACATCGTCCGCCTCGTCGAGTTCCAAGCCGAACTCTTCGTCTTCGGTCATCGCGTCGGCCTTTGCGCGAGCCTCATCCAAGCTTTCGGCCTTGATCGTTACCCGGATCGTGCCGCTCACCGAGAAGGTGGCCTCGTACTCGCCAGGGCGCTCGTTAACGATGAAATCTGCTTTGTTCGGTGCTTCCGTCATGCTGCGCGCTCCTCAGCTAGGAAGGCCAGCGGATCGAAGCCGACGGTGTCAGCGATCAGCGCCATGGCCTGGTTCATGAATTCGCAGAACTCGGCATGCTCCATCTTGTCGAGAGCGATGCTGTCCGGAACGAGAGTGATTTCGCCGGTCCGCATGTTCACGACCTGCTCGCGGTAGCCGAGGGTCATCTTGATGTCGCGGTGCAGGTTCTCCGCCGTCGTCCACTTCTGAGTGACCTTGACCACCAGGCCAAGAGCCTTCCAGTAGGTGCGCAGCTGCCGATCAGACCGTTTGGTGACAGGCACGATCTCGAAAATCTGGCCTTCCGGGATCGACGCCAATTTCTCGGCGTCGTCCTGGGTGTGGGCGCGGAGGCCGCGCGGCGTCATGATCGCCTGGATCAGCGGGGGCTTTTCCTTCTTCCGCATGATCAGCCACCGTTCAAAGGCGAAAGTTGCGCAAGCCGACGATTCTTGATGGCGAACGCAGCGTCGATCATGTCGGCATGGCCGTTCGTTTCCAGCACGGCCGGGGCGTCGAAGTCGGTCCAGATCTCCTCGACCTCCACTTCATCCTTGGCGCCGGCGAGCGACGTTTCGAGCTGCTCCAGGAAGTCCCCAAGGTCGAAGGCCGGCTCATCCTCGACCGCAGGCTCGGCTTCAATGGTCTTCGATGCCTGTTCCGGCGGCGCTGGCGGTACCGGCGGCTTTGGAGGCTGGGCAGCCTTCGCCGGCGTGATGTCGCGCATCGTCTCGACTTCGTCGATCTCGCGCACCTCGAACTCGTCGCGGATGCCGCCGAGGACGTCGCCGAACAGTTCGCGAAGGCAATAGCCGGCGGCACGCCACGCGAGCATGCGCTTAGGGAAGCGATACCAGGGACTATCGTTCGGCTTCGTTTCGTTCTTCTTGTCCCACTTGTTCCACTTCGTGACCATGGCCTCGGTCTGCCAGAGGCCGGCGCGGACAGCGTCATCCTGCGAGAACTCGACACGCTTCTCTTCGCCGGTGTCGTTCCGCTTCGCCTCGCAAAAGCCGACGAGCTTGCCGCCGATCTCGTCGCAGCCGGTGCGCAAATACTCGACGCGGCCAGACATGCGAACGACATTGATCAGTCCGTCGCCGTAAAGCGCCGGCTTTCCATTGATGACCGTGAAGCTCCGAAGGCTGACCATCGGCTTCAAGCCGAGCTCGGCGCCGGACATGATGGCAACCGCAACCGCGCTTGCGGCATCGTCGCCGGTCAGCTTGCCGATGAGCGCCGACGGCGCGAGGCCGGAGGCGACGACCGCGCGCGCGACGCGGAACGTCTCTTCGAAGGTCTGGGGAACGATAGCCATGACGCTACCGCCGGCGGAAAGGGCGGGAATATGCGCGTTCATGCCTCTTCTCCTTCGACGGCTTCAGGCTCGACGAGGCGAACGATCGTCTTTTGCGCCATTTCGGAATTCGGCTTGATTGCCATGACCTCGACGGTGGTTTCGCCACGCGCTGTCTCCACGATGACCTTGTCGCCGACTGCGACGGTGAGGTCTCCGGGGATGAAGTAGTCGTAAGTCTTCTCGTCCTTCTGCCACTTGAATTTGACGGCGGCGACGAGGAGGGGTGTTGCTTCGGTCATCAGGCGGCCCTCTGCTCTTCGATGCGCTCGACACCATCAACGTCGACACCGGCGCGGATTGCGCGGTTGGCGAGCGTCTCGACGAGCGCTTTCATTTCGGGGTGGTTGCCCAAGGCCATCAAAGCCTTGTCGTAGTCAACGATGCGAGCCGACAGGAACGTGCGGAGGCTGACACGGGCACCGGTGCGGCCGGCCTGGGCGTTCTTCGCCTTTGCTGCCTGTTCCTGCTTGTCGGCTTCCTGCTGCAGGCGTTCCGCTGCGGCTTGCGCTGCGGTGTCGCTGGCGTCAGCCTTGGCGGCCATCTCCTCGGCCGCGCGGCGCTTCCGTTCGGCTTCGTCGCGTTCGCGCTGCTGGCGCTCGTATTCAAGGCGCTGCTGCTCTTGCAAGAACGGCGTAACGTGCGCCTTAAGCTTCTTCGCAAGCGTGTCCGGATCCTCTTTGAGGCCGCGCCACTTGTTGTCGACGTTGCGGCCGGCATCGAGGTGCGGTTGCTTCTCGACCTTGTGCAGGTCCGTGGCCTTGTTCTTGATTGCGGTCAGCCGCTTCGACCAGATCGCGGCCTTATCAGCCTGATCCTGCGTCGTTACGGGCGTTTTCATGAACGCCTCGGCCTGTTCCTTCTCCGCCTCATACTCCAGCTTGAGGGCTTCGAACGGATCTGCCGGAAGATTGTGGCCGATGGCTGCGATCGGCGGCTCGTCATCCCAGCCGGCACCCTCGATGGCCTTCTGGTAGGCTTCGTAGCTCACCGGATGCGTGCGGCAGAAGTTCCAAGCGTCGGCGGCATCGACCATGCGTTCGCCGCGCATCGCGAGCCAGGCGCCGCCTTCATCGAGCCAGATCGCCACCGGCTCCCACTGGCCGCCCTTGAAGCGGGTGCGGTAGTAGCCCTGCTGGGGAACGCCTTCATGCATCGGGCCGATGTTGCCGGCCAAGGCGTTCTGCCACCACGCCCAAGGATTGGTATCTGTCATTTCCATACGATTGACTCCTGGTTGATGATGGCTGCGCGCTGCATTGCGCTTTCGGTTCTGAGGAGCCCCACGGCCATCAGACCGAGGAGGGCGGCGAGGAGAATGAGGAAGGTTGCCGTTGTGGTGGTGGCCCTGTTGAACTGCTTGAGCGCTTCAAGATCGTCGTCGCGATCAACAGCGCAGCGGTTGCAGGTGCATCCGAACTCGGAAGCGGGGCAGGTGGCGCGGGTCATCAGAACCCGCTCCCGAACTGCTGGGGGTGGTTCAGCGTGGAGTAGGGCTGGCGGTAGGCCGGCGCCTCGAATTCCTTCTCGCGGTTGATCGAGAAATAGACGTCATCGACGAGTTCGGATGCAGGTACGGCTTCGCGCTGGAAGACGTCGCCGTCAGCGCCAAGATGCCACGCAAGCGAAGCCAGGTCGGAATAGGTGCGCTGCAGGAAATCCTTGAGCGCGGCTTGTGCGTCTGCATCCGACGGGTCGCAACGCATCGCGTGTGACAGGCAGGCGGCGTTGGACTTGATGCTCTGGATTACGGCTTGGATGCTCATCGCTTTCATCTCCCGGCGTGGCCGTGTGTTGATGAAAGAAACGATAGTAGGAAGTTTCCCACTTGCAAAGAGGAAAGTGGGACATTTCCTATTTCAGTGCTTCGAAGGTGGGAAATCGCGGCCGGATAACGGCGCGTGAAGGATCGGCATGAATTGTGAAAATCGAGTCGTTCGAGAGGGGAATTGTGACAGTCGTTGCTGCCGGCCGCTTTTTCGACGAGGCGGGCCCGGCTAAAACAGGGGGTTCTTTCTTGTGGAGACGATGAGGGCTGTCACACAGCGTTCCCCGACCAACCACTCTCGTGAAGGTTTTATGACAATCCACAAAGTACGAGCCGGAATATTGCCCTCGCCAAATGCAACCGACGGGATAACTTGCAGGCGCATCCTGATGCTGGGGTGTGACAATCAATCACGAGGGCAGAATGCACAATTTGACTTTTCCGGTGGTGGCGCCGGAGGAGGTTCTATCTAGCCGTTTCCGCGTACACGCGGTTACCGGAGATGCAATGGAACCCACGTTTCGAGGGGCGCGCGATTACGCGCTCCTTGCGCCCGTCACAGAGTATGAAGGGGAGGGTATTTATCTCGTCGACGTCGGTGTTCGGCTGGACCTTTTCCGTGTCAGCAATACCTTCGACGGGCGAGGGGGGTTGCTTCTCTCGCAGGAGAAGCGCGGGCGGGCGCTCCGCCTCAGTCGAGAGAAATTTCAGGCATTAGTGGTCGGCATCGTCGTGGCTGACATTAGAACGCGCGACGAGCGCTTTCTAAGGCGCAGCGCATGAAATACTTACCTACCGCCGGGCTATGTGGCCGCAAATGCGGCCGATGATGGTCAATTGCTCGAGTTCTACGGTGAAAGCTTCGACGCTGGTGTTGTCAGAGATGATCTTAACCTGCGGAGGGTCGCTCAGTGGCACATAGACCAGCCGCTTGATCTGGGGTTCAGTGTGCCCGGCGCTGATGGCATACACCGTGTCGGAGACATGCTTGTTTTGCGAGAGGTCAACAATCACCCTGTCTCCTGGAGCGTATGTCGGGAACATAGAATCCCCCACCACCTCCATTATGATCGTGTTGGATGGAGACGCCTTGGCTTCATTCCGGAGGTAAAAATCTGGAATGAACCATTCGGCTACGACCTGGTGTCCAGCGACGGTTCCCGCCCCAACCGGTAAAGTAATAACGTCTCCGATCACGCCTTCGCCGGCGCCGAGTTTAACGTCCAGTTCTGGAATTGCCCCCTCGATGTGTGCGCGCCAATTCTCGCGGGTATAGCCGTGGCTCGGTTCATCCTCACGAACTTCGTCGGCATCTGGGTCGAAGCTGGAGACGAGTTTCAGCTTCTGGCCGACGTCTTCTTTTTCGATGGGCAGCATTTCGTTTCGCGCGAGCGCGGCCGGATCGAGCCGCAGCGCGCGCGCCAGCTCGGCTAGCTTATTCGCGCGGACAGACTTCTTTTTGTCTTCGACGATGTCCCTGATGAATGTTCGCTCAATGCCGCCCTGAACAGCCGCCTCGACCGGGCCCAGCCCCAATTCGGCTAATCGCGCCTCTACGATTTCCTTGAGATTCTTCATCGTGCGAGAATAGGATTTTTCCACCTTTGTTGGCGAATGGGAAGTTTCCTATTGCAAAGTGGGAAACATCCCACTATAACGAAGGCATGGAAACGGAACTCGCAAATCACCTGTTGACGCTTTCCGAGCGCTACTGCGCCGCTGAAAGGTTGAGCGAATCCACCGTTGGTCGGCTCTGCGCCGCAGACGGTCGGTTCTTCCCCCGAATAAGGGAGGGGAAGACCTTCACCGCGAAGAAATATGACGAGGTCGTCGGTTGGTTCGCCAAGAACTGGCCAGATGCCGCTGAGTGGCCCGCGACCGTGAACCGGTCCGCATTTGCGGAGGCCGCCCAATGACCTCACTTCTCCAGCTTTCGCAGGTCGCGGCACATCTTCCAGGCGACATCCTTGGGCATCCTCATGCGGACGGCAACGATTGCCTTGGGCACGCCGTCGCCGTTTCGAGACAATACCGCGAAGGTCATGCGAACCACGCCGTCGATCTCATCGAGCTCGGTCACGAGGTCGGCAAAGAGCGTAGGTGCTCCGAGATCGAAGATCGGGGCAAAACCGTCCGGCCCCGGCTTGTATCTGATCTTTCCCACGGTCAGCGGCATGGGGTCTCCCGTTCAGTTGATTGGCGCGCCCGTCGGGCAGCGATCCTTGAATTCATCCGTATGGCGGAGGGCGCGCAATGACCTCCGACGCCCAGATCAAAGCCTTCATCGACCGCATCCTTCGCCTGAAGGAAGAGCAGGACACGATCGGCGAGGACATCCGCGACATCTACGCGGAAGCAAAGTCTATGGGCTTCGACAAGACTGCCATGGGCAACGTCGTCGCTCATCTGCGCAAGGTCGCGAAGAAGGGCCATGACACCGTCGCGGAGCAGGGCGCCATCTTCGATTTGTACCTGTGCGCCTACGAGGGCAAATCCCCTCATGCGCCTGCGCCCGCCCGCGCACGAGAAAACATTGAACAATTTGACCCGACCACGGGCGAGATCATCGAGGCGGATGTCAGCGCCAAGCTCGTCGAGACGATTGCTGCCGGCGTGCAGACGGAAGTCGGCCGCGCGGCTCTGATCGCCGCCGTCGACATCATGATCGCCCGTGAAGAGGAAGAGATCGCAACGAGCGCAGGAGGCGAAAGTGAAGAAGTAGCCAAAAACGCCGTTGCAAGCGCGTCTGGCCCGGACGAAAAACGGGCGCCTCTTTTCGCGGCCAAGCCGCCATCTACTCGTCGCCCCCACTGCCTCGATCGAGCCGGCTGCGGTTCCTACACGGAAGAGCACTGCGCACGCTGCAAGGCGGCGATGCAGGAGCACGAGCAGGCGGAGGAAGTCGCATGAGCGAATACCTCCGGACATCCAGATCAGAAGACGCCGCAGCTCAAAGAACCATTGAGGGCAGGGTGGATTTTCATCGCGCCCAGGTGAGCCGCGTGGCTCCGTCCAATCCAAATTCAGATCAGAAGAGGGCTGCATGACCTGGTCCATCCTAATTGCATCCGCTGGCGCCGTTCTCTGGATGGCAGCACTGACCCTGATCGTCCCCGGCTTCGTCGGGCGTGAGTTTCGTCGGAACGGCTATCGCCCAAAGAATTGAGCGCTTTCACCTCCCGAGGCGCTCAACGCTGGTCCCGGTCATCCTCCTCCCGGCCGGGACCAGCAACTCTCAAGCGGATCCGCTTGTTCGCCAGTCTCATGACTACGGCTTGAACAGCGTCTCCGAGAGGGATTGCCGGTGACGACGAGGGATCGTCACCGGCGGCAGAGGCAGGGTGCGGCGCCCGGGCTCTGCGGAAAGGGAATACCTGCCCGTTGCGGGCATCGGAGGGAGCAGCAGCCGTACCAGCGGCGCCGCTCTCTCCATCTGAAAGGAAGTTCCTGGGCATGTGCAGTCTCTCCTAAGCAAAGAGACATTGCCACATGCGGGAACCGAAAAAATGGAAAAGAAATCCAGAATTCTGGACAAGGCAAAACAAGGGAAATGCAAGCAGATGTCTGACGTTGCTACTGCAAATTACCTCGTTAGGTCGATCGGCGGCGGAGGCCGCGTCAGCGACATCTTATACGAGGCTGCGTTGAAACTCCAAAAGTTGTTTCCGCACAAAGGCGAACCCAAGAAGCAGTGGACGGAGCGTCGCCTGAAGGCGTGGTGGAACAATGAAACCGACGTCGTTCGCCACTGGCAGATGATGGAACTTTATGCGGCTGCGGAAGCCGCGAAGAGCGAACAGGAGCTGCTGCGCGCGGCACGGAGAGACCATGCAGAATTCATCGAAAAAACCTCCCGTATTCGTGCGCTGGCTGAGCTTGCGGAATCGAATGCGGCTGGCGGCAAAGCTTAGGGAGTGGGGATCGTCGCTCGCTGAGTGGGTCTGCCCGGAACTGAGGGACGAGGATCAGTGATGCAGCAGCTTGCTTTCCGGTTCGACCCAGCGCCACCCCCGGCGATCGTCGAAGCCCTACAATGGTTCCGGACAGACCTCGACAAGAAGGGATGGAGCTACGGCCGTATCGGGGTAATGCGCAACGTCGATGGCACCTGGTCATACACGACCAGCGACAACTTCGGCGGATACTGCGGACACGGCGGCCCGTTCCATGGTTCCTATCCCAGCTTTGACGAAGCCCTCGGGACGGCAATCGCGCGCCTCTACTGCGGTTGGAAGAAGATTTCGGAGCGCACTACGGATAGCTGCTGCAAGGACAATCACCGCGCCATGGCCCGGAAGGGCATGCAGTGGCTCGAAAGCCTTGAGGCTGAGTACGGGGTGGCGCACTGATGACCGACCCCGCCGAAATGATCGCATGGCTTGACCGCCGCATTGCCAGTGCCCAGACCTGGCTGGCAGACCACGGCCGCCGTTCAAAGAAGCCTCGTCCCGAAATGGAGATCGAGACCAAGGAATACGACATCGCCCGGTTCGAAGAGATCCGCGGTGCGTACCTTAAGGCGCTTGATCGCAGAGATCGGGCAGGGAGCGCGGCATGACCTCAGTTGCTCATTCTCTGCGGGACCTCCTCCCCAGGCACCTCGTCCGGGCCTACGTCGGGCTCTGGCTCTTCGATCGGTGGCTCCGGCAGATCTGGCGGCACATCCGGCGGCATGTCTGGCGGGAACTCAGGGTCATTGGGCCTCGGGATCGGCGTCTTAGGCATTCAAACCTCCTCTTTGGTGGAGCAACCGATGCTGGGCTGTGTTTGTTCCGCGAGCCGGGAGGTGTGGCGTGACCGATTGGTTCTTCGACCCGCTTCTCCCGATCCATTACGAGATGATCGTCATCGACATTCCGTGGCCGTTCGACCTTTACAGCGACGCGGGCGCCAAAAAGTCAGCATCGGCGCACTACGACCTCATGAGCGCCGCGCAGATCCGCGCGCTCCCCGTCGGTCAACTCGCCAGCATGGATTGCCTGATCTATTCCTGGGCTACAGCGCCGCATCTCCCGTTCGCGGTCGAGTGCCTGAAGGCTTGGGGCTTCGAGTACAAGAGCTTCATGGCTTGGCGGAAGACGACGGCCGCCGGCAAGGTACGCATGGGAACCGGATATCGCGTCCGTACGACCGGCGAGATCGTGCTCGTCGGCACGCTCGGCAATCCGAAGCAGTTTCATGTCCCGCCAACAATCTTCGACGGCATAGCTCGCGAGCACAGCCGCAAGCCGGACGAATTCTATGACCTCTGCGACCGCGTGATGCCGCACGCGCGGCGCGCCGACGTGTTCGCTCGAGAACACCGCGCGGGCTGGCACGCCTTCGGTAACGAGGTCAACAAGTTCAACGAGGTGGCGGCATGATCAAACTTTACCTTCCATGCGCGCTACCGGGGCGGGAACAGAGAGGCTGCGAAAACAGCCTCTCTACCTCGAATGGTGATTTACGCAGAGACGCGTCCGCTGCCGGAGTTGTCCTTGATCATCCAGGGAAGAACTGCAGGTGCTTTGACGAGGATGCCCTTCTTCTTTCCGAAGGCTCGCATCGCATCCCGCGCAACCTGAATGGGCTTATGGCCGTCATGCGCCATGTAGCAAGTCTTCAGGGTGGCGTCGTGCACTATGTCGCGGTCGTGCTCCGGCCAACCCTCAAGAAAATCAATGGCATCGACCAGGTTCGTGATTTCTCTGATCAGGTCCTTTTTCTCCTTCAGGTAAACCGGTCGAGCAAACGTCTTCGAGTTCATTTCACCCTCACTGATTACGACGGTGTCTATCAACGGAGGCGCTGCGGACCAGCGCCCGGAGTTGATTTGTTGTCTCTTTTCAGCGGGTTCAAGAGGTTCGGTGTTCGATCTTCGTCGCTACTCGTCGGGGGTGCGTCATGACCTTCCTCGAAGCCTACGCCAAGTTCGGGCCCGACACGATGGCGATTGCCGAGGCCTTGGACATCAAGGAACACGAGGCCGACACCCTCATCAACATGAAGATGAACCGCGATCGGTTAGGCCCGACGGTATGCCAGATGGCGGCTTTGAACGCTCCCCGTAAGCCCATTCGTTTCGCCGGCTTCGACGAGACAGAAAAATCGTGGTGGTGAGATGACCGTTTCGGCCGCCATCCGCCGCATGCTTGCTGCCGGTCTCACGATTGAGCAGGCGCTCGTCGCTGCTGAAGCGTTCGAGGCTGAGGCTGCGCCGCAAGAGCCGATGCTCTCAAAGCGGCAGGCCAGAAACAGACGCTATTACGAACGTCTTAAATCGTCTGAAAAGCGTCTTAATGCAGACGATCAAGACGTTTCAGACGCTGGTGCTGATCCTTCTTCCCCCGGAGGTTCTTCCCCCACACCCCCTTCTCCTAAACCCCAATCATCCATACCCCCTTCGCCCCCTAAAGGGGGCTCTTCCCCCACGGCCGTCGACCAGGTCGTCACGGCGTTTTCGGACATGGCCCGTCGGTCCGGGCTTTCCGTGCCGAGGGCCGTCACGGCATCCCGGCGTCGCTCGCTGCTGCTTCGGATCGAAGAACATGGCCTCCCTGCCGTCCTCGATGCCATCGAGCGGATCGGCCGCAGCCGGTTCTGCCGTGGCGAGAACGACCGCGGCTGGCGCGCCGACCTCGATTTCCTCTGCCAGCCGAAGAGCTTCGTCTCGATCCTCGAAGGCAAATACGACGACCGGCCGTTGCAGCAATCGCAATCGCCGCCCCGGCCGCAAAGCCCATCCGTGCAACGCCACCACGACATCCACGCAAGGCTGAAACGAGAACTCTACGGTGAACCAGATGAACAATTTGCCGGCCCAGCTGTCGACCTTGCAGCAGGAGATTTCCGCTCTCACTGAACAGCTCGCGCCGGCCGGCGCCGACGAAATCGGCCAGTGCATCGAAGGCCTCATGAGCGGCGGCATGCGGATCTCAGAAACGATCACTGCTGCAAACCCGGTCGAGGAATACCGGCTCTCCCTTCGCAACGTGCCGGTCTACGGGCTGCGCCGGGCCTACGTGAAGCTGAAGCGCGGCGAATACGAAAACATCAACAAGGCTTTCATTCCCCTTCCGGCGGAGCTTGCGGCCATGGCCAATGCCGAATGCCGTCTGATCCGCGAGGATCGCATTCGCAAGCAGGAAACGCTTAGGGCGATCGAGGACTCCGTCAGCCGGACTCTGCCCAGCTCTCATGGCCTGCTGGACTTGCGCGTTACCCAGCGTGAGCGAGCCATCGAGTTGGCGGAAAAGGGCTTCGTCCGGGTTGCCGAAGGTGTCGACCATCTGGAGTTCGCCCAGCTAGCCAAGTCTCGGGAACTGCCTGCGGGCACCGTCCACCTGTGGGCTATCGACGAGGTCTGGTCGCCGATCGCCGTCCGCGTCAACCGCAGCAGGATCCAGACCAAGCTGAACGTCAAGCCTCCGACGGTATCGCCGGAGCGCGCCGACGAGCTCGCCCGCATGCTCGAGCTTCCCGATGCCAGCGAGGTCACCGCCGAGCAGATGGCGTATCGCGGCAAGGTGAAGGCTGACATCGAAGCGGTGGATCCTGTCGAAGAGGAGCGCGCGGCATGACCATCCAGCACCGTATCGTCGACATCGAGGCTGCTGCGAAGCTCTGGAGGGTTGATCTCTCGGCCTCCCAGATCGCCAAGCGCTTTGGCGTCAGCCGGAACGTCATTGTCGGACTGGCCTTCCGCAACCGCGGTCTCTTCCCGTGGCGCGGTGATGCTGGGAAGAAGACCCGCGCACCCGGCGCAAGGAAGGCTACCGAGCCGACGAGGCCACGCAAGCGGGCGCCGGAACTGAAGCGGGAACCGGAGATCCCGGCGACGGCCTACGACGCTGAGCGGCTCCAATCCGCAAAGCTCCTCCACCATCTCTCGGCCGGCGAATGCTGCTGGCCGCTAAACACCGGCGGCCCATACCTGTTCTGTGCGGCGGAAACGACGGGCCGCTACTGCCGAAACCACCATGCTCGGTCATTGCCGAAGAAGAACGAGGGAAAAGCATGAACAGATCACGTTGGTACGCAATCAGGACGGCACCGGGCTATCAGCGCATGGCGGCCGCTGACGAGCGCCTCCCAGAAAGCCGGCGCATGGAGTCGATCATCGAGCGGAACTGCCGCAAGGACGGCTTCGACATCTTCATGCCCTCGTTCTACACCGAGTTGAGGCATCACCGGACGAAACAGATCCTCCAGAAGCGTTTCCCGTTCCTGGTCGGCTATGCCTTCGTCAACCTGCCCAGGCTGAACTTTGAGGAGCTACGCCGCGTCGAAGGTGTCGTGTGCTTTCTCCGCGGCGCCAACTACGGACCACTCGAATTCCCCGATGAAGAGATCGAGACCCTGTACTTCGCCGAGCATGAGCGCCGGCAGGCCTTCCTCTACGAGCAGCACTGCCGGAAGGAGAACGAGCGCCACGAGCAGATCCAGCACCTTCGCGGCCAGCTTCGCAAGATCCTGCCGAAGGGGCGGAAAGCGCGCGTCTCGATGGTCGATCAGGCGGAGAGGGCTATAGATTCTCTAAGTCTGCAGATCAAAGAGCGAGTGCTGAAAATTATCAGTGAATTGAACAGCCTCACTGCTGACGCGGAGGTTGAAAATCTCCGCAAAGCCGTATAGGTTTCCTCAAGTGATTTGTGTGGCTGTTCAGTTGCGGACCTCAATCGAGGGAACACTCGCCGGGCCACCGCCGATATAGGCGGTGGGAGAAATGCGCCCAAAATTCAGATTTCACGCATCCCACCTTGTTTAGAACACAGTGGCCCCCTATATGCTGGTCATCGGCATTGCTTATGAGCGCTGACAAGCTCGCCGCTCGCAATTGCCGCATCGTTTTCGACTTTTGACCACGGATGTACTGGCACTGGTTTAATATACGATGATGAGGAAGGTCGGTGCGGTTTCGCCCCGGCCTTTTTTATTTGCCCGGTAGTGCTGCTGGAAAATGCAGATAGACCCCGACTGGGCAAGCGCGACCACCCGATAACCGCCGTCTATGCGGTAGGGTGGTCGCCTTCATCGACCAGGTCTTGCAGTTCACCGGCAAGGAAGTTCCATGTCCCGCTGAAACGCGGCCCTTCAACCGTGATTTGGTAGAAGCCTTTCCGTCGGCCATGCTCTTTGCCAGAAATATGGCGAATGGACGCGACGTGATCAGTGACTATGTCCGATCGGCTGTCGAACGCATGAATCAGGGTTGGATGCAGGCGTCTGCCATTGAGTTCCCTACCCAATGCGATCAGCACCGGGTGAACCTGGGTGGACTTCCAATCTACGGGATAGCGATGCTTCATTGCGCGAGAGAAGCAGGCCGTGCTGGCCCCGTCAATATCCGTTTCCGCAGGCAGGGCAACTGGTAAGCCGCGTGGCTCATAACCACGAAAGACCGGGTTCGATTCCCGGGCCTGCAACCAAACTCTCAGGTGCGGTCACCGACCGACCTGCGACCTGATATTCTCCTCAGAGACCCTGTGTTTGCGGGGCGGGCAGGTAGACTTTCGATCCGCCGGGGGACCCGCGGATTAAGGAGCCCTCGACCAATAAATAGCCCGATATACCGAGCATGAAGAGTAGTAGAATGATCACCGACAGCCCTGTTGAAGTGTGATGATCAGGTTCTTGTAAGTTCTTCCGACGCATCATGGCCGGTACCGTTTTGCACGAACACGAGCACACCGCCACGCGGGCTGGTTCCCGCGCGATGGCCTAGCTGGTCAATAAGGCTAGGGGCTCTACAGCGAATTGGGATTATACCACGCTCGCCGGCACGCCGCGCGGGATCACAAGTAGTGCGGCAGGCGCCTGCCTCAACTTGTTCGGCATATGTTCGTCGTCATGGCGCCCGTTAACATCGGGCCCCGCCTCCGTAACAGGTAGCGGGGCTTTCGCTTTGAGGAGATGAGGATGCCCGAATACCTCGTCGAGCGCTTCGATACCGGCCCAGGGGGCCTCAAGAGCATGCAAGCCTTCATCAACGAGAAGGCGGCAGAGGGATATGCCCTCGTGCAGGCGGCCCCGCGCAATACCTACCATTGGGTGCTGTTCTTTAAGCGAAGCGTTGCAGTAGAGCAGCCCAGCTCGCCAGCCTGATAACTGAGAGCATCCTGATTGCCGACCTTTCCCTCGGGTCGACGCGCAGGTACGCCCGCTCAGTCTTTAATGACTTCCAAGCGTCGCGGAATCACGTATTAAGTCCTGGTGCCATTAAGTAGATAGGACACCCCGATGATCCGAATAGCGCAATCCAAGCGGCCTGGAGCGTATACTATTGCCAGCTCTGGTAGTTTCGTGCTGCCTGGGGATGTTTTCGCGTTCACGCTGCCTTTTGAAGATCTGAGTTTCACTATCTCTTTCCAGTATGAAAGTGGTGGCGCGCAAAATGTCAGGGTGCTGGGCTCGTCAGAGAAATCGGTAGAAATCGGCCTAATCAACTTCGACAATCCGCTAGGCGTAACCTGGGAGAGCCAGGTGGCGACCCTCAACAACAATATGCCACTCATATTGGTGCTGAACGTTGTTACGCTTGCCTCAAAAGACAACGCTAAGCCGCGGGTGATCACGTACTCCTTCATTAAGAGAGTTGCGTGATGGCGAGTAGAATTGACCTGCCTGAAAACGAAGAAATCGCTAAAGCCATAATAACCAGTAAGGAACGTGGCGCTCTAGGGGGATTGTTTGGCACGAAAGACCATGCCCCGACGAATATCACTTCTGTCGCTATCGTTTTATTGATTGCTTTGCTGGCGTTGGTATTCTTCTACCCGCTCCAGCCAGGTGTCGACAGGGCCTCAGTCACGACCTCTTTGATGAGTGCTATCACTTTTGCGTTGGGCCTGTTGTTCGGCAAAGCTAAATAGCGAAGGTTCGACCACCCGATGACCGACGTCTATGCGGTAGGGTGGCCGCCTTAAGTTTTCAGGCGATGGTGTTTGGAGCTGTGCCTAGTTACCAGCAGCCGTTGCGGGTCCCGAGCACGTTACTGAACGGTGTCGACGAGTTCCTTGATTGCAGATCGTTTCCAAACGAATCCTAGATCTGACTGGTCGTTGATCCGCCCACTGTAGATCCCAAGGAACTCGACAGCTTCACCACCCATGCCGATGTTCCCGCTCTTGCGGTGAACCATGCCCCGGCGAGCAGCAATAACGGGGGAGCCCGACTGACCAGGTCTCGTGCGGCTGTCTATCAGAAAAATAGGCTTCTCTTCGAAATCGACGTCCGGCTCCGACGCTACAAAACCAGTTACCCACATCCCAAACAGGCCGCCGGCGGCCTGTCCAAAGGGAAAGCCAATAATGCTCAGCGGGTCGGATGCTCGAATTAACAGCCCATCTTGCGGGGCCGCCAAATTGTAGGGGTAGACTACGGCAAAGCCGGGAATATCAATCGGCAGCGCTACGAAATCGGCCGCGGCCCCTAGAACGGGGTGTTCCACCCACAACGGGACATCAGAGTTGTCGTACAAAGGGTAGTCGATCGAACGCCAGTGCCCGAGGCCGACAAAATCATTGTGCCACACCCGAATTTTATTCGGGACGCCGCCGTGTGGCGAGAGGGGCTGATTATTGTCCTGCCTCCGGCCGGTAACATTGTGCCTATTCGTGATCAGAACGCGGTCGTGCGCTGCGTTTGCAATAAAAGCAGTTCCTGTACTCAGCCGAGTTTGGTCAAAGAACATTTCTATAAAGAGAGACTGCACTGACTGCTGCTCAATCGCCATACTTTCCCCCAAAGGTTGAACCATGCCCGTCCTGAAGAACGCGCGGCACGAGAAGTTCGCGCAGGCGCTCGCCAAAGGCAAGACAGCAGATGAGGCGTACGTCGCCGCCGGCTTCAAAGCCAACAGGGGAAACGCAGCACGTTTGAATGCAAATGAAAGCATTCAAGAGCGCGTGGCCGAGATCCAAGGGAAGGGCGCTCTGAAGGCAGAGGCCACCGTCGAGCGCGTGCTGAAAGAGCTATCGCGCATCGGGTTCTCCGATCTACGCCGTGTGTTCGATGCGAACGGCAGGCTGCTCCGACCCGAAGAGTGGGATGACGACACAGCCGCCGCGGTCGCTTCGGTCGAAGTGGTGACCCGCAACATTGGCGACGGAGAGGTCGAGCACGTCCACAAGATTAAGGTCTGGGACAAGAACAGCGCCTTGGAGAAGCTTGCCAAGCACCTCGGTATGTTCATCGAGCGTGTCGAGCACTCTGGGAGCATGAGTCTCAATGTCTTGCCAGAGGACGCCGAACTGTGACCCATGCAGGTAGCTCGATTAACGGAGAAACAGCGAGAGGCTAATCGCCTTCTTGCCGGCCCGGCACGCAACATCATGCTCCGCGGTGGGTCTCGGTCTGGAAAGACGTTCGTTCTATGCCGCGCCCTGATCCAGCGAGCGATAAACGCTCCGGGTTCGCGGCACGCCATATTCAGGTTTAGGTTCAACCACGCGAAGACGTCGGTCTGGTCCGATACCTTGCCAAAGGTTCTGGCGCTCTGCTTCCCGTCGGTTCGGGTGCGGTTTGATAAGACCGACTTCTATGTCGAGCTGCCGAACGGATCGCAGATCTGGATAGCCGGCCTCGATGATAAAGAGCGGGTCGAGAAGATCCTCGGGCAGGAATACGCCACTCTCTATTTCAACGAGAGCAGCCAAATCCCTTGGGCATCCGTCGAAACGGCAATGTCCCGCTTGGCGCAGAAGTGCGAGTTGGCCCCAGCGATAGCGGCAGCGACAGGCAGAAGGTACCTAGCCCTCAAGGCCTACTTCGACTGCAACCCGCCGTCTAAGCTCCATTGGAGCTTCCAGATGTTACGGGCCAAGATGAAGCCGGGCACGAAGGAGAAGCTGGCTAAGCCGGAAGACTATGCCGAGATGCAGGTGAATCCTGCCGACAACTCGGAGAACCTGCCGCCTGAGTATTTCGAGGTTCTGGCCTCGATGTCCGCAGCGAAGAGGTTGCGGTTTGAGGCCGGAGAATGGGCGAGCGAAGTCAGCGGCGCGCTCTGGGCTCTTGAGGATCGCAAGGCGCCCGACGGGAAGCTGATGCCGGGCATAGACAGTCTGCGTGTCGCCAGCGCTCCTGAGATGCGGCGCATCGTCGTTTCCGTCGACCCCTCCGGTACGAGAGGCGATGGCGCGGGTGACGACATCGGTATCGTCGTCGCCGGCCTCGGCATCGATGGGCATGGCTACATTCTTGAGGACGGCACTTGCCAGTTGTCACCAGAAGGGTGGGGCAGGCGAGCGGTCGACCTCTACCATCGTCACCAGGCACACCGGATCATCGGGGAAAGGAACTTCGGCGGCGACATGGTGCGCTTCACCGTCTCGACGGCTGACAAGACCGCGCCCTTCAAGGAAGTCGTCGCCAGCCGAGGCAAAGCGGTGCGAGCAGAGCCTATCAGCGCGCTGTATGAGCAGGGCAAGGTTCATCACGTCGGAGACTTCCCCGACCTTGAAGACCAGATGTGCAATTTCACGCCATCTGGATACCTCGGAGAGGGTTCACCTGACCGGGCCGACGCCCTGGTCTGGGCTCTCACCGAGTTGATGCTTGGAGGTTCGTCCTTCACGCTGACGAACGTTTAGGAGCGGACATGGCCAACATCATCGCGTTCGTCCGCGACAGCCTGACAAACATGGTCGCCAGTCTGGGTACCAGCCGGGACAAGGCCGCGGCTAACGTCTATTCGATGCCGATGCTCACCGATGAGGAGCTGCTCAACGCCTACCGTGGTGCATGGCTCCCCCGGAAGATCGTCGACATCCCGGCATTCGACAGCATCCGCGCCTGGCGCGATTGGCAGGCGAAGAAGCCGCAGATCGAGGCGATCGAAGCCGAAGAGAAGCGCCTGAACGTCATGGGCAAGCTGCTGGAGACCCGCATCAAGGCGCGTCTCTGGGGCGGCGCTGCGCTCGTCATCGGTACCGGCGACCAGGACCTGACGCAGCCGCTTGACGTCGAGCGCATCGGGAAGGGCGGCCTGCAATACCTCACTGTCATGACGCGTCGCCACCTCACGGCCGGCGAGATCGATCGTGACCCGGCGTCGGAATGGTATGGCAAACCGAAGGTCTATCAGTTGAACTCGGCCGATGGCGCGCAGGTCGAAATTCACCCGTCGCGCCTGGTCATCTTCAACGGCAGCCAGCAGCCGGACGAAGACATCGTAACGACCACCTATGCCGGTTGGGGCGACAGCGTGCTCTTGTCGGTCGTCGATGCGATCAAGCAGGCCGACGGCACCGCGGCGAACATTGCCAGCCTCGTCTTCGAGGCCAAAGTCAACGTGATCCGCATTCCGGATTTCATGCAGAACCTCGGCAACGCAGAGTATCGGGCGAAGATCCTCGAGCGGTACACCCTCGCGGCGACGGCAAAGGGCATCAACGGCGACCTCCTCCTCGACAAGGAAGAGGAATACGAACAGAAGACGGCGAGCTTCGCCACGCTGCCCGAAGTCCTCATGTCGTTCCTGCAGATCGTGTCAGGCGCCGCGGACATTCCGGCTACCCGGCTGCTCGGCCAGTCACCGGCGGGAATGAACGCCACCGGCGAAAGCGACCTGCGGAACTATTACGACCGGCTGCAGGCCATGCAGACCGTCGAGATGACGCCGGCGATGGCGCGCCTCGACGAGTGCATCATCCGGAGCGCGCTCGGCTCGCGCGACCCGGACATCTATTACGAGTGGGCGCCGCTTTGGGGCATGTCGGAGAAGGAAAAGGCTGACGTCTTCAAGACGAAGGCCGACGCCGCTCGGCAGCTGGTCGGAAGCGGTACGGGGCAGGAGATCATCCCGCGCGATGCGGTTTCGGATGCTCTGGTCAATACTTTCATTGAGGACGGCTCACTGCCGGGGCTCGATGCTGCGATCGAGGAGTACGGAAAACTATCCGAGCAGGAGCCAAGCGCATCGGAATTAGAGGCCGCAAGTGTCAGCTCTGATCCGGAAAATCTGCGTGATCCGCGCGAATAGGGTTAGCCCCATTCACCCTCTTTCACGGTGGTGCTAAGTCGATCCACAGCACCCGCCGGAACGACTTTTATTCCCGACCTTTGGAACGCGTCGAGGAAAGCGTCTTTCGCCTTGTTCGGATCGACCCCGGTATCCTCAGCAGGTAGCTGGTGAAATACGGCGTCTATCGCCTGCTTTTGAGCATTTGGGTCGAACTGTTTGGCAAAGGACGCAAACGCCTTTTCGTTGTTCGCGAGCTGAGTTTTTGCCAAGCGAGCGTCCTCCACAGCCGCTGCAAGCTTAAACTCCAAATCACTGATCTTTATAGCGACCTCGGTCCATTTGAATGTGGTCATGAGCACCACTCCACAAAGAACGAGCAACATTCCGAAAGCGCCAACTTGTTTTGCTCCGCGATACCTCTCGATCGGTGGCCAGCAAAACAAAACTCCGACTAAGAGGCAAAAGATACTTGCCCCAAGAATGAAGTTCTCATTCATCGACATCTCCCCCCTTTGCTTGCTGCAGATGCAGCCCCGAACATTAGCTCGCGCACATATTTGACGTAGTGTCGAGTCCGAAAGGATATCCGGATGCAATTCGTGGATGCTGCACCGATCGCGGGCACGCGACGGACCGCCGACGGCTACCTTGTTGCTGACGTCCGCACCGCGCGCACCGGCATCCAGCTTTACGCCGGCCATGAGGTCGGCAAGCCGGAAATGCAGGTCGTGAAGGTCTATCGGCCCGAGGACCAGGTCTTCGACAAGGCCAGCCTCGGCAGCTACGCGCACAAGCCGGTGACCAACGACCATCCGGACGAGGCCGTCACCGCTGACAATTGGAAAACCCTGTCGGTCGGTCAGATCGGCGACGAGGTCGCCCGTGACGGCGAGTTCGTCCGCATCCCGCTCATAGTCATGGATGGTGCCACCATCAGCGAGATCGAGGGCGGCAAGCGCGAGCTCTCCGCCGGTTACACGTGCGACCTCGCATGGGAGCCGGGCACCACGCCAGCGGGCGAGAAGTACGACGCCATCCAGAAAGATATCCGGATCAACCACGTCGCCATCGTGCAGCGCGGCCGCGCCGGATCAGAAGCTCGCATCGGGGACGGTGTGAGGTCGTGGGGCGCTGCCCCGTTCACCAGTGATCAGAAACCGAAAGAGGACAAGATCATGACCCTGAAGACGGTTACCGTCGATGGCATCCCGGTTGAAGTAACCGACCAGGGTGCCACGGTGATCGGCACGCTCCAGCAGCGCCTTGCCGACGCCAACACCAAGTTCTCCGACGCCGAGAAGGCACATCAGACGGCTCTGGCCGCCAAGGATGCCGAGCTGGCGAAGAAGGATGCCGAGCTTGACGCGCTGAAAGGCAAGATCCTTTCCGACGCTGATCTCGACAAGCGCGTCCAGGCACGTGCCGATCTCATCACCAAGGCGCTCACGATCGCCAAGGACGTGAAGACCGAAGGCCTTTCCGACGCTGCCATCCGCAAGGCTGTCGTCGTCGCCAAGCTCGGCGATACGGCCGTCGCCGACAAGTCGGAAGCCTATATCGACGCCCGCTTCGACATGCTCGTCGAGGATGCCAGCAAGAACGGCGCCGATCCCTTCCGCACCGTCGTGCAGCAGGGCCTTTCCCAGGTCAGCGACGCCGACAAGGTCGTGACCGACGCCTATTCCCAGATGGTCGCCGACATGAAGGCCGGCAAGACCACTGCAGCGGCCAACTAAGGAGGCGCTTCAATGGCTACCTACCAGACCACCTATGGCGCGGCTCCCGCGAAGGGGCTTGCAGGCCAGATCGCTTCCGAAGAGAAGTGCAACAAGGTCAGCCGCACTGTCGAGACTGCGGCCGGCATTAAGTTCGGCGCCCCTGCTCAGCGCGGCGCCGGCGATCATGGCGGTGCCATCCTGTCCACCGGCGACTTCCTCGGCCTCGCGGTGCTCAATCCCGCGGTCCCGCCCAGCGCCAGCAATCCCGACGCCTATCCGCAGTACTTCACCGGCGCCTTCATGACGATGGGAACGATGTACGTCACTGCGGGTGCTACGGTCGCTGCCGGTGACCCGGTCTACTATGTGACCGCAACCGGCCGTTACACCAACACGGACAATACGGGCGCCAACCCGGCCATCCCCGATGCCTACTTCGAAGAAGCGGGCACCGACGGCGCCATCGTCCAGATCAGCCTTGGCCTGCGCCATCAGGCGTAACGCCTCGCGAAAGGAACCCTGAACTATGAACCAGATCATCCGTCAGGCCTTCGCTGATGCGCAGGCCGCGTTCCCCTTCGTCATCGCGCAGGGGCGCAACATCGAGACCCGCATCTACCAGCGGCGCTATCCGACCTTCAACTACGGCGCTCACGTGCCCGTGGTGACGGAAGGCAACGCCTGGGCGATCGGCACGACGTTCTTCACCGTCGATACCGCAGGCGAGGCGAAGTTCCTCTCCGGCGCCGGTACCGACATGCCGTTCAATCAGGCAACGAAGGACATGGCCAGCCATGACTTCGCGATGATCGGCTCCGGCTGGGAGTGGAACCTCGAGGAGGTCAATCAGGCGGCCCTCTACGGCATCGACCTGAACGGCACCAAGGCCATGTCGGCTTCCGACAAGGTCGAGCGCCTGCTCAACTCGGTTGCCATGGTCGGCACGACCGAGAAGAACTGGACCGGCTTCGTCAACGACCCGCAGGTCTCGCGTGTTGACGTTGCCGCGGATGGCACGGGCTCTTCGACCTTCTGGTCGGCGAAGTCCAACGACCAGATCCTCCGGGACATCAACGACCTGATCTCCAGCGTCCGGGAGAACACTTCCGAGGTCGAATGGGTCGACACGCTGCGGCTGCCGCCGGAAGCGTTCCGTCTCATCGCCACCCGCCGCCTCGGCGAAGGCGACGGCCTTCTGACGCTCCTGGAATACATCCGCCGCAACAACGTCTACACGGCGGAAACCGGCCAGCAGCTCGACATCCAGCCGCTGCGCGAGCTCGCGAATGCCTCTCAGGACGGCGGCGGCCGCATGGTTGTGTATCGCCGGGATTCGGAAGTTCTCCGCTTCCACCTGCCGATGCCGCGCCGTGTCCTCCAGCCGCGCCAGAAGTCCATCATGGGCTTCGAAACCGGCATCATCGCCCGTACCGGCGGTACCGAATGGCGTCTGCCCGGTGCTGCTGCCTACGGCGACGAAATCACCGCACCGTAATCGGAGGATCGGTCATGAAGGTCACCAACAACAGCAAGGCGCTGCAGGGCGTCCGCTCCAAGGGGCGGGCGGTCTACATCCCACCGGGTGAGACCCGCGACGTCGATCTCGAAGGCGTCGATCTCGAAAAAGCCAAGCGCCTTCCATTCCTCAAGATCGAGGGCGCTTCCAAGGCTGCCGCCAACCAGGACAGCGACGTTCCAAAGACGGCACTGGAAGTGCTCGAAATGGCAAAGGACCAGAACGTGCAGTTCATGTCCTTCAAGTCGGCCGCCAAGAAGCTGCTCGGCGAAAAGACCCCGTCCACCAAGGACGAGATCGTCGCTGCTCTCGAAGAGCTGGCAACGCAGCCCTGACAATCAGCTCGGCGGCAACTTGCCGGGCCTCCACTTTCATCGGAGATCGACATGGCTGGATACGGCACGAACGACGGCTTCACGGCGTACGCAACCGAAGCCGGCTATGTCTTTCCCGATGGCACGACCGATGCCCAGAAGACCGCCGCACGCCAGCGCGGTTCTCTGGTGATCGATCGGTATGAGCCTCGGTTCAGCGGGCGAAGGACCGGCGGGTACGCCCAAGAGCGAGCCTGGCCGCGCACGGGCGCGACGACCTATTACGGCGAGGCGATCCCCTCGGGCGAAATCCCGGTCGCGCTTATCAACGCCTCGTATGAGGCCGCATTCCTCGAGTTGACGAACCCAGGCAGCCTTTCGCCGGTCGTAACAGGCACGTCTACGGTGAAGCGCGAGAAAATCGGACAGCTTGAGGTCGAGTATTCAACCTCTACTTCAACGGATATCGACGACCTCGTCGCGCTCGCAACGCCTGTCGTGACCACGATCGAAGGGCTGCTCTGGCCGTATCTCGTGCCGGTCTGGCCGGGTGCTTTGGTGGTGTAGCTCCAAGCATCGCGCGCACTTGATCAGAATACGCCCAGTGAGCCGAGCAACGAGACCATTCCGGCGATCAAAATAACGAACTGAGCCCTCTGCTTCATCGTAGGGTCAATTGGAAGCTTCTGCACGAGATAGAGCACAACCCCGGCGAAGAGGATGGTCACGAGGATGCTGATTGTGGCGGACATGTCCCCCAGATCCTTGAACAAAGAGCCTTGCGGCAATGAGGCGTAAATAAGGCTTAGCTCTCGAAAAGGAAGGGCGGAGGATGGCGAACCCGATCTATGCACGCCTGCAGGCGACGGCGCAGCGCCTCATCGCCAAGTACGGCCAATCCGCTACTGTGAAGCGGATCACGCCTCCGGATCCTGTCTACGGCGGCGATTCTGTCGTGACGTCCTATCCGGCCACGCTCGTCCCGATGGCCTACGAGGCCCGCTATATCGACGGAACCGTCATCCTCAGCGGAGATATGCAGATTTACATCTCCGCTGCAGGCCTAGCCATCGAGCCGACTGTCGGCGACGTTGTGACCGCCAACGGCGCCGATTACGCCATCATCAACGGCGACCCGAACAAATACGACGGCATCACGCCGGTCGTCTTCATCGTCCAAGGAAGGATTGCGGCTTAGTTCTCCTGAACCGAGAGCCCGTCCTCGCCAATTTTGATCTCGACGCCGGATCTAGTCTCCTCGCGGTAGACGTAGACACCCAGTCCAATAACGACAACGGCAAGCACGGCGATCACGAGATAGAGCCCATTCCGGTTCATCGGGTTCCTTTCCGCAGGTTGAGACCAGGTACTTAGAAGCAGTTCGGCGAAAGGCAACGGCATGACATTCGACGAACTGCTGTCCACCTATGAGCCGCGCCTCGCCGCGGCATTTCGAGAAGCGATCGAGACGATTAAGTCGACGATTGTTCTCGGCCGCGTGGTCGAGCGTCTGGAGCGTGGAGACATCAACGGCGCGGTCGAGGCAATGCAGATTGAGCCGGAGGCCTTCTCCGCGCTGGAAATCGCGCTGCAGGAGGCATTCAACGCCGGCGGTACCAATGCAGTCGGCGAACTGCCGAAGGTCATGGACCCGCAGGGTAACCGGGTCATCTGGCGCTTCGGCGTCCGTAACCCGGCGGCCGAGGCGATCCTGCGAGATCTGTCCTCGACGATGGTCACGCACATCACCGATGACCAGCGGCAGGGCATCCGCCAGGCGCTGGAGCAGGGGCTTGCCAGAGGCGCCAACCCGACATCGACGGCCCTCGATGTCGTCGGCCGGCAGAGCCGCGTCACCGGCCGCCGAGAGGGGGGCATGATCGGTCTGACGCGATACCAGATCGAGTTTATTGAGCGGGCGCGCCTGCATCTTGCTTCCGGCGACCCGGAGCAGATGAACCGGTACTTCGAGCTCAAGACGCGCGACAAGCGTTTCGACCGGACCGTCATGGCTGCGATCAGAGCGGGCAAGCCGGTCACCGGCGAGGCCCTCACGAAGATAGTCGGCCGGTTGCGCGACAAGAACCTGCTTCTCCGCGGCGAGATGCTGGCGCGGACCGAAACCATGATGGCACTCAGCTCCGCCCGCGACGAGGCGATGCGGCAGCAGATCGAGGCCGGGAAGGTCCAGGCGCAGGACGTCACGAAGGTATGGCGGTCGGCCGGCGACAGCCGTGTGCGGCACACCCACCGTGTCCTCAACGGCAAGAGTCTCGGGGTGGATGAAGTATTTCAGAGCCCATCTGGCGCGCTTCTCCGGTTTCCGGGCGACCCGCGCGCGCCAGTATCGGAGATATCCGGCTGCAGATGCAGAATTGAGTATCGCGTCTCGTACATTGACGCCGTGGTGCGCCGGTACAGTGCTGAGGTCGTCTAATGGCAACGCTCTCTTTTAGCGCTGCCGTGGCGCAATGGGCCGACAAGGTCGAAGGTGCAGTCGAGGCCATCTTCAAGGAGGCGACACAAGAGGTCGTCGAGGAAATGCAGAAGCCGGTCGGGCAAGGCGGCCGTATGCGCGTGGACACGGGATTTTTGCGAGCGTCACTGCTTGCGTCGTCTACATCGATGCCGGCGATCAACTCGTCGGCCAATCCGGTGACGGGCGGAACCTATGCCGCTGATTTCGGGCAGATCGAGGCAGTCATCGCTGGAGCGGACATCGGAGATACGCTCTATTTCGGATACACCGCTTCATATGCCGGGCACCGGGAGTACGGGGCTAACGGCCAGCCGGCTGATGGCTTCGTTAGGCTCGCCGCACAGAACTGGCCGATTATCGTTGATCGGAAGGCGGCGGAGCTGAAGGCGCGTCTCGGCCTTTAACCGCGGCATTTGCGTCGCTTCCCTTTTCCATAGCCGCCACAAGCCCAAGCTGCAGCAAGGTCAAGGCCTTCCGCGCGGCCTTCAGGCTCGTATCCGCGCGCACCGTTGCACCTTTCTCACGACCTAGGGCAAGCAGAGCCGCATGAATGCGTTCATAGGCTTCATCGTCGGTGAGAGGCGGCCGTTCAGACATAGGTAACCGATACATGGCGGCAGGCACCGACGCAATCATCTTCAAGGCGCTCACCGATCGGCTCCTTGCAATGCCACAGGCATTGCCGGTCGCCGCGCCGAACATCGTGTTCCCGCCGGCCGGTCAGCAGACGCCGGCGAAATACCTTCGTTTGGCTTTTTTGCCAAACCAGACACGTCAGATCACGATGGGCAACGACCCGCAGCAGAAGCGCGGTCTCTTGCAGGTCTCGGTCGTCTGGCCGGTCGGGCAGGGCATCATTGGCGCCCTCGATGTCGCCGATCAGGTCATCGACCAGTTCAAGAACCAAACCCTATTCGCCTCTGGCGTGAAGATCACGATCAGCAGCGAGCCATGGGCGGCTGGCCCGCTCCAAGACGGTGACCGGGTGCAGATCCCCGTCACCATTCCGTACATCGCCTTCGAACCGGAGAACTGACATGGCAAACAAGGCAACGAAGAAGGGCAGCAAGGTCTATGTTTGCGCCACTGCCCAGAACACCGATCTTATAGATTCAGCATATGCGGCGCTCACCTGGGTGCAGGTTGGCAAAGTCGGAAACATCGGCGATTTCGGCGCCGAGTCGACGATGAACAGTTACAACACCCTCGATGAGCCGGTGACCCAGAAACAGAAGGGCACGGCGAACGCCGGGGATCCGCAGATCGAGGTCGCCTCAGTGCATGACGATGCCGGCCAGGTCATCCTGCGCACTTTCGGCAATCCTCTGAACCTCGACAACATGGCGATCAAAGTCGAGCGCAACGATGGCGGCGAGGGGTTCACGAACACGATTTTCTACAGCCGCGGCGTCGTGTCCGGCCCGCTTTATCCCGGCGGCGGTTCCGACGACTTCGAGCTCGAGCGCTTCACGATCGGCCTCAACCAGCTGCCGATCCGCGTCAATCCCGATGTAATCCCGTAATCGATAGGTGACCCTTGGATATCTCCAAACTTGTCAATTCTGAAGACCTCTTTGAGCTCAACCTCACCGGCCCGGATACCGATGAGCTCGTAGGTATTCGTTTCATGATCCGATCCGCGGAGAGCGATGCGGTAAAGCGGGTAGTTCGGCAGCACAGTGACAAGTTCCTCGCCAGCCGGAAAAAGAAGCTCACCGCCAGCAAGGTCGAAGCCGAATACCTCGACAAGGCGGCGGCGTCCGTCGCGTCGTGGGACTGGGGCGATCACAACTGGAAGGGTGAAAAGCCGGAGTGCACGTTCGAGAAGGCGCGCGAGGTCCTTGAGGAGGCCGGCTGGATCTATGACCAGGTCGCCACGGCCTCGGAGGACCGCGCAAATTTTACGAAGAGCTTGGCGAAAGGCTCTGCGAAGCCGTAGCGATTGTCGCCCGCTATGACAGCGTCCGAGACAAGGACGGTGAGACCAGGCGCGAGCGCAACGAGAGCTTTGAGATCGAAAGCCCGGAAGAGGAGGTGCCGGATAACGGCGCCTTCCTATGGGATTGGTTCTGGGAGCTTCGGCAGGCGCAGCCGCCGGGGTTCTCGGGTCCAGTCCCCATCTCTCATGGTGAACTCTCGGTTTGGTGCCAGCTGACCGGCAATATCATCCGTCGTGAGGAGATCGCCATCATCAGGGCGATGGATGCCCGTTTCTGCATCGAGATCGAGAAGGAAACCGAATCGATCAGGGCGCGAGAGGCGAGCGCGCCATGAACGAGATCTCATAAAGTTTCGAAAACGGCTGGGGCGGCTGCGGCCGCCTCCGATCACTTGAACTCTTCCTTGGTGCCGTCGTCATAGAGGACGCCGCGGACGCAAGCATATGCCGCTACCTCTTCGTGCTTGAGCTTTAGCAGCCGCTCAAAAGTCGTCGGCCATTTTGTAACTGCTCTCACGGATCCCCCGGCTGGAATATCGATGTCTCGGTCGAATGCGTCTGCGGCGACGTGCCCGCCAAGGGCGTCCCTGAAGCCGAAATCAGCATCAAGCATGCGGATTGGTTTCTGAGCGGCCGATTTGACGACGACTTGCACTTCCATGTTCTGGTCGTCGAGCCGTCGCACAGACCATTCCTCGACCGAAAGGAGGTCAGCGTTGCACGCTGCGAACGCTTGGCCGCCTGTTAACACGAAACACAGAACCAAACTCACGACCGAGCGCATGAATCATCCTCCGATTGAATCGGCAGGACGATAGCGCACGTTGTTTGAAAAGGAAAAGCCATGGCAGATGTCGCTACACTCGGACTGCAGGTTGAAAGTGGTTCCGTTGAGAAGGGTACGCAAGCCCTCGATCAGTTAACCGGCGCCGCAGCACGCGCCGAGGCCGCCGCCAACGGGCTGTCGGGTGCCAATCGCGGTGCGACCGGAGCCGCGGCGGCTGCCGCCAAGGCTTATGCAACAGAGGGTGTCGCCGCGGCGTCAGCGTCGAAGCAGATCGAGATGATGAACCGGGCTGCCAACCAGAACCGAGCATCGTCGCGCGGCAATCTTGGAAATATAGCCGCTCAGTTCCAAGACATTGCTGTCAGCGCGCAGATGGGAATGGGCCCGCTGCAAATTGCCCTTCAGCAGGGCACGCAGCTGGCCGCAGTCCTTTCATCCATGGAGAGACCAGTCCAGGGATTGGGTGCAGCCTTCTTGTCGGTGCTCTCTCCAGTTAGCCTTCTGACGATCGGCATAATCGCGCTGGCTGCCGCTGGCCTGCAGATGGTGAATTGGGCAAAGCTGGCGCAATCGGCGCTGATAGCCTTGGCGGATGTTCTCGAAACCATTGCTCCCTACGCCGTCGCCGCTGCAGCTGCTCTCGCGCTGTTGTATGCACCGGCAATTGTCGGCGGGATCGTATCGCTAATCGCTCTGCTGGGGCGCCTCGTCGTCCAGTTAGGTATCGTCGCCGGCGCATTTGCTTTAGCGAACCCTGCCGTCGCTTTCGTGGCCGGCATCGCGGCCGCTGTCGCAGCCGCCAACATCTTCCGCGACGAGCTTGCGGAAATTATCGGTCGAGACATCGTGGCTGACGCGAAGAACGGGATCAACGCAGTCATCGGCGCGTTTGTTGGCGGCTACGAGGCAATTGAAGCGGTGTGGGCCAAACTGCCAGCGGCTATTTCAGACTTCGTGTATTCGACAGCAAAGAAGGTAATCGATGGCATCGAGAGCATGGTGCAGAAGGCCGTCGACGGGCTCAATAATCTGATCAACAAGTATGCCCTTTGGACCGCGTCTATAGGACAACCACTCAGTCCCGAAACCTACAACAGGATGATCATTCCGCCAGTTGAATTCGGTCGTCCGGAGAACCCCAATCCGGGCGCTGCTAGGGCGGCCATGAAGGCTGCGCAGGAAGCGTACAATTCCGCACAAGGCACCGACTTCGTCGGCGAGGGTCTGCGTGTCATTGGTGAGTACGCCTCGACGGCAGCGGGAAAGATCAAGGATCTTGCCAAAGGCCTCGCCGATGTCGACGAGAAATCGAAGAAGCGCACCGGCGGTAAGAGCGAGCAGGAGAAGTACGCCGATATCGTTGCTGGGGCCGAGCGCCAGATCGCTGCGCTTGAGGCAGAGCGTGACGCTATCGGCCTCACCGAACAGGCGGCGGCCGCACTCCGCTACGAGACGCAGCTTCTGAACGAAGCGCAGCAGCGCGGCATCTCGCTCACGGATGCACAGAAGAGCGAGCTCTCGTCCCTTGCGCAGGTCATGGCCTCAATCGAGGAAGAGACCCGCCAGATGGGTATCGCGCTCGATTTTGCTAAAGAAGTAACCGGAGGCTTCTTCGATGATTTTTTCGCGGGAATTGAGAACGGCAAATCGGTATGGGAGTCTTTCGGCGACGCGGCTTTGGGGGTGCTTGACCGCATCGCCGACAAGCTGCTGAACGACGTCCTCGATGCCGTGTTTCAGGTCAGCGGCGCCGGCGCAGGGGCTGGCGGAGGAGGACTCCTCAGTTGGCTCTTCGGCGGTGGCTCAAAGGTGGACCCATGGACTGGGCTGCGTGGGTATGCGAACGGAACGAGCTCCGCTCGTCCTGGCGTCGCATGGGTTGGTGAAAAGGGGCCGGAGCTCGTCCGTTTCAAGGGTGGCGAGGAGGTCATTCCGAACCATCGCCTTCAACGACCGGCAAATGGGAACGTGGCGCCATCGGGCGGTCAGCCAAGCCAAAATGGGCCGCGCGAGATCATCCTTCGGGTAATTGCTGAGGAGGGGCCGATGTTCAGGCCTGTCATTCGGTCGGAGAGCCGAGGCGTCTCCGTCGAGACCATAAAACAGTATGACGCGGCGAAGGCAAACATCTACCAGAACGGCGAAGACCGCTAATCTTCAATGGATTTCCCGCCTTGGATCACGGTGAAGATGCTTTCACCGCTCTTAGCCTTCCTCATTGATGTGAGGAATTCCTCCATTTCCTCCGCCATTACCTCGAAGGCACGTCGTGCACCGGACCGCTGCTCGGGCGTCAATTTCGGATCACTCGCGAACTTCTCCGCTGAGTTGATGTTCGCTTTCCGCGCGTTCTCTGTCATGGCCATCAGCGCCTCGTACTGAGATTCATCGATGTTCGATAAAGCGCTTGCAACAAACATAAACATAAAGCGATGGGCATTCGCCCTGAATTCCAGGTCCGATACTTGCTTGACCAGCTTGCTGTGTTCATCGGCCAAGAGCTGAAGCATCTGCTGGGTTGTCCCGCTGAAATCGATTGTGGGCACTGATTCTGCTCCCTAATTCCCTGCCGCTGCATATTGCGGCGATTACCCTGGATTGCAACCAACATGGCTGATCCGATTCTATTGCCGACGCTACCTTGGCGAGACTGCCAGTTCGATCCCGTCAATCCAACGGACGTGTCAATGATGGAGGGCCGACGTTCCGAAGAGCAGGCCGCCGGCACCCCGTACTGGAAGGCGCAATACACAACGAACTGGATGATCCCTGCTTTCTATGGCCTCTTCGACGCTTTCGTCATGAAGTCGAGCTCGCGAGGTGCACCTTTCCTCGGCTACGACCTGTTTCGGCCGCGGCCTATTGCCCACAACAACGGAAAACCTCTCTCCGGCACGAAAGCAGGGGGAGGGGTATTCAATGGCGGCGCGGTTCTTCAGTTCATCACCAATAGCCGAACCGTCGTTGTTGCTGGTCTGCCTGCTGGCTTCAAGCTAACAGCGGGAGATTATGTCGAGTTCAGGATGTCGGCGCTCGTCCGGTCTCTTCACCGGATCGTCGAGAACGCCACGGCGAACGCCAGCGGCGTGGTCACTCTGACGATCATGTTCGGCTTGGATACCCAGCATTTCACCACGGCGGCCACCGTTCACTTCGAGAAGCCGTCCTGCGTCATGACCGTTGATCCGGGGAGTGTTTCGGCACCCAAGTCTTGGGCCGGCCGCGAAGCCTCTTTTTCCGCTACGGAGATGTTTTTCTCATGAGTGTGCTGGATCCTGCAGTCGAGACTGCGCTCGAAACCGGCCGCCTTGCACGGCTCGACCTCATCCGTTTCGATCTACCCGGCAGAACCGTCGGCTACCATCGTGGTGGGCGGCCCTACACCTATAACGGTCTGACCTATCTTCCGAACCGGTTTCTCGAGCCGGGCGAACTGGTCAGCGGCGTGGGCGTCGCCGTGACGACGCGGACTATCGTCTTCTCAAACATCCCAGTCAGCAACCCCGAGGACGCAGTCTCTCAGATTGAGCAATACAACTACCAGAATACTCCGGTGATCATTTCCCATCTAGCTGGAGATCCCGAAACGGATGCGGTCCTCGGTATCCTCGCCTCATCGATCTACGAGATCGACCAGGTCCGTTACAACGAAGGCGCAGTCTCCGGCTCCGAGCGGACGCTGACGATGATGATCGACCTGCAGCCGCCCGGACGATCGGCGCGGGGCTCCACCGGCGTCAAGCGTTCGCAGGCCGAGCAGCAGTTCGACAATAATCCGACCGACACGGGCCTGGAGCACGTGGCGACAAATGCGACCATCCCCGAGGAATGGGGACAGGTGTCGCGTTAGCTGTCTGATCGCGATCTCTGCTCAAGATGACGTTTCGCCATGACGGCAACTCCATCGATGAGCATCCGCGTCGTCGCGGAGCGCTCGATATCGGCACGGCGGGCCTGCAGCTCCTCGGCCTTCTTCATTTCTGAGGTCAAGCTGTCGCGGAATTCGTCGATCCAGTCTGCAGCCTCATCGCCTTTCATCGCGGCGACTTCGACTACCAGTCGCTGGAGCATCATGAAGGTGGCCTGAACGGTGGCGCGCATTTCCGAGTCAGTCATTCCGGTCTCCTGATTGCGGGCTTGTCTCCAATCAAAAATGCAACTCAAAGTCTAGGGGAAAACGCATGAACCGCTTCCGGATCGTCGAAGCCACGCTCGTGCGTGAGCTTGCGAAACCCTATGCCTATGGCTCGGCCGATTGCTTCATGCTCGGTTGCGCCTTTGTCGACGCGCTGTCCGGCTCGGCGACTGTAGCCAAATACTGTGGCGCCTATCGGACGCTCGCCGGCGCGCAGCGGGCCTTACGCCGGCGCGGGTACACGTCGCTGGTGAGCTTCTTTGCGGCGGAGCTCGGGCAAGAGCCGAAGGGTGGAGCGGAAGCGCGCCTCGGAGATCTCGTCATCCTGCGCCTTTCCGACGGCGCCGAGCATGTCGGCGTCTGCCTCGGCGGCCGTTTCGTTACCAAGACCGAGCGCGGCCGGAGCGATCACGGCCTCGCCGACGTCATTGCCGCCTTTCACCTCGGATAACCTGACATGGCAATCTTCACTTCAATCGCGACAGCAATCGCCGGCGCGCTGTTCGGCGGCTCTGCGCTTGCTGCCAGCCTCATTGGTGGTGCTCTGGCCTTCGGTGCCAAGCTGGCGATCGGCAAGCTTACCCAGCAGAAGCAGCAGAAGCGGAAATACACGGCCGTCCAGGGCGAAATCCAGTTCGGCGGCGATGTGCCTGTCGGCACGCTCTACGGCATCGGCAAGACGAAGGGGCAGCGGACTTTCTATGCCAAGTGGGGCAGCGGCAACAAATGGAATGCCGAGGTCTTTGTGCTCGCAAATGGCTGGTGCGACGGGCTGGAGCCCTACGTCTACATTTACGGCGAGAAGAAAGCGCTGGTATCTCGGCCGGTCATCGGCAACGAGGTCGCGAACTATCATATCGACGGCTTCGTCAACGGCTCTGGCGACCCGGTCCTGACGATCCGCTTTTACGATGGCAGGCCAGGCCAGTTGGTCGATCAGAAGCTGGTCGACGTCTCTGCAGCCCTTGGCAACAAGTGGAAGAGCACGAGCGTCAATGCCGGGATCTGCTATGTCGTCGTCGAGCGCATCTATAGCGACAAGGTCTTTGGCTCGAAGGGCCGCCCGGAACTTGAATTCGTGCTGCGGGGCTTGCGCGAATACGACCCGCGCAAGGACTCGACGGTTGCTGGTGGATCCGGAACGCAGCGGCTCAATACGCCATCGACCTGGGCGCACACGAAGAACCCTGCCGTTCACCGCCTCAACTACCAGCTGGGACTTCGCGCGCTCGTCTCCGGCCGCACGCTTATCGGCGAGGGCAAGAGCCTCGGCCAGATCGATCTCGCCACCTATTTCGTGGCGATGAACGTATGCGACACGCTGCGGGCCAACGGCAAGAAGACCTATGAGTGCTCACTTTTCGTCAGCGGTGACGATGACCATACCGAGGTGCTGAAGCAGTTCGACGATGCCATGGCAGGCTATGGCCTCAACCGCCGCGGCCTCTCCGGCGTCATCCCCGGTGCGCCGCAGATCCCGGTCAAGGATCTAACCGCGGTAGATATTCCCATCGATCGCGCCAAAGACGTGCAGTTCCGGCCATCGGCATTCGAGCGATTCAATCATCTTTCCGGCCAGTTCACCTCGATCGAGTCGATGTGGAACCCGGAAAGTCTGAAGCCGGTCTATGTAAATGCGGACATCGCCGCCGACGGCCGCAACCGGCAGACGAGCGTCGATTTCCTGCAGGTGACCGATCCGGACATTGCGCAGTATCTGCTCAATATCCGCTACCGGCAGAACCGCATGGGCGGCAAGGCGACGGTTCCCGTCAGCCGTCGCTTCGGCCTGGCGGTGCAGGAAGGCGAATGGATTACCTGGCGCGGCAAGAGCTGGCTGATCAGCGAATGGAGGGCCGACGAGCGGCTGCGCATCACGCTGGTGCTTTCGGAGACCAGTGCTGCGATCTATGACGACGCCGGTATCCAGCCCGGACCTATCGTCATTCCGCCGACGCCGCCGATCAACCCGTCGCTGCTGTCGACCGTGCAGAACTTCAACGTCGCCGTCGGCATGATCAACGGTGCGCAGGGCTACGACACGCCGGCGCTCGTCTTCACCTGGATCCCGCCGGACGATCCGACGATCACGGCGGTGCGCTTCTCCTATCAGATTGAAGGCACGACGGAGCTGTTCGAGGATCAGTGCACCTCGCCCGAGGACGGTCTGTTCCGCACCACGAAGAACGTCGCCTCCGGCAAGGTCTACAATGCCCGGGCGACGATCACGACCGTGCCCGACCGGTTGCGCACGTTCACGCCCTGGATGACCACGGCGCAGGCGACCGGCTTGCAGACGCTGCTCACCGGCCTGCAGCAGCTGCAGGACGATGCGCTCAACCGCTTCAAGGAACTGCAACAGGAGATGGATGAGTTCTTCCGTCCGCGCCTCGTCGAGCTGCTGGACGCGTTCTCCCTCGAAGGCGCCGTCGGACAGATCGAACGCCAGCAGATCGTTGCCTCCATCGGCGACGCGCTGGCCCAGATTACCGAGGAGCGCCGGGTGCGCGTCTCCGAAAACGAGGCGACGGCGCAGTTCTTGCGTTATCTGCAGTCGAGTCTCGGCACGACCAATGCGCGTCTGATCACCGAAGAGACGACGCGAGCGACGGCAGACTCCGCGCTGAGCAGCCAGATCACGCAGCTCACGGCCGAAACCGGCAATAACGCGGCGGCCATCCAGACGGAGGCTACCGCGCGCGCTAATGCCGACGGCGCACTCTCTACCCAGATCACCAGCCTCGATGCTGAGGTCGGCGACAATCTTGCCCGGCTAATCCAGGAAGAGACCGCACGCGCCAATGGAGACAGTTCACTTGCTACCAGCATCAATGGGGTGAGTGCCGATTTCAACGGCCGCTTCGCGCAAGGCCTGGTGAAGTTCGAAGCGGTCGCGGCGCCGACCGGGGTTGATGCCCGCTTCTCGGTGCTCTTACGGGCGGGCACGAGTCAGAGCTTCAAGGTGTCGGGCTTCTATGTGGAGCTTTACACCGAGGGCGGCGTGCAGAAGTCGCGCATGGCGGTCCAGGCGGATCAGTTCCTCGTCACGTCAGGCAATAACCGCCATTACCCGATGGTCTTCGAGAACGGCGCGCTGAAACTGGCAATTGCCAATATCGGCACGGTCAACGCCGGCCTGCTTCAGTCGCTGAATGGCAAAATGAAAATCGACCTCAACAACGGCACGATCGAGATATTCAGCTGATGGTTCGCACGATGATTGGCCCCGACTCGACCGGCGCAGGCTGTCTCAAAATCACGAAAAGCAACGCCGACGATCCGCGCACCACGCCGGACAGCCAGCGGTCGAAGTTTCTCTACAATTCCAAGTATCTCAACATGGAAGTTGCGGACATCACGGTGTGCAATACGTTCGGAGGGCAAGGCGTCCGAACAACTCCCGCAGGTGCACCGCGTAGCAATTTTGAAACGCTGGAATTTGGCGGCTCCGGTGAAAGCATCTGGATTTACGACAAGTCGTTCTTCCCGAAGCTCCGGTACAACGTGCCACTGTTTGATTGGAAACAGCGCAAGGGCAACGGCAGCATCCGCTATAATCAGAATATGGTGGATTGGGAGGACAAGGGGAAATACCGGTCCGGACGTGGCGGCTCCTATTTCACCGGCAACCGTGATCAGGGAAGCTGGCTGATTAACGCAAGCGAGTACCCGAACGGGACGAGTTGGAGTTCCGAGTTCTGCACGGCTGTGTTCATCGACCAGCAAGACGATATCGACGCTTTCAACCCGTTCTCTACCCGGTACCGACGCCTCGTCGTTTGGGACCTTCCCGGAGACAGCACGCCGATCGCCGACGCTCCCAACCTGACGCCGAATGGGACGAAAACCATCCGGTTTGCTAGCAATGCCATGAGGATTGCGAAGCCGGGCTATAACGTCGATACCGCGACTTACGCGCAGCTTGCGTTCGACAGCACCCGCTTGCCCGTCAAAGTCATCAGGGCGGCTGACATCGCGCTTCCGTCCGGTCAGTCGTTCTATGAGTGCGGATTTCCCGTCACCGATAATGTTGCGCTGGATGTGCATTTCTACACGGGTTCAACGATCATGTATCCGAACAACCCCGTGGATCTGAAATTCGGGGCCGAATACTGGTTCGACGGAACGCGCATCTATTTCGATGCGACGCAGGCCATGCGCGCTCGGTTCATGTTGTATCTGGAGGACAATAGCGCGCCCACGTCCGGGACGTATAACGTCCTTCGTCAATTCAATGACGGGACGCAAGACGTTGTGCAATTCGTCAGACCCGGAGCTGCGAATCCCCCGTCGTGGGCGGACATCATCATAGATACCCGCTGGCCGCAGGTGCAGATCCTGGCGGAGGGCTATTTCAACGTCACGTCAGGGAACGGCAACGTCGTCGATATCCCCTTCGACGGAGCGGGCATGTTCCCGATGGTCAAATACATGACCTATCACGGAGGCGGGAGTCTCTTCAGCATCAACGCATCCTGGCAGAACCGGGTGCGTATGCCTTTCCTGGACATCCTGAAATACAGCTATCAGGGGCAATCTCACACCGGTAACAGCACCTACTGCGAATTGACGGCGAACAACGCGAGGTTTCGGACCTTTCGCGGCAATGTCGGCGACTACTACGAAGACGATAGTTTCGAGTGGCAAACCGACGGTGCTGATCCGCCGTTAGGCATCCGCTATTACATCTTCGGCATCCCAGCTTAGGAAAATTTGACATGACTGCACCCTATGTAACGGGCACGGTTTCCGTGACCGCCGGCAGCGCCGTGGTCACGGGTGCCGGAACCGCCTGGGCCACCGCCCTCATTGCCGGCGGGCTCTTCGGCCTCGACAGCAGCAACGGTAACCCGGTTCCGATCCTCTCCGTCGACAGCAACACGCAGCTGACGCTGGCCAAGCCCTGGCGCGGCACGACGGCGGCCGGGCAGGGCTACTGGATCGTCCGCGACACGGCCTATCTGCAGCAGCAGACAGTCAACGCGCAGGCGCTGTCGACCTATATCCAGCGCCTCGACAATGCGACGCTTACCGCCCTTGCCGAGATTACCGGCGCGGCAAACCGCGTTCCGTATTTCACCGGGCCGCAAGCAATGTCGCTTGTCCCGGTGCAAAGCAGCCTCGGTGACGCGACGGCGAACGCGTTGATGAAGGTCGGAGCGTTCGGGCTCGGCGTTTTGAGCCTTCAAGGCGGTATGCCTTATCCGAACGTTACGCTTAATGACCTGACCAACGTCTACACGGGCTTTTATTACGTCTCGGCAAGCGCGGGCCAGGGCGGACCCTTGGACCCTGCCGGAAGTTTCGGTTCGATGCTCGTTCTCCGCCGCACTTCACAAATTGCCCACCAAATTTTGACTACCAGCACGGTAGGTGACCCTAGAACGTTCACGCGCGTGACCATCGACGGCGGAACCACGTGGGGCACTTGGGTTGAAAATCTCACGACAAACGATGCAGGCGCAACCGGACTTAATATTCTCTCAAAAAGTACCGTGCTCGAACTACTTAACGGTACAGGTACTTTAGGCCCAACGTTTGGAGGTTCCGCCCCCGTCCCGTCTGAGGCGGGCGTGGGACTGGTGGACGGCAATTTCAACACGATTACCGTCCCTGGGGTTTATACGATTGCCGGAACATGGACTAACGGCCCAAGCGGTGCAGCCGGCTCCGGGTATACCGCTATGCTTTGGGTTATGGCTCGAAAATTCAATAACCGTTGGGTGCAAGGGCTTTTGCACGGCGGGTTTGAATATACGCGTTGGTCAAGCGACGGTGTGACGTGGGACCCGTGGATAATGACTCCGGCGCTAAACGGCGTAAACAACTTTACTAGTGGTAACAACACTTTCAACGGGTTTACTTCCACGGGCAGCATATTCCTTGACAATGGGACTAGTTACAATTCTCTTGCCTTAAGACGCAGTGGGATGGAATTTAGAGCGGAGGCAGGACCAACAACTATAAACCTAGCCACACTCACCTCTCACCCGTTGACGTTTAAGACGAACAGCGCAGAACGCGGGAGAGTAGAGGAAAATAACGGAGATTTACTTTGGGGGACTACAACCGTAATCGACCCTTCTACGGGTACAACAACTGGGTTTTGTGTCCGTGGAACGGGGCGTGTTTGGCGTCGGTCGGACGGATACAACCCGTTCATTCAAGGTCGATTGAGTACTGACGGTGTAGTGCAGGAATTTTACAGCCGTTTGAACGCAAACGTTGGCAGCATTAGCTTAACGACAACGGGGACGACCTATAGCACAACATCGGATCACCGACTTAAGAACGATGTTCAGCCGATCGTTACATTTTCGCTTACGCCTGAACAGTTCGACATTCTGGACAATGCCGAACTGAAAATTATGGCGTTGCGACCGGTATTTCACAGGTGGAACGACGCACCGGAAAAAGGGGTTGTTACGGGCTTCATCGCTCACGAAGCGCAACAGGTTGTCCCGCATGCGGTCACTGGTGAGAAGGACGGAATGGTTGACATAGGACGCGAAATTATTCCGTCCTATGAGATGGAGGTGGAATTCCTCGACGAGGACGGCAACACCGTCTCGAGAACTGTAACCGTTCCGGAAGTGATCAACGAAGGTGTGCGCCGTGACGGGGTCACGGCTGGCGCGACGTTCGAGAAAACGGGTGTCGCGCCGGTTTTCCAAACGATGGACTACGGGTTGATAACGGCGGATATCGTCGCGGCGCTACAGTGCGTCATTCACAAGAACATGCTGCAGGGAGAAGAGATTGTTGCCCTGAATTCGGAAAAGGACGCCCTTGCCGAACGGCTCGCCCATATTGAGGCCCACCTTGGCCTTGCCTGAAATTCAGCCGAGTCTGGCATCCTTATCGCAGAGCTGGCGTTTCAGTGGCCACCCTTGTAGGCGATGGCTCTCTCGCCCACTCGGCGACTGCAATCGCTGAACTCAGCAGTACGGCTGGAAGCGCCAGCGCGGCGAGGAACCTGATCACGCTCTTCCGATGAGATCGCTTGCCGTCCCAATCGTAAGACATTGTGCTTGCCTTTTCGTGATCCGAACGACGGCTCCGGCTCAACCATATGGGCACGGTTTCCGATGCAGGTCGAGTGAATTCCTCAAAGCACTGCGGTGATCCTGTCGTTCAGACCAGGCCGGAAAATTGCCGCTGCTTGCGAATGTAAGCAATCGCGGCGGCTTCCAGGCTTTTGCACTCGGTCTCGGATCTAAGCAGGGTCTCGCTGTCCTTCTCGGCTGAGCAGCGAAGCCCATCGCGTCGCAAGCACGCGTGCTCATACTCCTCGCATATCTTCCGAAACGCGGGGCTCTCCATCATCCACGTGCTGCGACGCAGATCTGGTGCGGCCAAAAGCAGCCGCGATATTCCTGCCTTCTTCACATCCATCTTTCACCGCTCGGAACCGGTTCCAGGGCAGCATCTGCAAAGAACCCTTTTCTCTGACGAAATGTTCCGGACACAAGCTTGAGCCCGTAAAACAGGGGGCGCCGATTCGAGGCAATCGAACCTAAGCGGCCGTCGCGAGTTTTACTTTCATGGGTGTCTGACTATCCAGGAGGAAACGATGGATTGGAACCGCGTTGAAGGAAACTGGAAACAGGTAAAAGGCAAGATCAAAGAGAAGTGGGGCCAGCTCACTGACGACGATCTCGATGAAATTTCGGGCAACCGCGACCAGCTCGAGGGCAAGATCCAGGAGCGTTACGGGATCGAGAAAGATCGGGCGCGCCGGGATCTCGACGACTGGTACAATCAACAGAAATGGGACTGAGTTGTAACGGTCCAATTGGAATTTAGCCCCGCTTCGGCGGGGTTTTTTATTGCCTATAGGGCAGACACATCCTCCCACAGCAAGGTGACATATGGCTCGGGACACTCTCCCGGTCGCCCTCGAACTCGCGTTCGGGGATGAGGCTGGGCTGCAACATTCCTTAAGCGGGCGCGTCTCTTTGCCAGGAGCGCACCCAGGGAGGATTGCGATGCGTCCAGCAGAACGCGTCAAAATAATTGAATGGATTGCAACTTTCGCCGAAGTCGCTTTTGTCGCGTCGCTCATAGTGGCGCTGCTGCCTTGAGGAACGCGACTTTCAAATGATGCCGGGGAAGCCTTCTTCAGGCTGATCGTCGGGCTCGCCCGATGTCGGCGTGGGCTCGATAGGCCTGGCCGCGAGAGCTTTAAGGTCCTCGGCTAGGCAGGCAAGTTGCGCCGCAAAATCCAGAAGGTTCGAATCGGCGCAGCGTGCCGCGATTTCCGAGAGGTCAGAAGCCGGCTCTATTCGGCCGGCGCGTTTCGCTTCGCTATCGTCCATGTCCGAGTCCCGTTTCCATTGATGTGGATCAATGGCGAGGCCCGTCAAGGCTGCGGCCGGTGACGAGCCTCGCGGCCGCCTACGAGGGGCGAGACGACCAGTTTCAGTTTAAGCCGGACCACTGCCGGCCGCCATTAACCAGTGCGGCTTAGCCCGCCGAGCATTCCCCAGCAACAATCAGGAGAAACGAATGAGCGCCATCACCGCTCAGCACGTTCGCGCTGCCGCAAAGGGTAGGGTGAACGAGAGCAACCTCACGTCTGTGCTTGTGGCGCTGGACAGGTACGGCGACCGGTTCGGCGTGGATCGGCCGCACCGGCTCGCCCAGTATTTCGCCCAGCTCATGCATGAGAGCGGAGACTTCCGTTACGACCGCGAGATCTGGGGGCCGACGTCGGTGCAGCAGCGCTACGACACGCGCACCGATCTCGGTAACACGCCGGAGACGGATGGCGACGGCTATCTCTACCGCGGCCGAACCAGCATGCAGCTAACCGGCAAGGACAACTATCGCCAGTTCCGCAACTGGTGCCGCGCGGCTGGCCTCGATTGCCCGGACTTCGTCAGGGACCCGGATGCTGTCAACACCGACCCTTGGGAGGGCCTGGTGCCTTTGTTCTACTGGGACACCCGGGGCCTGAACCGCTGGGCCGACGAAGGGGACTGTGAGACCGTTACGAGAAAGATAAACGGCGGCAAGAATGGCTTAGCCGATAGGTTTGACCGGCTGGCCCGCATCTCGCTCGTTCTTCTCGGCTACCGCGCCGACAACGTCCTTCAGTTCCAGGCCGACCAGCGCCTGCAGGTCGACGGCGACGTTGGTCCAAAAACGCGCGCTGCCATGCACACCGCGCTGGTGGCGCTCACCCCGGGTGAAGCAGCGCGGCCGGAGGTCAAAGTCGCACCGGTGACCGAGGAGAAGCCGGTACCGGTAGCTGTCACGCCTCCGAGCCTCGATGCGCCTTGGTGGAAGTCGAAAGAGGTGATCACCCCGTCTGTTATCGGCGGCGGCGCCTCGCTGCTCACTGCGATCGGCGGCATACCGTGGCAAAACCTCCTGTTGATCCTTGTCGCGTTCGGCGGCATTGCCGGCGTCCTCTACTGGCGCAAGAACGCCGATCGGAAGGCGGTGGCAAAACAGGTGGAGGGGATGGCGTGATGTTCTCCGCTCCTCGCCTCATCGTGGCTGCGGCCGCTCTCTTCATCGTCGCGGTCGTCCTCGCTTGGATCTACCGGCAGGGCGGCGACGACGTTCGTCAATCCATCGAAAGGCAGAACAATGAAGCTGGCCGCACTGCGGACGATGTCCGCTCTCGCTTTGATCTTTGCCCTCCAGGGATGTGGGACTTCGGCGCCGGCAAGTGTCGACGGACTGCGCCGGGTGGTGGGCACTGATCTAGTCGGCGCGCGCGGCGCGACACCGGCAGATCAGCGGAAAATTGACCGGACCGTCGTCGGCATCTGCGCAGCGGCAGTTTGGACGAAGGCGGAATGTGCCCGCCACGGCGAAGCGCTGCAGTAAACCATCCAGCATTGCATACGAGGGGCAGGGCATTGGCTGAAACACAGGAAAACGAAAAGATGGTCGCAACTCCGAAATGGAGGTTTGAATATAACCTCAACACCCTGGTGATCCTGTTCGGCTTTGCCGGCGGCCTCATAGCGTGGGGCGCGACATGGGAGAGGGTGAACGCTAATCAGGATTCGCAGGCAAATTCCATCGATCGCCTCGACAAGCGCCTGACAGCGGCTGAAGTCTCACTCCGGCAGATCGACAATCACGAGCTTCGGATTTCGGCAGTGGAGAAGCAGGCAGCCGAAGCGGCGACGTCAATGAAGGCAGTCGAGAACACGCTCAACAGCCTTTCCATCGATACACGTGTGATGCGCGAGATCCTGCAGAGGATCGAGGCCAGCCAACGAGACGGCGCGCAGCTGCGGCGCTGATTTGCATAATCATGCAATTGCGCACTGCGCGCTGGCCTGATCTGATCTCGGCATGAGCACGAAACTTGAAGACCTGAAGCTTAAGCCGTGGCTCCTCTCTGAGCTTAACCAGCTCGGATATGAGGTGGCCGAAGATATGCAGCACCTGTCCGCAGTCGAGATGCTGCGGATACCAGGGATGGGCGGGCGCGATTATCGGGAAATCGCCAAGGCCTTGGGGCGAGAGCCATTCCCCGGTCAGAAGAGACGTTGAGCGTCAGCGCCCACCAATCCGGCGCTTTTCCTTGATTCTGCCCCTGCTGAGAGTAGAATATGTGCAAGCGACGTTCGAAGCGGTTCCCTTGGATGGAACAGGGCGAATAAGCCCCAGCCTTTCGATGACCACGTCGCGATTGGGAGCTGCAGTGTTCGCCCACTTCCGCCGCTGCAGCTCTTTCTCTGTCAGGCCCTCTCGGTCTTGGGGAGCGGGGCTGCCCGAGTTGTCTTCACCCCGCCGCCAACCTTGCCAATCGTTGCACAGCACTTAGACGCTGTAGCGCAGCGTTTAAGGGCGCGCTAAACTGCCGGTATGACCCAGCGATACGAATTGCATGACGACAGCAACGGCTTTTGGAGCGTGATTGATCGCTTCACTGGCTGGCCTGCTCGATGGGAGGGGGTGTCGCAGACCGGCCTGGATTATTTCGATGCGGACGATCTCACCGATTTGCTCAATCTGCTGGACGAGCGCAGACGAGCAAAAGGCAAGCCCGAAAGCGGCGAGCTAAAGTGAACGGTTGAAGGGCGGAAAAAGCGAATGCCCGCGCGCGGGGACGACACGGGCACTGCTAAACAGGTTGGCGACCTGTGCCGCAGAGAGCGCGGCGACACGGTAACGCATCTCGTGCCACTTTGTTCCAAGGCTGCAGCATTCCGTTGGGCGTGTAGTGTCGTCTCCGCCGCCGCCGTCATCGGACACAGCGCTTCCTTTGCCTGCTGGCGGCCAAGACGGGTCAGGCTGGGGCGCTGCCAAAGGTATCGATCCCGTCCATGCGGTAGAAGGGATCGACATACCGAGGAAGCGCCGGCGCTCGTACAAGTGCCGACGGCAGTTTAACTCGGCGTGTTCTGGTTGGTTGCGAAGGCGCTGTTAAATTGATGAGAGAAGAACGGCAGCACCCCGAAGCTAGAAGAGGGTGCTGCCTTGCAGTTCTGGAGAACGTCACATTTTCTTCATCAGCAGCCCGCCTTACGCGGGCCCCTCTAACCACTAATGTCGCGGATGGTTCCGAAGAAAGAATAGAGGACGGCGGGTGTCGTTAAACTAAAATCCATGCAGAGGCGAATAGCGCAATGACAATAAGCAGGATCATGATTCCAGCGACGTTGAGCGGGTGCATACGACTGCCTCTGTGTTCTTAGTGAACCTGACAGGCAACGGTATGTTCCGCCTGAAGCCGACCGGTCTGCAAAGGCACCAAGAGTCGGGCTAAAAATGTGAGTGCCCGCGAGGCGAGGCGCGGGCACCTGCTAACAGGTTGGGGGACCTGAATGCCGAATTGCTCGGCAGCGTGATAATTCCTCGGCGGGCGCCTTTGTTCCCGCCAAAGACGACTTCCATTCGGGCTGATGCTCAGAGCAGAACCAGTTCGGCTCGCCGCGGCCGACTGCGAAGCCAAAGCTGCCCCATTTCGTGCAGCCCGGATGCTCGCAGTAGTGTACATACGGCCCGGCTTCGTAGTGGGGTTTCGCGCCCAGTTCGTCACTCATGTCGATCGCCTCGTCGGCCGGCGCCAAACTGCTGCTCGAAGGCCTCTTCCCAATTCGGATGGCAGGAGGCGCCGACGTGCTTCAAGGGCTCGAAATGGTATCGCGCCAGCAGTGCGGCCGAGATTATCCGCGCCATCTCCTTGCGCGCGCTTTCTGCTTTTCGCCGGTCGCGGTCGCAGGCGGCCCGCCTCAGTTCGAGCGGGATCGCGTAGAGCGTCTGCGTAACGAATGGCGTGATCGCCGGAGACCGCAGCACCGTCTCGACATCGAAGATGGCAAACGCCCCGAAGGATTCGGCAATTCCCTTAGCGAGTTCCTGGACGCCGCGAACCTCAACGGGACGGCGATACTGGTCGAGGCCGGCGTAGGCCCGCCTTTGGTGCGGAGGCATTACCGCAAGATCAACTTCAATCGCGGTTCCTAGCTCATCGGCAAGTGTTCGCATGACGCGCGTCTTTCTAGTTTCCGCCCCGGATTGATGAAATGGCGCCGCATCGCCGTCGAATGTTCCTAATATGTTCTCTCAACCGAAAGCGTCAATTCGGCTTTTCGAAAGCCTGTGCGTTAATGACCTATGGCCAAAGCATCCTCAAAGAAGCCGCGCGATCTCCCTCCTACTGATTCTATGCCGGCGCGGGTCGATCCTTGTCTCGCCACGCTGGTCGACAAGCCGCCGAAAGGTCCAGACTGGGCCTATGAGGTGAAATGGGACGGGTACCGGATTGCCGTGCACATCGAGCCCGGGCGGGTGAAGGTGCTCACGCGCGGCGGCTACGACTGGACGGAACGCTTTCCGACGATTGTCGACGACGCTCGGCGACTGGCCGTGAAAACCGCGATCCTCGATGGCGAGGCGGTCGTGCTCGACGACAAGGGCCGCTCCGATTTCGGCATGCTGCAGCGGGCGCTTGGCCGCTTGCCCTCGCCGTATGAAGCCGGCGCCATCGTCTTCTACGCCTTCGATCTCCTTTACCTCGACGGCCGCGACCTTCGCCGGCTGCCCCTGCGCGAACGCCGGCGATTGCTGGAGCCGCTCGTCGCTGGCCGCGAGGGTGCAATCCGCTTATCGGAAGAGGTCCAGGCAGACGGCGACGAGTTTTTCCGGGTCGCCTGCGCGCATGGCCTCGAAGGCATCATCGCCAAGCACGTCGAGAAGCCCTACCGCTCGGGCCGCGGCGAGTGGTGGCAGAAGATCACCTGCAAGCGGCGCGATAGCTTCGTGATCGTCGGATACGAGCTGTCAACCGTGCCTGGTCATCTCGGACGGCTTCTGCTGGCGGCACGGCAGGATGATGGCCTCGTCTATGTCGGCGGCTGCGGAACCGGCTGGTCACACGAGCTCTCGCGCGAGCTGCGCAAGCTGCTCGAGGGGATGGCGACGAAAACGCCGGCCGTGGCCCTCAGGAGGAAAGGCGCCGTCTTTGTCGAGCCGGTGCTGGTCGCCGAGGTCGAATATCGCGCCTGGACGGACGACGGGAAGCTGCGGCATGCATCCTTCAAGGGGATCAGGGAGCGGGAAGACGAGGCTTCCATTTACGAGCTACGGCCGCACTGCCTCTGCTGAGCTATTCGCTACCGGTCTTCTGAACTGCCGCAACGTGAAATAACCCGCAACACCACTGATGACCGGCGTGATCGCGCCAAAATAAGTCCAAGGTCTCGCTGCTTCGCCATCACCGTCGAAATAGGTGGTCACTATCTCGATAGCGGCAGCAGTGGTCAGCACGGCCAGCGCCAATTCCAGCAAGTAAACCCCTGTAAAAACCGCGAACCTCGCCCAGAAACCCGTTCGGGGAGCAATTGCGGCGACAACGATGGCAGCGAAGGTCGCCCTTACCCATGGCGCGATAGGAAGTTCGCCTACAGGTATCTCGTGGTGGTAGGCGACTTCAGAGGTTGCAATCATGCCAAGCCCGGCGGCCAGGGTCAGTGCGATAATGTTCAATGCGAATGTCTTGGCCCAGTTCATTTCCGCTCCACGGATGCGCTACTTCTTTTCCGCAGGACCGTTTGGGCTACGAAAGAGAAGAAGTCCTCCGCCTGCGTCTCGAATGTTGGGCCGGCCATGTCGAGACAAAAGACTGCGCCCCCCAATGAGGGGCAAAGGCAATATCGCCAGGAGGCACCGCTGTCTGCAATAGCAACCGCATCGGCAGGGACAGGACCTTCAGATCGTGGACCATACAATTCACGGGAGGCAGACTGGTAAAGCTGAAAAGATGTATGCTGTTCAACGTAGGATGCGGACTCAGGTTGGTAGATGTAGAACTCTCTTGTAGTTGAGCCCGTCCCAACTGCACGAAGGAACTCAAGGTATTGTTTGGAAATATCGGGGTAGCGCGCGGCGATGCTCATGACAACGCTCTCTGGGGGTGGCTGCAGCGATGACAATTCGTGCTTGTCATCAAGATCGAGCAAGTTGACGATGTCGTTGATCATGAGCCTTGAGCTTTCTCCACGCATAGCGGGCGGAATGAAGCAAAACTCGGCTAGGCTGTCGAGAGAAAATCGATCCCGGTGGAAACTGCAGCACGCATCGTTCAAGGGCATCAGGCCGAGAGAGGACGAGGCGGCAGTGTTCCAGCTCTCCGAAGGTATCGAGGAATAGGCGTAACTCCGCACGAAATCGGTGCCGCGTCCGCTTCAGTCCCAGTTACCGTGAGAATACTCAGATCAGTCCCGCGCTCGCACTCATGCTGGCGTAGGGCGCAGCGAAGTCGCAGCATTATGGGCTGCTACTCCCCCGTTTGTGGGTTTCTTGCATATCCTTCGCCCGTTTGGGGGTTTCTTGCCCCTTCGCCCTGCGCTTTCCCCGAGCCTGTCGGACCACTCTCCTTGGATCCAGGCGCTTCGGCTCCGTTTTGCGGCCCGCCCAACCAGTCTTTTGTACCTGCCGTCTCCTTCGCCTGATCCCCGGTTTCGGAGGGGGCTACGGCGGACTGCCCGTTTTGTTGATAACCGGCTTCGGTCTCGCCGCTACGCTGCTCATTCCATTTAAGCTGGCCACGAAGATTTTCTTGAGATTCTGCCTCGGGTGGTTTCCCCCTGCCAGACCAGCTGGAAGACGTGCCATCGCCGGAGGCGGCCCCGTATTCGGGTGGGTCTTCGATTGTCTTCTTGGCGGGAGGGATCTTAGAGTTTTCGGTCATGACGATCTCCACTGTTGCGCGTTGTTGGATTTGGATAGGGCGAACCCCGGGTTCTCTGTTGAGTCGGCGGCAGGTCGTCCAGAAGGGTGTGCGGCGTGGTCGTCTGCTGCATCGATAGTTCGCTGAGCCTGCATCCTTTCGGTCATGCTCACGAACGTCATGTAGCTATCAGGCTAGTGGATAAGAAACTACCCTACGTTTTAATGGTGCGCGCCGTTTTACTGTCGCAAGTTGTAATTGGAGAGCCAACACCAGCGTGGAATTTCTAGCCGCCGAATTCCTGACTAGGCCTCGTCCTCTACTATCGACGCCAGCGTCTGAGGTGCCACTTAGTGCTTTTGCCGAGGCCACTTCACGGCACCTCGGCGAGGGCATCCCCGAGTATCAGCATATCGAGAACACGCAGAGACCCCCTAATGGATCGTCGGAGGGGGCTCCAAGATGTCCCGCCTAAGGGCATCCAAAAGGTTGAGCAGACCCACGACCTCATGGGCCTCCTCAGGGCTGAGCTGCGAGGAGAGCCTGTCGGGACCTAAGACCGCTGGTTCCCCCGAGAAGACGTCGAAGACCGTCCAAGTCCCATCCGGTTCACGCTTCAGGCTATATCTTTGATTGTCCATGAGAATTTTCCGTCTCTATGGTCGGGAACGCCTAGGGCCCCGCTCGGTTCCCCTAGGTGCTCATAAAGGTGGCCTGAGGGCACGTTCGGTGAGGTCGGCCTGCATGCGGTCGGAGCAACCGGCATTCTCGATCCTGTCTGGAAACTTTGCCGTAGCGAGTAGACCGTATGGTCATCGGAGGGCATCAGGCCGTGACGCGGCGGTATTCGATATTCCTGTTGCAGATCAGCCAAAGAACACCTAATTTGCGGTTTCCAATTCACGAAATGTTCCGCGTTTTCAGGTATAGTTATCGCACGGCATTGGAAACCGCTTTACTTGATTTGTAGGCTGTTCAGAGAAAAATAGATTACTCTTAATCAGCGGGTCCACGGTTCGAGCCCGTGATCACCCACCAAAAACCTCAAATTCTCTCGGAACGCAGCAATGGTTCGGCTTACGCCTGGATCGCTCCGGCTAAGCTGACGAGCGGACTTCGCATAGTCGCCACAGCCGCTTGTGTATGACCGGCGGGAGCACATTCCGGGAAAGATCAAGAACTTCGTCAAGCTTGGCAGCCGGACCCTGCGACCGCGGCATCCGTTTGCATTCTAGGCCGACGGTTCTGCCCTCAGCCGGCGCAAGATCCGCGGTTGCGGCGGAGTTGAATTCGCGCGCCGATGCCGATAAACGCTTCCTCTCGCAGCGGTCGATCGGGAGCAGACCTTGAAAGAACTTCACTATCCTTTTCGCCGAGCTGAGAGCGAGCGGGTTCGGAGAGGGATATTCGATCGCGTTCTTACCCGTTACGAAACCTACAAGCTGACGGCGCGGGTCCGCAAGCGGAAGCGGACGATCGAGATGTCGTGCCTGACGCCGGGCGGGCAGCGGGCGCTCGGCAAGGAAGACATTCCGCTCGTGTTCAATACGCATAACGACCGGAAGCTGCTGCCTTCGTTTCTCGCACACTACCGAAGGCTCGGCGTTACCCGCTTCATCTGCGTCGATGACGTATCGTCGGACGCGACGCGGGATTATCTGCTTGCGCAAGCCGACGTGGACCTTTGGAGCTCGCCGGTGCGGTATCGCGATGCCCGCAGGGGGCGTGAATGGCGAGAGGCTCTGTTCGAGCACTATGGCTGGAACCGGTGGTATCTAAATGTCGATTCCGACGAGTTCCTGATCTACGAGGATTGCGAGAACCGGCCGCTCGATGCTCTTCTGCGAGCGCTGGAGAGCAAAGGGGAAAAGCGCCTCGCAGCCCCGATGCTCGACATGTATCCGATCGGACCGCTCGGGGCTGCCACGCTCGACAGCGATGATGGCCGCATGCCGTGGGAAATCGCCGATCATTTCGACGGCTCCGGATACGAGATCAGCCATACGAAGCGGGCGATCAGCATCACGGGCGGTCCGCGGAAGCGCAAATTCGCCCATCTGCTCGAACTCATCAAATATCCTGTCATCTTCTGGGATAGCGAATGCAGCCTCGGCGTCAGCATTCATCAGCCGTTGCCCTGCGAAAGGAATTTCACCGCCGTCTCCGGTGTGCTGCTGCACTTCAAGTTCTTCTCCGACTACAAGGAAAAGATCGAACAGGCAGTCGCCGACGGGCAGTATTTCGATGCTGCGGCCGTCTACCGCAAGATGTTTGAAGATCTTCAGGAGACCGGTGAGTTCGACTTTTCCGATGCGTGCTCGACGCGGTTCTCGAGTTCCAGGCAGTTGCTCGAACTCGGCTTTATCGGACCCCTGCGCTAGCCCTAGCCGCGTCCGAGGCATCGGGAGGAACGGCGCCAAACGCCTCATCGGGTGGACAGTTTACCGTTAGCTCACACCGAATACGAGGAAAGACGGGGCAGCACTCTTAAATTCCTGCGCCTCTGGCTCTATATGACCTCGTATTGACCGATTGCGGTCGAGAGACAGGGAAGGGTGGAAATGCAGCGTTTCGGACGTGTTCTGGCCATTGCGGCAATCGGTGTTGCGGCGATGATGACGGTGGTCGACGTCGCTGACGCGAGGCGGGCAGGCGGTGGCTTCGGCTCGCGCGGCAGCCGGACCTTTTCCGCCCCGCCGGTCACTCGGACGGCACCGGCACCGGCCGCGCCGATCGACAGAACCATGACACCGCGGCAGAGCACCCAGCCTTCGACCGCGACCAATCCGGCCAGCCAGAACCGGACCAATGCACGGCCGGGCTTTTTCAATGGTTTCGGCGGATCCATGCTCGGCGGTCTCATGATGGGCGGTCTCATCGGCATGCTGCTCGGCCATGGCATCGGCGGCGGCATCGGCTTCCTCGGCCTGCTGCTGCAGGTCGGCCTCGTCGTTCTGCTGACCTCCCTGGCAATGCGCTTCTTCGGCCGCAACCAGCGTCCGGCCTATTCGGCGCCCGCTGCCGCGGCCCGCTCTTCGGCGGCAGCCGGCGCAGCGCCGTCCTTCCGTATTCCGCGGATAGGTGAAGCCATGGGTGGCGGCGCTGCCACAGGGGCGTCAGCCGCCGCACCGGTACCGGTGCAGACAGATGAGATCAGCGTGGGCCAAGACGATCTCGATCGCTTCGAGGCGATGCTGAAGGATGTGCAGGCTGCCTACGGAGCGGAGGATTATGCGGCGCTGCGTAAGCTGACCACACCCGAAGCCATGTCCTACCTCGCGGAAGAGCTGAGCGACAACGCAACAAAGGGCCTCAAGAACGAAGTCCGCGACGTTCACCTCGTTCAGGGCGACCTCGCGGAGGCATGGAGAGAAAACGGTACCGAATATGCGACGGTCGCCATGCGCTACGAGAGCATCGACGTGATGCGTGACAGGGCCACCGGCAGGGTCGTGAGCGGCAATGCCGACGAGGCGACAGACGCCGTCGAGATATGGACGTTCGCGCGAAAGCCCGGCGCCGACTGGCAGGTATCTGCCATCCAGGGCGTCGAGGCCTGAACGCCCGCCAGCCTGACCGCCGGGCGGCAAGCCTGCCACCGGCATCATGATCCGATCAGAAGAAGGCGAAGATCGGCTATTGACGGCGCTGCTCTTTGCCGCTCTTTTCTGACGGGCGGATTCGCCTTAACATCTTGAATTCCGGTTGAGTTCTGCGCGGTGGTTCGTTCAGTCCGGCACGTGTCGGCCTGCTGATCTTTCGCCCGCAGCCGATCGAGGAGCGGCGATATGACGAAGCTTGGCAAGACGGGTGGCAGCGCGCGTACAACGTTCTGCGCTGCGGCGATCACGGTGTGGGCCCTTGCCGCCGGCGTCGCCGCAGCGGCGGATTGCAAAAGCGCTGCTGGACCGGGTACGGACTGGCAGGATTGCAACAAAAAGCAGATCATGCTGGGTGGTAGCGACCTCCCGGACAGCAATTTGTTCAACACCGATTTTACGATGACCGACCTGCGCGGGGCCAATCTCACGTCCACTAATCTGGAGAAGGCGACGCTCGTTCGTGCTTCGCTCGCCAGGGCGAAAGCGGACAAGGCGAATTTCAGCAGGGTGGAGGCCTATCGCGGCAACTTTTCAGCCATCTCTGCGGAGAATGCATCCTTCGCGAGTGCCGAGCTGCAGCGCACCGACTTCACCGGAGCACGGCTGGCAGGCGCCGACTTCGAGAAAGCGGAACTCGGGCGCGCCAATTTCGACAAGGCCGTACTGACGGGCACGCGCTTCGCGATGGCCAATCTTTCGCGCGCCAAGCTGAGCGGTGCGGTTCTCGAAGGACCGATCGATCTGGATCGCGCCTTTCTTTTCCTGACGAGGATAGAGGGCGTCGACCTTTCCAGAGCCTCCGGGCTCACACAGGAACAGGTCGATCTCACCTGCGGTGACGGCGCGACCAAGTTGCCGTCGGGACTGGCCGTGCCCGCTAAATGGCCGTGCCCTCCCGACGACGATTGAAGCGTGAAGGTCGGGCGCTTCAACGATCACCGTTCGGTGCCGCAAGCTCGGCGGACACAAGCCTGAGACCCGGTCGTGCCTGCGGCGACTCCGCGCCGGCTCTCCGTTGCGGCCGATCGTCCTGCGCCGCCGCTTCAGCCAGATCATAGCCGAGAGCGAAGGCGATTTTCTTCAGCATTTCGCGAGCGCGAAACTCATGACGGGCTATGGCCTGGCTTTCGGTGACGAAGTAGGCGGCACTGACAGCCTCGATGAGATTGAGGGCAGCGAGATTGACGACGGCATATGTCTCGGCGCGGATCACAGGGCGCCTCCGAATTGCTGCCGGGGATTGTGCGTACCGAGCTGCCGCTGGACCTGGCTCGCATCCGCGCCGCTGCCGAACTCGCGCTCGCGATTGAGTGCGAAGAAGGCGTCGTCGACGAGATCCGACGCGGGCCGGGCTTCACGCTGGAAGATATGCCCATCTGCACCAAGATGCCAGGCGAGCGAAGCCAGGCTGGAATAGGCGGAGGAGAGAAAGCACTTGAGCGCCATCTGGTTCTGCGCGTCGGTTGAACGGAGAAAGTCGGCGGCGAAGAGTTCGTCGACCTGGCCATGAAGATCGGATCTGATGCGGGGGAGGGACATGTGGCGCTTATTCTCCTCGTATCGCTGCCGGCGTTCGTCCGCCGTGCAATTCTGCCCTGTGTTCACCCAACATTGCATCTGACACGATACATGTCAACACGAATTGTGTTGAGTCAGCCGACATGAGTGATGCCGTCGGGGTGCGGCAAAGGAATAAGCTCGCTGGTTCGACTTTCGCCCGACGACTGGGGGGGCTTTGCGTCCCTCAGGCGTTGCCGGCGAGCGCGATATAATGGACCGAGTGAACGGTACAGGCTTCGAAGCGCAGTTCCTTATGGGGGTTGAACTGCTCGAGAACCAGTTCGGAGCTGTTGTGGCGCACGAACTTCTTGACGTAGGCCAGCAGGGCCCCGCCTTCTTCCAGCCGAATCTGAGCGATCACGTAGTCGCCTTTCCGGACACGGCGGCTGGGATCGACGAAGCAGACCTCGCCGTCTTCGTAGCGGGGGTACATCGAATCGCCTGAAACCGAGACCGCATATGCGCCCGAGATGTCCGAGAGTATCGGCGGCGCCATGACTTCGTACAGCACGTTGCCGTTCATTATGAATTCACCATCAACCCCGCCGACGGCCTGACCGAAGACCGGGATCTTTTCCCCCTGGCCGATCACCTTGGCGCCGATCCGGGCGTTCGGCGCGTCGACTTCGACCATTGTCGAGCCGGTCGCGGAGCCCGTGGAGCTTCGGCGGTCGGTGCCGGTCAGCAGCCAAAGCGGGTCGACATTGAACTTGCGGCCGTAGACCTCCGCTTCGCTGAGTTCGAACTCGTTCTGCCCATTCTCGTGGGCGCGATAGGTCGAGGCCACGATGCCCAAGGCATTCGCTGCGTCGGAGGCGAACCGATAGCCCGCTTTGACGCGCGCCTCGCGCAATCTTTCAGCTCTTTCGCTCATGACACGGGACTTAGCAATGTTGATAACATAAATCATGTTGACAACACGACATTATAGATGTCATTGGTAAAGTCAAGTCGCGGCTGCGGAGGCACCGCGACTGCTCGGAGCACGGCAAAGGGAGTTCGAGAACAGTGGCGGAGAATTCGGAACTGGCAAGGCAGACGCGACACTATCGCGCCGTACGGGAGCGGCTGGCCCGCCCGAGCGAAGCGATGGGCCGATCTGCGCGCATCAAAGAGCTCGAAGGACAATTGGTCGACCTTGCTTCCGACAACGAAGCGAAAGGACGGCGGATTGCGAGACTGGAAGCCGATCTCGCCGATGCGGGAGCGCGGCTGCTCGCCCAGGCCCGAATTCTGCTTGGCAGCCGAGATACCGGTGCGTCGAATGAGGCCGGCCGCGACAGAGCGCCGATCGAGGAAATCGTTGCCGCCGTGCTCGAGGATTTTCCCGGTGTGAGCTGGGACGACATCATCAGTGTGCGCCGGGAGCGCCGGCTGGTGAAGCCGAGGCATGCCTGCATGCGCGCGGTCTATGAGCGCCGCCGGGATCTCTCGCTGGCGGGGATCGGCCGCATCTTCCATAGAGACCACACGACCGTGCTTGCGGTCGTGAATGATGGAGGCGCCGGAAGCCGGGCAGCTTCCAGAGATGACACCGTCGGCTGAGCCTTGCGGCGGCTCGTATTCCATACCCACCCTCAGTTCACCCTGAATACCGTCACGTCCCGCCGCTTCACGGCAGGTCGCCCGCAACGGATGTCTCAATCACCACGCTCGAAAGGATTCCCATGTTGACCAAGGCTCAGAAATTGCGTGCAAAGCGCAAGGCACAACTCGGACGGCCGCGGAAGGCCAATGCCGAGCGCTTTGCATGCGGCAAGATAAAGCCGGAGTGGTCCAAACAGGAAAGCGAAAAGGAGGCCATGGCTGTGGCGCTTGCAGCGCGCAAGCGCATGCATGGCCTCGAGACGAGAGGCGCGCTCGCCGGCTACACGCTCGGCCGGTTGTTTCTAGACGGGCGGATTACCGAGCAGCAGCGGGAGGCGGGCGACGACTACGCGGCGGCGATGGTGCGCTATTATCATTTGACGGGCATCGCGTTTCCAAGCGTCAGAGCCCAGCAGATCGGCCACGTAAGAGGACATGCAAGCGAGCCGAGCGAGGCCCGCGCCGTGAAGGCGAAGAACGCGGCGGAGAGAATGATGAGGCTCGAAGGCCTGTTGCTCGGATGCGAGGAGGGGCGGCAGGTGAAAGCCACCGTCTTCAACGTCTGCGTGATGGATTACGAAGGGTTGAGAATGATGCCGGAAGCCTAATTGGATTGGCTGAAGCGGGGCCTGAATGCCCTCCTCTTCGAAAAGGGCTTGCGTGAATATGGGAAGAAGGATATTTCGTTTACTCCATAATAGGAATAATATCCTATATTTCGATCCGGCCTAAGCCGGTTCAGACCGTGCCACAAGAATGCCGGGCAAACCATCGTCCCAAAACCGCTGCACTTTTGGGCGAATAGAGGTTAAATGCGTTCAATGCGAAGGTGCCTCGAACGAGCATGTCGAGGCGCATCGACCGTTTCCCCGGAGCAGAAAGAAGGTAAGTCCGTGAAAGCTTCAGCAATGCTCGCCTTTGCGGTGATTGCCGTAGCGACAGGTATGCTACCGGCACAAGCCCAGACCTGCAGCACGGGAATTTGCGCCGGTCGTCCCGCGGGAACCAGCAACCACGATCTCTTCATCGAGAGGGAATACCGCGACTTCCTGCAACAGCGATATCCGAACTACGGCTCCCGCTATCGCGGCAGGGCTCCCGACATCGGCATAGGCCCCGGTGCGACGGTGGGAGGCCCTTCGCCCCGGGCGGTGGACAGATCGCGCCTGCGCCAACGGCAAAGGGGGCAGGTCGACGCCAATGCGCATCTTCGCTGGTGCCAGGAGCGCTACGCCTCGTATCGCGCTGCGGACGATACGTTTCAGCCCTTCGACGGCGGGCGCCGCCGGTGTAACTCGCCTTACAATTAGAGGGGATAACCCCTCAGCGCGTTTTGCGCAGGAGCTTAACAGCGACGTAAGCCGCGGACTGCGCCTGAAGCTGAGTGGCGAACTGACCCTGGGCCGGATAGGTGACGCCGCGATAGCTGAGGACGAAGGCCCAGCGCCCGTTCGTTCGCTTTTCGACCCTGATTTCGGCATCGGGCTTGTTATCTGGACTCACCGCAGTCTTCCTCGTTCGCCATTCAGCGCCGGCATGACCCCGGCGCGAGTAACTTGCGCATCCGGCGGCGGAAAGCAAGAGTTCGCGGCGGTGCCCGGCATGCCTGAAGCGCTGCCTGCCGCACCTGTAAATGGTCCGGTGCAGGTTTGAACGTCGTCCCCGGTTACTCGACGGATTTAACCGGGCCGAAACGCTCCATGACGAACGAAGTCTGGACGCCACCCTGCAGGCGATCGGTCTTTTCAAGTTTTACGCTGGCGAACTGACCGGATTCGGCGAGGGGCGTGCGGTGCCAGGCCGTGGTGACGAACAAGCCGGCACCGACGATGAAACCGACGGCAACATAGATCCAAGGATTGCGCATGGACGAAGCTCCTTCTCTCGGGAAGGCAAATGCATTGCGGGCTGTCGTGGTTCCCCGACGATCGGGATACTGGCCTAAATTTCAGTCTCTATAGTAATGTTCAAAGCAATGTGTTTTTGCCTCGGCACGAAACGTCGTCCGACATCGAGCAACGATAGCGAACCGATCGCTGCCGTTCATCCGAGACATCATTATCGAAATATATACCCAAGCCCTCAAGCATCAGCCTTTCAGGATTGAAGCAGAGGCCAATGTCTTATGCAAGGAAATTATAATATACATCCGTACAACAAAATTTGAGCAGCCTCTTCATCAAGCAGGCATCCGAGCAGCGGGTTCATAGCGGGCCGCGCGTTGGCAGCAGCAGGCGAACCTACCTCCTGCGGTCCGTCGTGAGACATCGGAGAGATTTCCCGTGGGCAAATCGAAAAACAAGCGCTCTTGGCGTGACGAAGGCTTGCGCACCGAGAGGCATTTGCGGTATTCCATAAATCAAGGATAGGAATTTTATCCTCTCAGGGCTTCAGCATCGTGATCTATGGCTTGTTGAGATTCTGATACCCGCCCCGGCTTGTTTGATCTCCTCATCCCTGTGGTCGTCACAGGCTCCAGTGAGACCAAGCCCTTGAGCCGAAAGAACGCTTCCCGCGCCGCAGACGCGGCGCTGCTGGATTTCTGTGACAAGCACAGAGAGATGAGAGTGGAGGAGGAATTGCAATCCTGCTCCGATCCTGCGAAGGCGACCTCGAAAACGTCCGGCGCTCCTCTCGGCGCGGCGTGCTCCTCACTTCCGATTCATGGTTCACGGCGATGCCGCGCGTTCCAAGACGCCGCGGCGCCGTGTGCGGCCGGCGGTGCGCTTCCGCGTCACCCGAATCCGCGAGGCGGATTCTGCGTGAAGACGCGTTGACCCCAAAATCTCGCATGATCCAGGCGCCAGCGGCGCCGGGCGAGTGGGCGGCATCGCCGGCCGCAAATGAATTTGATCCACCGCAATACCCGCGAAACACAGATATTCATGAGGAGAAGTCCATGAGTGAAAGGAAGGGCCAGCCCCTCCTGGGCCAACGATGACACTTAAACAGGCGTTATCGAGATGGCGGGAATAGGCGGCATCCAACATGCTTTCCCAAGGGATCCGCTTCAGAGACCTGGCTTCGGCGACCGGAGGCGGTTAGCCCAAGTACTCGACTGCTATGACGAGGTTGCCGAAGAGTGTCTGCCCCGGGTCGCCTGATACTCTCGGGGTGTAGTAAAGAGGAACGACGCGGGGACGTCCGCTCCAAAGGCGCAACGTAGGAAAACCAGTGTGGCTCACGCAGCAGGCATCCTGCTGCGAGGGGTCGTTCCAAAAGCTGAACGTGTAAGATGAGGCCGACATATCCCGCAACTGGATCACGTGCTCACCGATCGGCACGAAACAATCATCTTCTCCATCGCACCAGCCGCTCGTTTGCTCGAAACTTCTGTCAGGCATTTGAAGCCAGGCCTTCACGAAGTATTGCGGTTCGCCCCGTTCCCCCGCAGAGGCGGAGATCGTCGATGCGGCAATGAGAAAGGCGGTGGCGAGGCTTCGGCGCATATTCCCTCCGTGGCGGTTTTCTCTTCGATAAACGAGGCGGCACAGTCCTGTTGCGCCAATCTGATCCGGGATTCTGGCGCAATTATGGATTGCATATGGCGGGAAGATTGTTCCAGAAATTGTGGTCATGAGCTGCCGGCCCGAGAAGGACGAGGAGCGGAGAAATTCATGATGAAAGATCAGAGCGCCATGCCGGAGGCGGAAGCGCCGGACGCGGCGGGCATGCCGGCTGCGAGAGGTGAGGGCAGCCCGCTGGGGAGCAGCTTTCTCGGTGCCGTGCGCGCGGATTTCGCCCAGCATGGCAGCGAGGTCATCGCTCGCATTCGCGACGAGAAGCCGGAAGCCTATCTGAAGCTCGTCGCCTCGGTTCTGCCGAAGGACCTGAGTGCCGCAACCGGCGGGGTTGACGATTTGTCGGACGAACAGATCATCGACCGGATCCGCGCGCTGGACGCTGCGATCCGGCCACTGCTTCCCGCCAGGAAGAGGGCAGGCGGCCTGCGAAAGCGCGTGCCGCCCGCGAAAGTGCAGCTTTAATGCGTCGGCGCCACTCTTGCCGAAACAGACGCTTCGCTGCTCGAGAAGATGATGACGGCAAAGAGCAGAACGCCAGCGAAGGCGATGAGCGACGAAACGGCGACGATCGGCTCCACGGCCGTGTTTCCGGATAGCATCAGGTAGAGCGACGGAATCAGGACGGCCACCCCGAAGGTGTAGACGGCGTACTGAATCACCGCCAGCCGCCTTGCCGCCTTTTGAGGATTAAGCGCGTGATAGCCGCCGAAAATCGCCATGGTTACCCAGCCGAGCAGATTGGCGTGGGCGTGGGCGCCCGTTGCGGCATGGTTGCCTGTGATCGACATATGCAGGCCGATCGAAATGCCCAGGATCAAAAAAACAATCGCCGTTCTGAAATAAAGATTTGCAATACGTGGCATCGGTTTCCCCTCCGAGAAAAAAAGAAAATTAGCATGTTCTCATGCGTATGAGAACATGCAGATAAAAGGCCCTTTCACGCCGCCTCGCTGTTCCAGATGTGACAAATCGGAAAACGAGGACCAGGCTTCCAAGGAAACTGCCCGTTCTGATTGAGTGTTGCCCGCATATGGGTCGCGTGGGGCGTGGAACATATTCTGACTTCTCGCATTCGTAGGATGAACGATGTTCTTTGTAGCGCACCCACATCTTCGGAGGCGCGCAAAAGTCGCTGCAGAAACTCGATTTGGCGCGTGATTTCGTTCGCAGAAATTTCGATCGTGCAAGGGAGAACCGCAATATGCTTGGCACCGTCCTCCTCATTATTCTGATCCTGCTTTTGATCGGCGCCATTCCGGCCTGGCCCTACTCGTCCGGCTGGGGATACGGCCCTTCGGGAATTCTCGGCGTTCTGGTCGTGGTCCTGTTGATCTTGCTCTTGATGGGCAGAATCTGAAGGCCCGAGGCACACAGAGCCGATTTCACCAACTCGCGCCGTCGATAAGGCGGTGCGGGATGTCTTCCCAGACCGAACGATCGAAGACGCGCATGTTGACCCCCATGCGCGGTGAGCTGCGGCCGGCCGGCGACCAGTGGGTTATGCAGCCGCAAACGCCGCAGTGGTGCATGGTCAAGGTCCTGTCGCCTTGGACATATCCGACGAGCTTTCTTTCAGGATCGGTGATGCTGACCTCGCTGGAAGGGTAATAGCCCCAAAGCGTGCCGAGCCTGCTGCAGAGCGAGCAGTTGCAATCGCCGAGCGTCTCCGGGCGGACGGGGACCGCGACGCGGACCGCCCTGCAATGGCAATGGCCTTCGATCATGATTTTCTCCCATCGGCGCTTCGTATGTCAGCACGGCATTGGGGACATTATTGATCTTATTCCGGCGCAGTCCAGCAAAGACGAAGCGATGCTTACGCCGGCTACGACCGCAATTCGCAAAAATATAGAGGCGTGATCACGGATGAGCGTATCCAACCCATCCGAGGGGACAATTGCGTCCGGCCTTTCCGCGATGCTCAGGGAACAGATGCTGCTGATGGCGGAGCTCCACAGGCGGCAACGAACGAATATCCTTGCCGCCTACCGGCCCTATGCCAAGCAGCGGGAGTTCCATGCGGCGGGCGCGGCTTTTCGCGAGAGGCTGTTCATGGCCGGCAACCAGCTCGGCAAGACGCTGGCCGGCGCAGCGGAGGCGGCGATGCACCTGACCGGGCGCTATCCCGACTGGTGGCAGGGCCGGCGGTTCGACCGGCCGATCGTCTTGCTGGCGGGCTCGGAGTCCTATGAACTGACCCGCGACGGCGTGCAACGGCTACTGGTCGGGCCGCCCCTCAACGAGGAGGAGTGGGGCACCGGATTTCTCCCGAAAGCGGCGATCAAGGCGACGACGCGCCGCGCCGGCGCTTCCGGTGCTCTCGACAGCGTGACGGTGCGGCATGTTTCGGGCAGAGCCTCGACGCTGCTCTTCAAGGCATACGAACAGGGGCGCGCCAAATGGCAGGCCAATACGGTGGATTACGTCTGGTTCGACGAGGAGCCGCCGGAAGACGTCTATTTCGAAGGGATTACCCGCACCAATGCAACGCGCGGCGCCATCGCGGTCACCTTTACGCCGCTCAGGGGCCTGAGCGCGGTCGTGGCCAGGTACCTCATGGAAAAATCGCCGGATCGCGCGGTGATCACCATGACGATCGAGGATGCCGAACACTATACGCTCGAGGATCGCCAGCGGGTGATCGACAGCTATCCCGCCCATGAGCGGGAGGCGCGCACCAGGGGCGTGCCGGCGCTCGGATCGCCGCCTTCGAGCAGACGCCTGAGTACCGGGCCCAATTCCCCGGCATGAACGTGCCGCAGGGCATCCCCGCGCAGTTCCAAGGCTCCCGGAAGCTCGCCAATGCGCAGGGCGGCATCATGCCGGCGCTCATGGGCGGCGCCCCGGCCTCGCCCGAGCAGATCGCAGAGGCGCAGGCGATCGGGCAGCAGCAGGCGCCGCAAGCCCCGACCCGGATGGAGCTACTTCAAGCCCTCGGCAATCCGTTCCTCAGCGAAGAGCAGCGCGCGATTCTGCAGACACTCTATCAGCAGCAGGTGCAGCAGTCCGATCCGGTGCGACTGATGGAGCTTGAAAGAGGACGCCTTGAAATCGATGCCATGCGAAACGGCGACTGGTCAAAACTCGATGACGGCAGATTCTACAATCAGCGTACGGGAGAAGTGAGGGACACCCGAACCAAACCGAACGCGTGCCTCCCGACCTTGCCCTGAGCCCGCGATACGGCGTTGACAACGTGGTCGTACGACCCTGCCTGACGACGTCAGTTTGTCGAAGCAACCCAAGGGCCGGGTGTGGCGCTGGTGGGGCTAAGGCAATCAAGGAAGAGTGTTGCCGGCAGTCCAGCGGAATGAACGAAACGGGAAACCACGGGCGGTTCTTCGGAGCCGCCTTATTTCATGGAGGTTACGATGCCACGCACAGGCGGAGTCTATTCACCACCTGCCGGCACGAAAGGTGTGTTCAATACGACCATTCAGAGCGTGCCCTACAATGCGCTTGTGGATGACCTCAGCGCCGACGCCAATGCCGCGCGGCCGGTCACGGCAGGAGGAACGGGGGCGACCTCGGCAAGCGCAGCCCGGACCAATCTCGGATTGGCGATCGGTACGAACGTGCAGGCCTACGACGCCGGCCTGCAATCGATTGCCGCGCTCGCGACTGCCGCCGACAGGATGATCTACACAACGGCAGCCGATGCCTATGCCACGACGGCGCTGACGCCGTTCGCGCGCACGATCCTCGGCGACGCAGACGCAGCGGCGGCGCTGACGACCCTGGGTGTGTCCGCCTTCGCCAAAGCGATCCTGGACGACACGGATGCGGCTACCGCCCGGACGACGCTCGGAGTGGCAATCGGAGCGGACGTGCAGGCCTACGACGCCGGTTTGCAGTCGATCTCCGGGCTGACGACCGCCGCAGACAGGACGATCTACACGACCGCATCGGATGTCTATGCGACCACGGCGCTGACACCATTTGCGCGAACGATCCTCGACGACACCAGCGCCACTGCCGTGAAGACCACGCTCGGCCTTGCGGCAGTGGCGTCGTCCGGATCGGCCTCGGATCTCAGCTCGGGAACGATTTCCGACGCACGGCTTCCGGGCTTGATGGCGGGCAAGAATTTCTCGTCCGGCGTAAGCTTCGCCAATGCGGTTGCTGCCGGGAGTACCGATCTTTCGAAGCATATCCAGCTCTACAGCGGTTACGGATTCACGATCACGGGTTCGACCCTGAACTATACGGTCCCGGCCAACTCCTCTCATGTGTGGAACGTAAACGGAACGGAAGTCGGCCGCCTCAATTCCTCGGGCCTGACGCTGGCAACACCGCTTGCGCTCGCCGAAGGAGGTACGGGCTCGACGGACGCCGCGACGGCGAGGTCCAATCTCGGTGCGAACAGCGCTTCCAATCTCACGACCGGAACCGTTCCGAACGCCAGAATTTCCGGAGCCTATGACGGCATCACGACGCTCGGCCAGACCGGCACCCATACGATCACCACCCCCGGCGAGGCGATACGTATCGTTGGCCCCGCCTCCACCGACGATCCGTATGTGAGCTTCTATAAGGGGGCCACTCGCCAAGCTTATATCCAGCACACCGACGGCACGGGGGTGAATCAAGGGCTTCGCATTTATAACGATACGGCGACCGGCGGAGACACGGCCCTCACACTGAAGAATTCCGGCGGCGTCGACAGCCTGGAATTCCAGGTCAACGGCGCCGAGCACGTCGTCTATCACTCCGGAAACCTATCCTCGGCCGACCTTAACTCGATCTATGGATACACGCCGGCGAATTCTGCAAAACAGATCATCGCCGGCAACGGCCTGACCGGCGGCGGCACGCTTGCCGCAGATCGCACCCTGACGCTCGGTACGCCTGGCGACATTACCAACTCGACGACAAACTCCGTCACGTCTACCAGCCACACCCATGCCCTCGGGTTTACTGCGGCGGAGGTCTATGTTGGAACTGGTGCCAACGACACGAGCTTTCCGCTCGGCCATATTGTGGCACTGGGTAACGACGCCAACATTGCACGCAATGCCTCCGGCACCCCCACCCTCCACAATTCGATCAACAGGTACTACGTCCCATCGACCCACCCGAGCGCCGGAGCAGCATTGGCGGGGACCTGGCGCTCACGCGGAGTAGTCAATGGCAACGGCGAGTACAACATCATGCAAAGGGTCGCTTAAATGGAAAAGTCGATTTTCGAGGTGGTCACCGTCCACAAGGTCACGGATACGCCGACCCCTGGCATCTACGACCTTGATCTCACGTTGAGGATCAACGGCGTGGAGGAACGTTTCGAACCACGTTTCCACACCTGACGACTCGATCGGTGCGAACCCAGCAATCCGTACCTGGATGAAGCAGCATCCGGACTTTCCGGTTCAAAGCTATGTACCGCCGACGACGGAGCAAGTCCGTGCATCGCTTCCGCTACTGACCACCCGTCGGTTTCGTCTAGGCCTCGTCAAGAACGGGTTTACTCCGGCTCAGGTCGCGGCCGCTATTGAGACAATGCAGGAAGGTCCTGAGAAGGAGGTTGCGAAAATTGAGTGGGAATACGCCACCACATTCAACCGCGCGCATCCGCTCATCGACCTCATTGGCACCGCCCTCGGCCTCTCGGACGAGCAGATTGACGCAATGTGGTCCACATCTGCCGACCTCTAGCCTGTCCTATCACGGATCGACATACAAAGCTGCGCTGTGGCAACGAAACAATTGCCATCAAATGACATTAGAAAATCCAAAAAATCTTATACCGAGTCTTTCGTCGCGCGTCGTTCCAACACATCCGAAAGAATTTCATCCGGATCGACCAGCTGACATCTGGAAGCTTTTTTACCAGATTGTAGGAGCCTTTAGTATATTTCAGTCTCTGAGTTAGGCGATCTCGAAAACTTTTGGCCCCATAACGCGCCTCAGAGCCAGATCCCTCTGTGAAGTCGAATGTTGGTCCGTCGACGTACACTACGAGGTCGCGGACGACAAGTTCTGAAACGACGTATGATGCGAAACACCAAGGATTTCCAAGTTCGAACCAGCGTTCCATGAGCACTTCTTTTGCGCTGGCTCTGTACAGACCGTAGATCCACTCAGCCGGGAACGTTAGATTTCTTGGGACCTTGCCTGATACGTATTTACTTGTGAATTCGAAGACAGAGTCGTCCGGGGCTTTGATTCTGGACCCGCTTCGCCCTACCAGCTTCGTCGAGCATGCGGCAAGAAGCTTTCCGGGATTTTCGTCAAGTGCTTCAACCAAGCGCGCGAGAAAATCCGGCGACGAATGGTCATCGCATGCACGCAGGCAAAAATATTCGCCACGTTCGGCGCCGAGCCGGACTGCTCTCGCGAAGTTATCGATCGCGCTTACATGTTCTGCGCATTTGACGACGGAGAAGCGTTCATCCGACCGGCAAAATTGCTCGGCTATGTCGACCGTCTTATCCGTCGATTTATTGTCGAGAATGATTGCTTCGAAGCCATCGAACGTCTGTTCGGCAATGCACCGTAGACTGCTGGTGAGTGTCTTTTCGCCATTGTAGACGGGGAAAACGACGACAACCTTCGGCTTGGGCACTGATTTTATCTCTACCGTTGAATCAGTCTTGCACATATCCAATGGCGCAACGATCCGCAACGGGCGTCCATGGCGAGAGCGCCAAGCGCTTCTTCGGCGGCAGCAAGCTCGCAACGGACGAAGGCCTGTTGAGGAGATCAAACAAGCCGCGGCGCGTATCCCGAATCTCAACAGGCCTTCGTCCGCCTTTTTTCGCCGACGAACTGCAGTTTCAGCAGAAAGGAAACCCATGACCCAAACCGTGCCTCCGGGCGCGGCGATGCTGCTCGACTTTATCCGGGAGGCGGAAGTCGGCAGCAAAGGCCGCGCGTCTTACGACGTGATCTACGGACATAACCAGGGAAAGCTCACAAAGCCGCTTACGCACATGGCGATCGCCGAGGTGATCCTTGCGCAGAAGGGGTGGGCGAGGGCGCATGGATCGAGTGCGGCGGGGGGCTATCAGTTCATGCGGGCCACGCTCTCCGGGCTTTTGAAGGAAGTACCGGGACTGGGCGGAGATCAGCGCTTCGATCCTGCGCTTCAGGACCGGCTCGCCCTCCACCTTCTGAACCGCCGTGGTTTCGCCGGCTTTATCTCCGGCGAAATCGGCCCCGTTGAATTCGCGAGGCGCCGGCGATGGAATGGGCGTCTCTGCCGGTTCTCGCCGATAGCCAGGGTGACCGGCAGCGAATAAGGCGCGGGCAGTCCTATTATGCCGGCGACGGGCTCAACCGAGCGCTGGTGCGGCCGGAAAAGCTGGAGGCCGTGCTTCGCGCGGTGCTGGCAGCCGGTCCACGAGAGGTCGAGGCGGACCGAGCGGGCGAGGCGGCGGCGGTTGTGGTTCCGGCACGCCCGCGCAAGCCGGTTTCCCGGTCCGGCCGCTTCTGGACCTGGTTGCTGACGGCCGGCGGTACGATCGTCACGGCGCTGAAGGAGCTGAACCTCGTCGCGCTGGATTGGAGGGTGCAGCTTGCGATCCTCGTCATAATCGTCAGCTTTGCCGTTTACGCGATCTGGTCGATGCCGGCGGTCCGCGACGCTTTGAGGCTCACACGATGACGTTTCCCTGGAGCAACCTGGTCATCGCTGCCTTGATCCTGGCCGGAATTTCCTGGGCCATACTCGAAATCCGTTCGAATGCCGCGCACGCGGTCCGCAATTCAATCGAAAGGCAGAACAATGAAGCAGCAAAGAGCGCTGACGCGAAGCGCTTTGACTATGACGTCTGTTCTTCTTCTGGCGGGCTGTGGAACTTCGGGACCGGCCGATGTGAGCGGCCTTCGCAGCATCGTGGGAACTGAACTTGCCGGCGCCCGCGGCGCGACGCAGATCGACCAGCGCAAGATCGACCGCACGGTGGTCGGCCTCTGCGCGGCATCCGTCTGGACAAGGGCGGAGTGTGCGAGACACGGGGAGGGCGGAGATGATTGACGCCGGCGTTCACCAACAGCTCGGAACCTTGGTCGCCGAGGTGAAGAACCTGCGGGAGGACCTGCGCCGATCGGAGGACAGATCGGATGCCGGCCGCGTATCCATGACGCGCCGGATGGACGAGTTGGTCGAGCGCATGCGGACCCTCGAGGGCTCGATGATGCTCGTCAAGGACGATATTGCCGCGATGAAACCGGTGACCGAGGACGTGCGCAAATGGAAGCTGATGGGGATGGGCGCTCTCGGCGTTATCGGCATCGGTGGGGCGGCGCTCGGCGTGACCTTTGCCGATGTGGCAAGACGCGTGCTGATGCTCACGAAGGCAGGGTAGAGAAATTTTCGCAGTAATTACGTTGCAGCGGCGCTGAAGACGCCGTTGCAAGAGGTTCCTTTTTTACCGCAATCCGTTGGCCCGACCGGCGTCACTTTCCTCGAAGAGGCTCCAGGGTGCTCCAGCGCAGGAACGCGGCCCAATTCAGTCGTCGTCGAAGAGGGGAAGGTCGCGATAGCGGCGGCTTACCAACCGCAACGATCGGTCCGGCTCTATGACATAGCTTTCGTAGACCCGGCGGCCGAATCGATCGATGAACTGATGCGGCACAATGCTGCCGACCGGTGCCTTGGTAAGCCTGGTGCGCGGCTGGCCACCATAGGTGATGCTGCCGGGAATCGGCTCCAAATAGGGCGAATAGCCCATCGAGGTCGCCTCGCAGCCGGTCAGAAGTGTGAGCATGCACAGGATAGGAAGAACATATTTCATGACGATCCTCGCCACTTGCATGATTCTCGCCGGCGTTCAGTCGCTGAAGATGTCGTAATCTATGCGGCGGCTGGTCAGTCGCAACGAGCGGTCCGGATTAATGACATAGGTCTCGTAGACCCGGTGACCATAGGTGTCGAAGAACTGGTGCGGCACCATGCTGCCGATCGGCGCCTTCGTCAGCTTCGTTCGCGGCTGACCGCCATAGGTGATGCTGCCGGGAATGGGTTCCAGTCTGGGGCCGTAGCCAACCGTTTGCGTCGATGTACAGGCGCTGAGCGTGACCGCGGCGCAGAGGGTGAAGAGAGCTGTGCTCAGGGCACCGCGCCTCCCGATGGACGTGTGGGGATGTCCTGCAGCGGCCTGCATCGTCACACGGTTCTCCGCCTTCGTTTCGATTTCGGGGAAGATGCGGTAGGCTGCGGCGGATTGCATCGCGTGACGGTTCATGTACATGCTTCGTCTCACATGAGTTGCACCACCTTATTCCTTATTCGACAACGTGCAAAGAAAGCAGGAAGTTCGGCGTGTCGCGGCAACCACCCGCGTTTCGTGGGGATTTCGCGATATTTCGATTGCATAGGCAGAAATCTTTGAACGATGTAATGGCCGAAGCCCGCCGATGCTCGCGCAATGCCGCCCGAACCTTCGGGTGGTATCGCGCGTTTGATCCGGTGTCGGTAAATGGGCTTGCAAACAGAACCCCGGTTTCCGACGAGTCGCTGCTCAGGTACTGCCCATGACCGCCGAACAGACCCTTTCGTTTCTCGTGCTCGGCGCCATGATGATCTTCTTCATTTGGGGTCGCTTTCGCTACGACATCATCGCCTGCTCTGCGTTGATGCTTTCGGTAGCCGTCGGCATCGTTCCGTTCGATAACGCTTTTGACGGCTTCAGCGACGACATCGTCATCATCGTCGGCAGCGCACTGATCGTCAGCGCGGGCGTTGCGCGTTCGGGTGTGGTCGATGCGGCCATCCAGCGATTTCTTCCGGACCTGCAATCGGTAAGGGCACAGCTCGCTCTTCTCGTCGTCACGGTCACGGTCCTTTCCGCCTTCATCAAGAACATCGGCGCGCTTGCGATCATGATTCCGGTAGCGTTCCAGTTCGCGCGTCGCTCGAATGTGCAACCGTCCGTCTTCCTGATGCCTATGGCTTTCGGCTCGCTGATCGGTGGCCTGATGACGCAGGTCGGCACCTCGCCCAACGTGGTCGTGTCCCGGGTGCGTGCGGATCTGACGGGCGAGAGTTTCACCATGTTCGACTTCACGCCCGTCGGCGCTTCGCTGGCACTGGTCGGCGCGGTGTTTCTGCTGTTCGGCTATCGCCTGGTGCCGGAGCGGAAAAGTCAGCAGGTCGGCATGCATCAGGCGATCGAGATCACCGACTACACGTCCGAGGCGATGGTGCCCGCCGGATCGCCGGTGATCGGCAAGCCGCTCAGTAATCTGGTCAAGATCGGCGATGGCGGAGCCGTGGTGATCGCCGTCTTCCGTCGCGGCACGCATCTGGCGCCGCTGCCCGATGTCGTCGTCGAACTGGACGATATCCTTCTGCTCGAAGGCGGTCCCGCTGCGCTCGACCGCATCGTCTCCCAGGCAAAGCTCAAGATCTCCGGCGATCGTGCGCCGATGCCGAACGACAAGGAGAAAGCCGAGACCGAAGCCATCGAGGCGGTAATCGCCACCGGCTCACCGCTCATCGGCATGTCGGCTCAGCGCCTGGCGCTCTTCAACAATCACAACATCAACCTGCTGGCCGTCAGCCGCCAAGGCGAACGACTGAAACAGAGGCTTGGCAGCATCAGGCTGCGGGCCGGCGACATCGTCGTGCTGCAGGGTACCCGAAGGGACTTGCCGTCTTTCCTGCAGGACTTCGGCTGCCTGCCGCTCGCACAACGGGAAATTCTGCTCGGCACCATTCGCCGTGCCACCGTCCCGCTGCTTGTTCTGGCGACCGCGATGGGGGCGACCGCGGTTGGGGTCGTGCCTGTGCAAATCGCCTTTTTTGCCGCGGCGCTTGCCATGGTGGTGTTTCGCGTCATCCCTCTGCGTGACGTTTACCGCGCCGTGGACGGACCGATTCTGGTCATGCTTGCCGCGCTGATTCCCGTCAGCGACACTTTACGCACGACGGGCGGTTCGGACCTGATCGCGGGCTGGCTGAGCGGGATGGCGGTGAATCTACCGCCTGCGGGGGCGCTTGCCATCATGGTCGTTGCGGCCATGGCGGTGACACCCTTCCTGAACAATGCCGCCACGGTCCTCGTCATGGCGCCGATTGCCGCCAGTTTTGCAACGGCGCTCGAATACAGGCCAGACGCGTTCCTGATGGCGGTAGCGATCGGTGCCGGCTCTGACTTCCTCACGCCGATCGGCCACCAATGCAACACGCTGGTAATGGGACCCGGGGGTTACCGGTTCAGCGACTACCCGCGACTGGGGCTGCCGCTTTCCATCGTCATCGTGATCGTCGCGGTGCCGATGCTGATGTGGGTCTGGCCGCTGCGTTAGAATGCCGGGGACAAATGGAACCGCGCGAATACGGATCGCCTGCTAAATCGCAGGCATTCGGTGGAAACGGCCTGATCGCCGCCTATCTTGCGGCGGAAGCGTATCTTTTGTGGAATTGCTCTGGCAGCAGGGAGGCATGTGGGCGTCATGACTGGCGATATCGAGATCTGCACGCCGGAAGAGGTGCTGAAATTCTGGTTCACGGAACTTTCCTATGACCACTGGTTCACGCCGGATCCCGGACTCGATGAGCAGTGCGCGCGGCGATTTCAGGCGTCGCACCTGGCCCTGTCCAGAAACCTCGACAATGTCTGGCGCGAGACCCCGCAGAACTGGCTGGCGGCGGTCATTCTTTTCGATCAGATGCCGCGCAACATGTATCGCGGGTCGCCCTTGGCCTTTGCCACCGATTGTCTGGCATTGCGCGAGGCGAAGCTCGCCATCGGCGCGAGCGCCGACATGGCAGTGCCGACGGAATGGCGCGCGTTTTTCTATATGCCCTTCGAACACTCCGAAAACCTGACCGACCAGACCATGTCGGTCAAGCTGTTCACGGAACTAGGAGACGCCGGCTACCTCGACTATGCGATCCGGCATCGGGACGTGATCGAGCGGTTCGGCCGCTTCCCGCATCGCAATGGCATTTTGGCCCGCACTTCGTCACCGGCCGAGGAAGAGTACCTCGCGCAGCCGGGCGCCGGGTTCTAGACATGAACCATGGCGGAAAACGCTGAGATCAGGAGGAAACCATGAGTGCCGGAGAACTGCCCTGGCAAGGGGGATGCCGTTGCGGAGAGGTCCGCATCAAGGTGAGCGCGCAACCGCTTCTCACGATGGCATGCCATTGTACCGGCTGCCAGCGAATGACCGGGAGTGCGTTCTCGTTGAGTGTCGCCATTCCGAGCGAAGGCTTCGAGGTCACACGCGGCGAGCCTGTCATCGGCGGCCTTCATGGCGCAACGCGCCACTATTTCTGTCCTCATTGCATGAGCTGGATGTTCACGCGCCCGGAAGGCATGGACTGGTTCGTCAATCTCCGCGCGACCATGCTCGACGATCCCAGCTGGTGCAGGCCTTTCATCGAAACCTGGACCAGTGAAAAGCTGCCGTGGGTGAGCACATCCGCCGTTCATAGCTATGCGGCGTTGCCACCGCTGGAGGATTACGAACAGTTGCTGGCAGACTACGCCGCGCATTCCGAAGGGGATTGAACCGCGAGACTGTTCAGATCAGCCTAGACCTCAAAGGGTTTGCATCTTTTCGCCGTTATGCATGTGCAGACCGGTCATCGGCGAAGCCTGGAGGGGTTCTGCGCGGCGCAGGGATTATCGAAGGGTAGGAAATTGCATCTCCTGGATAAACTAAGGGCGCTTTCGATTGCCCTGTCTTTCGGTGCGCTGACGCTTGCTGCCGGCGGATACGCAGTTGCGCAGGAGCCCGCGCCGAGCGTCGAGCAAACGCGGCCGGCCGCACCGGCCCAGCCTGCCCAAGCCGGCCAGCCTGCGCCGCAGGCCGAACCGGGACAGCGGGCGGAGCAAACGGGGGCCGGTCAGGCGCCGGATGCCGCATCGCCGGTACTGCAGCAGGCGGAGGGTCAGCTTGCCCAGGCCGACCGGGAGCTGAAGCGTCTCATCGAGCGTACCAATGCCGTCGAGGACGACGACGCCATGCTCGCCGAACTCAGGGTGCAGGTCGACGAGCTTTCGAAGCAGATCATCGCGGCCTCCGTCCCCACTCGTCCGAGGCTCGACGAAATCAAGGCGAGGCTCACGGAACTCGGCGATCCTCCCGGTGAGGGACAGCCGCCCGAAGACGCGGTCATCACCGATGAGCGCAAACGGCTCCTGGCGGAGCGCGGGGCGATCAATGCTCTGACGGGCAAGGCGGAGAACCTATCGATCGAGGCGAGGAAACTTGCCAACCGGATCACCGCGACGCGCCGGGCAATCTTCTCCAACACTCTGCTGAGACATACGGATGTCTCGGCGGCGATGCTGAGCGAGGCAATCACCGCAACGATGCACGAGGCGATGGCACTGTCGCGCAGCATCGGCGGTTGGCTGACATTCGCCTGGAATTACAAGCGCGTGCCGCTGCTGAGCGCGATCTTCCTTTCGCTCTGCGCCGCGCTGCTCTTCCTGGTCGGCGGTTACAGGCTTTTTTCGCCGGTCCTCATGCGCGACGAGGAAGACGACGAGCCCACCTATTTCCGGCAGCTTTCGCTTGCGTTCTGGTCGACGCTCATCCCGACTCTGGCGCTCACAGCCTTCGCTATGTCGAGCTACTTCTTCCTAAGTAGTTTCAACGTCTTGCGGCCGGATATCGCCCCCATCGTTGCGATCACGCTCGCCATGGGCGTCGTGCTGTTCTTCATAGCCAGGCTGGCAGGCGCGGTGCTATCGCCGCACCGGTCGAGCTGGCGACTCGTGCGTGTTTCGGATCGCGGTGCCAAAATGCTGATGGTGCCGATCTTCGCGATGGCGCTCGTCAACGGGCTCGACTATCTGCTCGGCAGCATCAGCGAGTCTCTCGGTTCCCCGGTGGTGTTGACGATTGCCAAGAGCTTCGTGGCATCCATCATCATCGGTCTCATTCTGATGTCGATGGCGTGGATCCGGCCTGTGCTGAGGGCCGATGAGCCTTACGATGCACCGGGACATGCCTGGCCGCGCGTAATCTCGCTCTCCTTCCTCCTGCTGGGGGCGGCGCTTATCGCGACTGCATTGTCGGGCTATGTCGGCCTGGCGCGTTTCATCGCTACCCAGATCACGGTAACGAGCGCGATCCTTGTGACGGTCTATATCGGCCTCCTTACGGGCAAGTCTGTCTCCAAGCAGGGCGCGTTTGCCGAAACGGTAGCGGGGCGTTATCTGGAGCGCCGCTTCCATCTGGAGCCGGTTGCGCTCGACCAATTCGGCCTTTTTGCCGGTCTCGGCATCTATGTGCTCGTTCTCTCCTTTTTCATCCCGCTGATATTGATGCAGTGGGGCTTCAAGACTGCGGATATCGAGTCCTGGGCCTATCAGGTGCTGACCGAAATCAGGATCGGTACGATCACGATTTCGGTGGTGGGCATTCTCGCGGGAGTACTGCTCTTTGCCCTCGGCTATCTCGTCACGCGTTGGGTGCAGCGCTGGATCGACGGCAACGTCATGGCGCGCAGTCGTGTCGACGCCGGCGTGCGCAACTCCATACGAACCGGTATCGGCTATATGGGTGTGGGCATAGCCGGCCTTATCGGCTTGTCTGCCGCCGGCATCGATCTTTCGAGCCTCGCCCTCGTCGCCGGCGCTCTCTCCCTCGGCGTCGGTTTCGGCCTGCAGAACATCGTCTCCAACTTCGTTTCGGGGCTGATCCTGCTGGTGGAGCGTCCCTTCAAGGTGGGCGACTGGATCGTCAGTGGTACGACCGAAGGCTTCGTGCGGCGCATCTCCGTCCGCGCGACCGAGATCGAGACCTTTCAGCATCAATCGATCATGATGCCGAATTCCCTGCTCATCAACGCGTCGGTCGGAAACTGGACGCACCGCAACAAGCTCGGCCGGTCGGAAATCGCCGTGACCGTGACCTATGCCAGCGATCCGCGCCGGGTTATCGAGCTGCTCTACGAAATCGCCGCAGCCCATCCGATGATCCTCAAGAATCCGGCTCCGAATGTCGGCTTTACGGCCTTCCAAGACGAGCGAATGACGTTCGAATTGCGGATCTATGTCGCTGACGTGCTGACGGCCGGCGGCGTTCGCAACGACCTTCGCGTCTCGATCTACGAGCGCTTTCGTGACGAGGGGATCGGCGCGCCGTTCCCGATGAAGGTCGAAGATGTAACGCCTGAGGAAGAAGCCGGAAGCGCCGGCGCCGAACCGTCTGTCATCGAAAAAGAGAAGGCCTAAGCCGGCTGAAAACAACGCCTGACGCGCTGGTGCCTTGGCGAAGGTCGGAAAAGCGAAGAAGGAGCGGAAATGCCGCTCCTTCTTCTCTATTTGGCCGAGCCCCGGCCGCAGGTTGAAATGACGCACTTCCGCACGGAAAACCGTTACGCAGGTTTCCCGGAGCGCTTTACAGCCCAGCCAGCGCCTGAGCCACCGGCACAACGTGTGGCCACACCTCCATTGTGCCGCGATAGATCATGTCGAGTGCGACGTACAAGATGATCGCCAGGCCGATGTAAGCGATCCAGTGATAGCGGCTGAGCAGGCGGGCAATAAAGCTGGCGGCGATGCCCATCATCGCGATCGAGAGCGCCAGACCGAAGACGAGCACGGTCGGATGCTCTCGGGCGGCGCCGGCGACGGCGAGGACGTTGTCGAGCGACATGGACACGTCCGCTATCACGATCTGTGTTGCCGCTTGTTTGAAAGTCTTCTTTGGGGCCGAGGCGTCCGCATTTTCGAGCCCGTCAACGCCTTCGTGACCGCCAGTGCGAATCTCGCGCCACATCTTCCAGCAGACCCAAAGCAGGAGAAGCCCGCCGGCGAGCAGGAGCCCGATGATCGCCAGCAGTTGGACCGTAAAGATGGCGAGCACGATGCGAAGCACGGTGGCGGCGAGAATGCCGACGAGGATAGCCTTCTTGCGCTGCTCCAGCGGCAAGCCGGCTGCTGCAAGGCCGATAACGACAGCGTTGTCGCCGGCAAGCACCAGGTCGATCACAATGACCTGCAGCAGTGCCGTCAGGCCGGCGGAAGTGAAAATCTCCATGTGTGGTAACCCTTCTTGTCCCCGAAACGCCTGCGGCGTCGCAAAACGCATAGACCGCGAACAATCGACGGATCAAGTGGGCCGGGTCAACTAATCGGCACTTTCGAAAGAGATACGATCGTCGAGCAGCTTCCGGTGCCTCCGGCGCGGCTCGAGCCGCCGCATCGTTTTTTCCTGCACGCCTTACGCTTCGAGAAATTCTGCGCTACCGCGCCGCGCGTCTCATCAGACACCCAAAGGCCTGCAGCACTTCGATCTGCCGCATGTTTTTGACCTTTGCTCGGTTACGATCAAGCAAATATGCGGTAGGCTGGCCGCGGCTAGAGGGGTGGCCGGCGCCTTCTTCTCGCGACGGGAAGGCGGCCGGCCGAAACGGGGGGCGGCGCTCGTGCGCCGAATGTGATGAAGACGTATGCTGTTGTTCTGGTGCCTGCAATGCTGTGGGCTGGCGTGGCCCATGCCGCAACTGTTACAAACACGGACGGCGAGGCCGCTGTTCTGGTGATCGTCGAAGGGGAGAGCCGGGTCGAAGTTGCAATCGATGCAGGTGCCACGGAAGTGATCTGCCCCGGCGGCTGCTTCGTCACTGCGCCGAGCGGCGACCGCGTGGGGCTCCAGGGCGACGAGACGATCGAAATCGTCAACGGCTCCGTCGTTGTGAAGTGACGCCCCTCCGGGAGCCGGAGGTTGGAGTCTTTCCACGACAATTGCGGGGCCGTAGCCCCGCATCAGTGACGAACGACGGCACTATAGGCAGAAGATCAGCTCAGCTTTCTTCGCCGCTCCAGCTCCGCTTCGGTCGGCTGGTCGAACTCGAACGAACCTGGCACGACCGGACCGCTGCGGACGTATTGGTTGACGGTGACGCCCGTCCCCGAGACTTTTGAACCGACGAGTTTCAACGCCATCGGCATGGCGCCGTGACCGAAGAGCCGCTTGCCCTTTCGGAGCACGACCGGAAAGTACGAGATGTACATCTCGTCTATCAAATCATTGCTGAACAGGGTCTGCAGGAAATCGGTCGAACCCTGGGTCAACAGATCGGGGCCTTCCTCGCTCTTGAGTTTCTTGAGCGTGGCTACCGGGTCGGACCCGAGAGTACGGCTATTTTGCCAGTCGAGCCTCAGATCGGGGTTGCGCGTAGCGACATATTTGGTGATCCGGTCAAAGAGCGGACCGATCGGATCGTCAGGGCCGGCATAGGGCCAGTGTGCGGCGAAGATGTCGTAGGTCTTCCGACCAAGCAGAAGATCGAACGGCCTGGAAAACATCTCGTCCACCGCTTGTCCCATGGTTTCGTCGAAATAGGGAGCGGCCCAGCCGCCATGGTCGAAGCCGCCGACCGGGTCTTCGTGCGGTCCGCCCGGCGCCTGCATGATTCCGTCAAGGCTTACGAATGCGCCAACGATGAACTTTCTCATTCCGGCTCTCCTCGTTCGTGGTGTTACCGAAGCTAGGACGCTGGACGAAGGCCGATACCGACAGAAACGCCACAAGCTGCAAGAATTTCTTTGAGAACTTTAGCGCAGGAGCGGCTCACGGGATCGCGAAAATGCTGATCTCGTTGGCGATCCCTCTTAGCGCCACGTTGTGCGCCACCGGGCTTAGGCCCCGATCAGAGAGCACACTGGATGCTCGAGGATCCTCGAGGACGGAGCCGGTCGCGAAGATCTCACGCGAGGTGGCGAGATGCTGGACGCGCGAGGCGATGTTGACGGTCTGACCGAAATAGTCCTGCCGGTCGTTGAGATTGACCGCGATGCATGGCCCCTCATGGATGCCGATCTTGAGGAGCAGGTCCTCGCTGCCGCGCTCTTCGTTGAGTCTGCGCATTGCCTCGCGCATCCGCATTGCCGCGGTGATAGCCCGGTCGGGCGCTGGAAAAGTTGCCATAACCGCATCACCGATCGTCTTGACGACGGCGCCGGTCTCGGCCGCGACGATTTCGTTCAAGACGTTGAAATGCGTTTTCACCAGGTCGAAGGCCGCGAGGTCGCCAACGCGCTCGTAGAGTTCCGTCGAGCCGCGCAGGTCGGTGAAGAGGAAAGTAAGGCTGGTGATTTTCAGCCGTTGGTCCACATCGAGCGTGTCGGTGCGGTAGATGTCGCGGAATGTCTGGTTGGAGAGCAGCCGCTTGGCGGTGAGAAACGGCCGACGGCGGCCGAGCAGGGCACGCAGCGCTTCGCCTGCCACGCAGATCGAGGGCAGGGTACGAACTTCGGCGTGGTTCTCCACCGAAACGCGCAAGGGGCCGGGCGGCAAGCTCAGCGTTTCGTGATGGCGGTGCGAGCGATCGAAGACGAGCCCGAGATTCCTCCTTTCCCTTGTCGGTTCGCCGCTCACATCCAGGAATTGCGCAGCATGGGTCACCGGCTCGAAGACGATGACGAACTCCGCGGGAAGCTGCAGCGAGATCACGGCTTTCTCGCCAGGCGGCAGTTCCAGCGCCTCCAGCAGGAATTCATCGAGCTTTGCTTCGTAATCCTCTTCCTGCAGGTCGATGCCGGAACCCCAGTAGATCTGGCGGAAATATTCGGCCGGCGGCAATTCATGCGGCGTATGTGCCCCTATGTGGCGCACGCGCGGACTGATCGTGAAGGTGACTTCGACCATCTCGTCGAGCGTCGGCTCGTAACCGGCGGCACACAGCGCGCAGGTATATTCCGTACTCTGCACCGTCTTAAGGGACGTGTTGGCATCGAGTACACCGCCGCAACCGGGACAGAGCACGTTCCAGGAAAGCTCGAAAATTCCTAGGCGCGAGGCATGCAGAAAGCCTGCGATCGTCTCTTCCTCGTCGAGTCCCTCGCGCGCGGCGAATGCGAGCGCATTGACGCGGCAAAGCTTGTGATCGGGTGCATCCAGAACGAGCCGCTCGAATGCATCGGCGACCTCCGTCCTTGCCGAATGGCGCAGCACATCGAAAAGGGTTTGGGCCTCGCTCATGAACACATCTTATACGGAAATCGGCGGGCGGTCAGTCCGCATTTCGATTTGGGTACAAAGTAATTTTATATTTGAAGTAATATAATCTATATTTATAGAGCGAAAAAATATTTTCATCTGCGTCTCGATTTATACTTTGAAATTTAATATTAGTGGCCTGCTTCGCAATTCATGGGGGAAGAGCGACATGACCACAGTCGTGGGGACGGCCGGAGACGATACGCTAACCGGAACCGGGGAGAAGGATCGCATCTGGGGTCTAGCCGGCGCCGATGAGATCGAAGCTGGCGGCGGCGATGACCTCGTCGACGGCGGGGCGGGAAACGACCGTCTGACAAGCAGGAGCGGGTATGACCGACTCGACGGCGGCGAGGGAGATGATCTCATCAGCCTGATCGGGACCGGCGGCGCGGTTACAGGCGGTGCCGGCGTCGATACGCTGGTGGTCGACCTGTCGAGCGTCAGCTCGGACGTCCGGTTCAGCGGCGAGCACGGTCACGGCATCATCGGCTACAACACGGCGAACTGGGAACACATCTTCTTCAATCGCATCGAGCGGCTGGTGCTGACGACAGGCAGCGGCAACGACCGGATCTTCGGCGCCGCCACCGACGACATCATCTCGACCGGCGCCGGGAACGACGTCGTGGGCCCATATGGCATCGACGGCGACGACGGCACCAGCATGTTCGGCGACGACACGATCGACACAGGCAGCGGCGGCGACATCATCAACGACCCTGTTGGCGCGAACCGGATCTTTGCCGGCGACCACAACGACATCATCATCACCACGCTTTCCTCCGCGGTGATCGACGGCGGGAGCGGCTGGGATAAACTATCCATCTTCGATGAAGGGCGAACCGACGACGTCACCGTCGATTTCGGACAGGGGTTTGCCTCGACGGGCACGCGGATCGGCGGGATCGAGGTTGCCAGCGTGGATCTCGGCGGCGGCAGTGATACGCTGATTGCCGGAAATCTGTCTTCGCTCAGCGCCCATATGGGCGAGGGCGACAATTATGTCGCCGGCAGCAGCGGCAGGGACTATGTCGCCTCCGGAAGCGGCGACGATGCCCTTTATGGGGGCGCTGGCGATGACATCCTGATCAGTGCCGGCGGAAACGACGTGCTCGTCGGCGGCGATGGGAACGATGACATCTACGACGGCGGAACGAGTTTCGGCGACGGAGAGACATATATCGACGGCGGCGCCGGCGACGACCTTATCCAGGTGGTTGCGCCATCAGGCTTTATCGATGGCGGGACCGGCAGCGATACGTTGCGCGTCGTCGATCCCCTGCCGGACGCGAATTTCGACGCTTCGACCGGCATGCTGGGTACGTCGCTGATCTTCACAGGTATCGAGAGGTTCGAGCTGTCCGGCGGCTCGGGGAACGATACCATCCGCACGCTTGGAGGCAACGACCAGCTCGCCGGCAACGCCGGCAGCGACCGTCTGGACGGCGGCGCCGGAAGCGACGTGCTTTGGGGGGGCGCGGGTGACGATGTCATGACGGGCGGAGCAGGGGCAGATACCTTCCTTTGGTCGTCCGATACATTTTCGTTCGCAGGTGTGGATCGTATCACGGATTTCGATGCGGACGGAGGCGACCTGCTGCGCTTTACCGGATATGCACCCGACACGACGCGCATCGAGAGCTTCGCAGACCTGGTTGCCGCCGCGACCGAGACCGAAGACGGGCTCTACATCGCCTTCAACGGGTCCGATACATTCGGTCTGTTGCTGGACAAGGTCGCACTTGCCGACCTTTCGGCGGATGATGTCGTCTTCGTTTGAGGGATGCCTTCGCCGGACATCGGGATGAGTGCGCCCATTAACACCGGATAAAGCGTTATGCTCCTAGGGTGCCTTCCGGGGACACTCTTTTTCATAGGCGATCAATGTCATTCTTCGGCATTTCCGGAATGTACTTTTCCGGCGAATCCCTCGGCGAACACCGTATCGTGCTTGCCGAGGACTCCAACCTCTTTGCCTCGATGGTCTCGAAGCGGCTGAAGGAGCTTTTCGATATCGACGTGATCGTCTGTCGCGACTACGAGGACTTGCAGTTCGCGGTCGAAAACGCTTCCTTCGCGCCATCTCTCGCGATTTCCAATATCAACCTTCCAGGCGCCGAGAACGGCGAAGCGCTCACCTACCTGATCGAGATGAGCGTACCGACGATCGTCTTCACCGGCTCGTTTCAGGAGAGCACGCGCGAGGCGATCCTCGCCAAGGACATTGTCGATTATGTCATCAAGGACAGCGTCTTTGCTGTCGATATGCTGGCAGAATCCGTCTGCCGATTCCTGACGAACCAGCAGCATCACGTGTTGATCGTCGACGATAGTGCGACGGCGCGGGCCGTGTTGACGACGCAGTTGAAGCGCTACAATTTCAGAACGAGCTTGGCGGACAGCGGCTCTGCGGCGCTGGAAATCCTGAAGAGCAATCCGGACATCGCCCTCGTCATAACCGACTACAATATGCCCGATATCGACGGTTTCGAACTTACGCGGCGAATCCGCGCCGCCCACGGCCCGCATCAGCTAAGGATCATCGGTGTGTCGTCGTCGACGGACCGGCTGCTTTCCGCCCGTTTCCTCAAAGCCGGCGGCAACGATTTTATCGTCCGTCCCTTCGTCAACGAGGAGTTCTACTGCCGCGTCAATCAGAACCTCGATACCCTCACCAAGGTGAGAACGTTGAACGCGAGGACCAAGATTCCGGCCTGAAGGGCGATTGCCATTCGGGCGACCGGCGCCGATTGAGGTCGGAATTTGCCGTGCCGGACTGGGTTACAACAGAAAATCTCCCGTCGCGAGGCTCTTCAACCCGGAAAGCTCGATCTGAAAATCAGCTCGGCCGTCGCCGTTGACATCACCATAGATGATCGTCTTGTCGTCGAGGGTGCCCGCCGGATTGAACGTCTTGTAGATGAGCTCGCCCGCGTGACGGGAGAATTCGCCGGTGCCTCGCCACGTGAAGGCCTGATTGCCGGCCGCACCGGTGTTCGCATCGATGGCCGATAGATCGAGTCGATCGAAGCCGTTCGCGAAATCTGTCACGGTGTCGCGATGTCCGGCACCAGAGGCCGACCCATATGCAACATTGTTCACATAGCCGGAGAAACCGGGCGCCGAGTCGTTGGTAGATTTGAAAACGAAGATATCGTTCCCCGCTCCTCCCGTCAGCAGATCGGCTCCTGCGCCGCCAATGATCGTATCGTTGCCGGCTGCGCCATTGATGACATCGTTGCCCGCTCCTACGTCAAAGGTCTCGTTCGCGGCGGTGCCGGTGAGGCGGTCGGCGCCGGCCGAGCCGATATACCGCTCAATGGCGTCGGTGACGGACACCCTGATCGTCTTGGTTGCTTCTAGTCCTGTTCCGACAGACGGGTCGTCAAGCCCGATGGTCACGTCGAGGTATGGGTTTGTCTCGAAATCGAGCCGTGCTCCTGCCTTCAACCAGAGGACGTTGCCGCGGATTTCGAACAGCGACGCATCCGCGCCGCTCAAAGTCAGCAGATTGGTCCCCTGAGTGTCGTCGGCGATCACAAGAGTAGCAACCTTCTGGGCCGTTCCCGTCGAGGCATCTTCGGCAATGCGGGTGAGGTGCTGTGTGAGCGTAAGGCTAGGAGCGTCGTTGACGGGGTTGACGGTGAAATTGAATGTCGCAGGCGTCGGCGCGGAGTTGTCCTCGTTGCCGTCTTCGACGACGACCCGGAAGGAGGCGGCGGTGGTCTCCGAGCCGTTGTGGCGGAAGGAGACGAGGCCGGCTGCGAGTTGCGCCGCCGTAAAGCTGGCGGCCACTGACCCGTTGACGAGGACAGAGCCATTGACGGCGTTCGAGACGTTGAAGCTAACACCCGCTGCGGTGTCGTCCGGATCGGAATAGCCGAGATCGGCCGTCGTGAGCTTATAGGTTCCGCCCTCTGCGACCGCCGCTCTCAGATCGCCGCTGCGTATGGGAGCGTCGTTGACGGGGTTGACGGTGAAATTGAATGTCGCAGGGGTTGGCGCGGAGTTGTCCTC